>DAOTTI010000070.1:0-44232 GCA_034437795.1 Chloroflexota bacterium | reverse complement strand
ACCGTCACCTTCAGCACGCCGGGGACCTACGCCTACTTCTGCGCCAACCACCCCCTGTTCATGGCCGGGACCATCACCGTGGTCGACGGGCCGTAGCGGCTCACCGGTGTCGCGTGTGGCCATTGGCTCGCCAGGCGGAATGGCCGCACGCCTGGCGCAGGACCCGAGATTGACGCATCCCTGTGCAGGAGGCGCGGCTTCAGCCGCGCGGGGTCGTATGACAGCGGACCGAAGAGCGGTCCGTCCGCGTCTTCACGCGGCTTGGCCTACGGCGCGCCCCCTCGCCGTCATCGACACGGCGCTCGACGGGCCGTGGCGGGCTAGCGTCCCGTCCAGACTGGCCGCCGCTTCTCCAGGAAGGCCCGCACCCCTTCGTGGAAGTCCTCGCTGGTGTAGCACTCCACGATCAGGTCGCGCGCGTCGGCTCCCCGCCGGTGCTGCTGCAGGCGCCGGATGGCCTCCTTGGTCGCCTTGAGCGTCAGGGGCGCATTGGCCGCGATCTGCTCCGCCAGCGCCCGCCCCCTGGCCTCCAGCTCCTCCTCCGGCACGATCTGGTTGAAGAGCCCCATGGCCTGCCCTTCCTCCGCCCCTACCAGCCGCGCCGTGAAGAGCAGCTCTTTCGTCCGCCCGGGCCCGATCGCGTCGACCAGGCGCGCGTAGGACGCCATGGAGAGACAGTTGCCCAGCGTCCGCGCCACCGGCACCCCGAACTGCGCGCTGGGCGTGGCCAGGCGCAGGTCGCAGGCCAGGGCAATGCTCGCGCCCGCGCCGACGGCGAACCCCCGAATGAGGGCGATGGTTGGCTTGCTCACCGCCTCCAGCCGGCCGATCACGCGGTCGATGCGCGCCTCATAGTCCAGGGCGTCCTGCGCCGTCTGAAAGGCCGCAAACTGGCTGATGTCCGTGCCGGCGACGAAGGCGCGTTCGCCCGCCCCGCGGAGTAGCAGCACCCGCACTCCCGCGTCGCCATCGACGCGCTCGCACGCCTGGTACAGGGCCTCGTACATCGCCCAGGTAATCGCGTTGCGCGCCTGGGGCCGGTTGAACGTCACCGTGGCGATGGGGCCATCCTGCTCGTAGATTAGCTCGGGCTGCTCCTGGGCCACGTCGCTGTCGCTCATGCCTTTTCGTGCTCCTCCGGCTATTCCTAACGCGTCCTGCTTGTGCCGGCGCGCTCCCGTCGCCGCCGATCTATTCCCTCTCCCTGTCCGCGGGGCCGCCTGCGCCCGCTGGGCGCTCCCGTTCAGACGCGCGTCACGCCTAACACGCATAATAGTTGACCGACCCCGCCACGCGTTGATCCGGCCATGCCCGAAGCAGATCGAGAGATTGCCGACCGCGAGCCATCGCCCGCCGCTCCCCCACCCCTGAGCGGCGTCCGCGTGCTGGAGCTGGCCAATTACATGGCCGGGCCGTACTGCGGCATGCTACTCGGCGACCTCGGCGCGGACGTGATCAAGGTGGAGAACCCCCAAGGCGGCGATTACAGCCGCACCAACCCGCCCTTCGTGGCCGGCGAGGGGGCCGGCTTCATGCTGCTCAACCGGAACAAGCGGAGCCTGGCCCTCAACCTCAAGCACCCGCGGGGGCGGGACCTCTTTCTCGACCTGGTCCGCACCGCCGACGTGCTCATCGAGAACTTCCGCCCGGGCACCATGCGCGAGCTGGGCCTGGGCTATGAAACGCTGGCCGCGCGCTTCCCGCGCCTGATCTACCTCTCCGCCTCCGGCTACGGGCAGACCGGCCCCTATAGCGCGCGCCCCGGCCTCGACCTCATCTTGCAGGGCATGAGCGGGCTGATGAGCATTACCGGCGAGGAAGATGGCCCGCCGGTGAAGGTCGGGGTGCCGATCTGCGACCTCACGGCCGCCCTGTACGGGGCCTACGCCATCCTGGCGGCCCTGCTGGCGCGCGAGCGCACCGGCGAAGGCCAGTTCATCGACGTCAGCCTCTACGAGGCGGGGGTCGCCCTCGCCGTCTGGGAGGCCGCCACCTACTGGGCAACCGGCGAGGTCCCCGGCCGGCTGGGCTCGGCGCACCGCGCCTCGGCGCCGTACCAGGCCATCCGTACCGCCGATGGCTATATCACTATCGGCGCCACCAGCCCGCCCACCTGGTCCCGCTTCTGCCGCGCCCTGGGGCTGGAGCGCCTCGAGCACGATCCGCGCTTCGCCACCAACGCCGCGCGGCGCGCCCGCTACAAGGAGCTGGCCGCCCTGATCGAGGAGGTGACCATCACCAGGCCGGGCGCGCACTGGTACCGCCTGCTGGAGGACGCCGGCGTGCCCTGCGGCCTGCTGCAAACGTACGACCAGGTGCTCGACGATCCGCACCTGAAGGCGCGGGGCTTCTTTCATGAGCTGCCCCACCCTCGCGCGGGGCGCGTCCGCGTCCTGGGCTCGCCCGCTCGCCTGTCCAGGACTCCGCCCCAGCTGCGGCGCGCCGGCCCGTTGCTCGGCGAGCACACGGCCGAGATCCTGGGCGAGCTCGGCTGCTCCGCGGATGAGCTCGCGGCGCTGGCCGCCCAGGGCGTCGTCCACCTGGCCTGAGGCCAGCGCCTCTCCAGATCGCTCCATGGCCCCATCGCCGCCCGCCTGCGCCTCATGGTTGAGGACCCGCTCCCGGCGGCGCGCTACGGCTTCCAGCCGGAGACGGTCGAGATCGAGGAGCCGTTTTCCTGGATGGGCCGGTCGGCGCGCGCGTCGCCGTCATTGACCGCGATCCCGCCGCCGGCCGGCTGGCGCCGCCGGTGCGCTGGCTGCCGCGCCAGCGCCGCTACGCCACGTCCGACGACCCAGCCGGGCGCCATCGCCGTGAGCGTCTTCGGCACCGTCCTGCAGGCGCTCCGCCTCGCCGAGCGCCCCGACGTACTGGGCCATCGCATCCGCTGGGCCTTCGGCTCGCCCCACCTCCTGGTCGTGCCCTACGCCGGCGTCTGGGCCAACGCCTTCAATGACCGCTACAGCCAGAGCCTGCAGTTCTTCACCTTCCCTGCCCGCGAGGGGCGACTGGTCTACACCACCCTCTCCCGCCACATCGTGGCGCACGAGACGGGCCATGCCGTCCTTGATGCCCTGGCGCCCGCCCTCTACGACGCCCTCACGCCGCAGACCCTGGGCCTGCACGAGGCCATCGCCGATCTCACCGCCATCGTCATGGCGCGGCTTTGCAGCGCCATCCACGACTGGCTGATCCGCGAGAACCGTGCCCGCCTCCAGGGCGACAGGCCGGTGAGCCAGCTAGCCGCCAAGTTTGGCTGGGCGCGCTACCTCGCCAACGGCCGCTCCGCAACGCCCACAACACGCGCACCCTCGACCAGGCGGGCGACGAGCCGCACCAGCTGGCGGAGGTGCTCACTGGCCCGTCTGGGCGGCGATGGTCCGGCTCCACGATGCCCTGGCGCGCGCCCGCGCGGACGCCGCGTCCGTCCCCGCGGGCCGACCGCAGCGGGACGCGGGCGGGCCGGACCGCGCCGAGACGATCCCCCCCACGCCCTGGCCATCTCGTCGCTGCGCATCGCCCGCATCCTCTTCCGCGCCCTGGACTATCTCCCTCCGGCTGAGGCCACCTTCGCCGACTACGCGCGGGCAGTGCTGCGCTCCGATTCGGTCTCCTACCAGCAGGACGAGACCGGCTACCGCGCTACCCTGGCCGGTGAGTTCGTGCGCCGGGGCATCGTGCGCCGCGCCGGCGACCTGGAGGCCGAGCCCCCGCGCGATCGGGTGGGGGTCGAACTGGAGGAAGTGCTGGGGTCGGACTGGGCCGCCTACCAGTTCGCCAACCGCGAGCGGGCGCTTCTGAGCATCCCACCGGGCGTGCCCTTCCGCCTCTTCCCGCGCCGCGACGTGCGCCGGCGCTACTACCTGGGGGACGGGCGCCACGAGACCAGGCGTGAGGTGATCCTGCAGGCCACGTGGGAGCAGGCGGAGGACAACGATGGCTTCCCGCCCATCCTGCGCCTCCCACCCCGCCGCGCCGTCTTCCACGGCACCACGCTGGTGGTCAGCGGCACGCCGGAGCCGGATGGACGCTATCCCGTCCTGTCCTGCCTCACCAGCGATCGGTCGGATGAGCACGTGGACGGACGCAACGAGACCCTTCGGCGACTGGCGGAGAGCGGCCGGCTCGGCGTCGCCGACACGTGGGAGGCCTTTACCGCCAGGTACGGCGTGCTGGCGCCAGAGACCTTCTCCCGCGTCTCGGGAGACCTGCTGCGTCTGCGGGGCACCACCCGCCGCCTGCACCTGGAGGGCGAGCCTGCTCTCCCCACGCCGTCGGGCCGCGCCGGCTCCCGCTAGCTTGGCTTCTTCACGGCCGGCGAGGGGCCCCTCCCTCTGGGAGAGCAGAGAGTCCCGTCTCTCTGGGAGACGGCTAGGGCGAGGGCTCCGCTCAAGAGGAACCCGGGCTAGCGAACGAGCTCGCCTGCACGTGGAGGGCGAGTCCACTCGTCCCAGGTTCTCGGGTGAGGTCCGCTAGACTCTCCCTGTGGCACGCGCGCCCCGTCGCATCGGGCTCATCGACGCCCCGCACACGCCGGAGACTATGGCCCTGGTGGCGGACGTGCGTGAGATCATCTGCCGCGCTGGCGCCGACGTGTGGACCGCCTCGTCCTGGGAAGCGCCCGAGGTGCTCCGCCACCTGCCGGGCACGGACCTGGTGCTGTCCTTCGGGGGCGACGGCACGCTCATCCGCGGCGCCAGGCTGGCCGCCCCGCTTGGCGTGCCCATCGCCGGCGTCAACTTCGGCAAGATGGGGTTCCTGGCCGAGTTCGCCCCCGACGAGCTCGAGGCCGGCCTGCCGGCCCTGCTCGCCGGCAACTACTGGATCGAGGAGCGCATTACCCTGGCCGTGGAGCACCGGCGCGACGGGGAGCTCATCGGCCAGCACGTTGCGGTCAATGAGGCCCTGGTCGGCCGCGGGCGGATCAACCGCATCGTCCGCCTGCATACCTGGGTCAATGGCCAGTACATGACCAGCTACGCCGCCGACGGCCTGCTGGTGGCCACGCCCACCGGGTCCACCGCCTCCAACCTGGCCGCGGATGGCCCCGTGCTCCCGCCGGACATGGAGGCGCTGGTGATGGTGCCGGTGATGCCCTTCGTCTCGTTTCGGAACGCTCTGGTGCTCACCGCCAGTACCCGCGTCGACGTCCAGGTCGCGATCACGCCCGGCCCGCCCCTGCACGAAGCGATCCTCGCCATCGACGGCGACCTGCCGATCTCGCTCGAGGACGGCGACCGCGTGAGCTTCACCGGCGGATCCCTTCGCTGCCGGTTCGCCCGTATCCGCGACCGGCACTACTTTCACGCCGTGCTGGTAGCCAAGCTACAGCGCGGCCCGATCCTGCCGCCCTTGCCGCCTGATACCCCACCGCCGGTCAAACCCTAGCCCAGACTATTCACGGCCAGCGGAAAGTTCCCTCTTCCAGTAAGGAGTGGGGACTGCTCACTGGTCGTGATTGATCTGGTCTGGCCGGCGCTTCGCCGGCCGCCCCCAAGTAAACTATTGCTGGACCGTCCTCTAACCTGGCCGCCGGCCATGCTCCAGGAACTCGCCATCCGCAACTTCGCCCTGCTCGAAGACGTGCGAATCACGTTCGGGCCCGGCCTGAACGTGCTCACGGGAGAGACGGGCGCCGGCAAGTCGATCATCATCGACGCCATCGGCGCCGTCCTGGGCGGCCGGACGACCGTGGAGTCTATCCGCACCGGCACCGACCGCGCCCTGGTAGAGGCCATCTTCGAATTGGACCCTGACGCGCCGGTGGCGGGTCCGATCCGGGCGGCGCTGGCCGAGCTGGGCCTGGATGACGGCGAGCCGGCGTGCCAGCTCATTCTGGCCCGTGAGCTGAGCCGCAGTGGCCGGAGCGTGGCCCGCATCAACGGCCGGGCCGTGCCGGCGACCACGCTGGCCCAGGTTGGCGCCTACCTGGTCGACATCCATGGGCAGCACGAGCACCTCTCGTTGCTCCGGCCTGAGGCCCAGCGCGACCTCCTCGATCGCTACGGCGGCTTGACGCCGCAGCGCCAGGCCCTGGCTGCCCTGGTGCGCGAGCTGCGCGCCGCGCGGGCCGAGCTGCGCGCCATGCAGCAGGATGAGCGGGAGATCGCCCGCCAGATCGACCTGCTCTCCTTCCAGGTGGAAGAGATCCGCGCCGCCGCCCTCACGCCGGGCGAGGAGCAGACCCTCAGCGCGGAACGCAGCCGGCTGGCCAACGCCGTGCGGCTGGCCGAGCTAGCGACGGCCATCCACGAGCGCCTGGCCGGGGGCGAAGGCGACGCTCCTGCAGCGCTCGACCTGCTCGGCCTGGCGGCGCGCGACCTGGCCCAGCTAGCCCGCATCGACCACGACATGGCCGGCTACGAGCCGATGCTCTCCGAAGCCACAGCCCAGGTGGATGAGCTGGCCCGCGCCTTCCGCGCCTACGCTGGATCGATCGAGTTCTCGCCCGAGCGCCTGGCGGAGGTCGAGGAGCGCCTGGACCTGATCAAGAGCCTCCAGCGCAAGTACGGCGACACCATCGAGGAAGTGCTCGCCTTCGGCGAGCGCGCCGCCGCCCAGCTGGACGCCCTGGTCAACCGTGAAGCCCGCACCGCCGAGCTGGAGCGGCGGGTGACCGACCTGGAGCGGGAGATCGGCGACGCGGCCGCCGCCCTCTCGGCGGCTCGCGCGCTGGCCGCCGAGCGCCTGGCGGCCGCCGTCGCGGCCGAGCTGCACGCCCTGGGCCTGGGCGGGCATTTCTTCGTCTCGCTGCATTCCGAGCCGGACCCCGACGGCGTGCCGGTGGGCGGGGAGCGGGTCCGGTTCGACGAGTCCGGCATCGACCTGGTGGAGTTCCGGTTCATGCCCAACCCCGGCGAGCCGGCCAAGCCCGTGGCGCGCACCGCCTCCGGCGGCGAGCTCTCGCGCATCCTGCTGGCGCTCAAGGCGGTCCTGTCGGAGGCGGATCGCACCCCGACCCTCATCTTCGACGAGGTGGACGTCGGCATTGGCGGCCGGAGCGGGCGGATCGTCGGCGAGCGCCTGGCGCACCTGGCCGGCCGCCACCAGGTCCTGTGCGTGACCCACCTGCCCCAGATCGCCGCCTACGGCGATCGCCACTACTACATCGCCAAAGAGGTGCGCGCCGGGCGCACCGTAACCACCGTCACCCCGCTGGACGGCGAGGCCCGGGAGCGGGAGCTGGCCCAGATGCTGGGCGGCGTGACCGTCCCCACGCTGGAGCAGGCGCGCGAGCTGTGCCGGCGGGCCGCGGAGTGGAAGCAAGCCGGCCGCCTGACCGCTATAGTGGCTGCCGGCAGCGGGCGTGGGGGCTCGGCAGGCGGCGCGGCCGCCAGCGCCCGCGGCGCCACAGGCCGGCCGGTCGCGAGCCGGCCCTGAATGAGCAACACGTCCTGGAAGGAACCCGTCCTGGAAGGAGGACAACCGTGAGCAGGAGCAACGAGATCACGCGCCGGAGCGTGCTGCGCGCGACGGGGGGGCTGGCCGCGGCGCTGGCGGCGGCCACGGCCGGTGGGACCCTGGCCGCCTGTGGCCAGGCCGGCCCGGCCGTTGGATCGGCGGCGCGGCCCCTGGCGATGGCCTTCGTCCCGTCAGGCGAGACGCAGCGCATCCTGGCCACCGGCAAGCCGTTGGGCGAGATGCTGGAGCAGGAGACCGGCTATAAGATCGAGGTCTCTGTCCCCACCAGCTACGTGGCCGTGGTGGAGGCGATGGGCGCTGGCAAGATCGACGTCGGCTGGCTGGCCCCCTTCTCCTACGCTGTGGCGCACAAGCGGTATGGGGTGGAGGTCATCCTAGCCACCGTCCGCGCCGGTAGCAAGACCTACCCGTGGCAGCTCATCGTCCACGCGGACAGTGGGATCAAGACGATCGACGAGCTGCGGGGCAAGCGCTTCGCCTTTGGCGATCCCCTTTCCACCTCCGGCTACCTCTATCCGGCGGCCTACATCAAGGAGAAGTTCAACCTGGAGCCGGAGAAGTTCTTCAGCCAGATCGTCTTTGCCGGAGCGCACGACAAGGTCGTCGTCGCCGTCTACAACAAGCAGGTCGATGGCGGGGCAACGTATGGCCCCAACGCGGGCGCTCCCGAGTCCGATGCCCGCCAGCGCGTGCTCACGACCCTGCCGGACGTGATGCAGAAGGTCGTCCGCATCCTCGAGGCCGATAAGATCCCCAATGACACCGTGAGCGTGCGGAAGGGCCTGCCCCGCGACGTGGTGGAGAAGGTCAAGAACGGCTTGCTCAAGATCGCCGGCACGGACCAGGGCAAGAAGCTGCTTCGGGACCTGTACTCGATCGATGGGCTGACGGCGGCGGCGCACGCCGACTACGACCCGCTGATCAAGAAGGCGGAGCTGCTCAGGCTCGACCTGGAAGTCGCGGCCGGCATCAAGCCAGCCCCCACGGCGACGAGGGGCCCGTCGTGAGGGGATGGCGGGATCTCGATGCTTGAGATTAGCGGCCTGACCAAGGTCTTTCCCAACGGGACGCGCGCCCTGGACGGCGTGACCGTCACCATCCCCGACGGCCAGTTCGTCGTGGTGGTGGGCCTCTCCGGCGCCGGCAAGTCCACCTTTCTGCGCTGCATCAACCGACTGGTCGAGCCGACCAGCGGCTGCGTGGTGCTAGACGGGGAGGACGTCACCGCCGCCTCGCCCCGCCGGCTGCGGGAGATCCGTCGGCACATCGGCATGATCTTCCAGCAGTTCAACCTGATCAAGCGCGAGTCCGTGCTGACCAACGTCCTGGCCGGCGCCCTAGGTAGCGCCAGCCTGCTGCCCAGCCTGGCCGGCCATTGGTCGCGGGCCGACGTCGAGCGGGCCATGGCCAATCTGGAGCGGGTGGGCATCGCCGACAAGGCCTTCCAGCGCGCCGATACCCTGTCCGGCGGCCAGCAGCAGCGGGTGGCGATCGCGCGGGCCCTGATGCAGGACCTGCGCCTGCTCCTGGCCGACGAGCCAGTGGCCAGCCTCGATCCGGCCACGTCGCACACCGTCATGCGCTACGTGGAAGAGATCAACAAGGTGGACGGGATCACCGTCATCTGCAACCTGCACTTCCTGAGCCTCGCGCGGCGCTACGCCGACCGCGTGCTGGCCTTCCGCGCCGGCCGGCTGGTGGCCGACCTCCCACCCGACGAGATCAACGCCGCCAGGTTCCATGAGATCTACGGCGAGGACGCCGCCGAGGTGGAGGTGGCCTAATGGCCCGCGCCGGGTCGCTCCCTGCCGCCCGCCCGCCCACGGTCCCTTTCCCGAACGCAGCGGCGCGGCGCTGGCGCCTCCTGCTGGTGCTGGCCGCCCTGGTGGTGGCGCACGTCATTGGCTGGCAGATTACCAAGATCGACCTCCCTGCGCTCGTCTTCGGCCTGCCGAACATGCGCCACATCGTGACCGGCCTGCTCCAGCCCGACGCCTTCGAGCGCATCGTCGATCGGACCATTGTCGACGGCCAGGTGGTCATCGGGCCGCAGGCGCCCGCCGCGGCGCCTGGCGGCCAGCGCGTGGCCGGCGGCGACGGCCGGCCACGGGTTGTCGTGGCCCCCGCGGAGGTCCCCCCCGGCGAGATCGTCTACGTCCAGGGAAGCGGCTGGCCCGCGCGTAAGCAGGGAGAGATCCTGCTTGTCGACGCGGGCGGGCGGCCCAGGTCGGCCGGCACCTTCACCACCGGGCCGGACGGCACGATCAACTACGCCTTCTACGCGCCGGCATGGGCAGAGGGCAGCTATCAGCTCACCGTGGTGGTCAATGAGCCACGCTTCGGCTGGCGCCCCACGGAGACCCTGCTTTTGGCCTCCAGATTGATGGTGGAGACGCTGTTCCTGGCCCTGATGGGCACCAGCCTGGCGATCCTGTTCACCCTACCCCTGAGCTTCCTCGGCGCGCGCAACATCATGGGCCGGTCCCCCATCGGCCAGGGCGTCTATTACGCCACGCGAGCCGTCTTCAATCTCTTGCGCTCGATCGAGGTAGTGATCGTGGTCACCATCATGGCCGTGGTGGTGGGCATTGGCTCCTTTGCCGGCGTGCTGGCCATTGTCGTCCACTCCATCGGCGCGCTGGGCAAGCTCTATTCGGAGGCGATCGAGAGTATCGACCCCGGCCCGATCGAGGCCATCAGCGCCACCGGCGCCCACCCGTTGCAGGTGATCCGCTACGCCGTGGTCCCCCAGGTCATCCCCGAGTTCCTGTCCTTCACCCTCTACCGGCTGGACATCAACGTGCGCATGTCCACCATCGTCGGCCTGGTGGGTGGGGGCGGCATCGGCTTCATCCTCACGCAGTACATCAACCTCCTGCAGTGGAACCAGGCCGGGACCTGCATCTGGCTCATCGCCATCGTCGTCACCCTCATCGATTACCTCAGCGCCGCCCTGCGGGCGAGAATCGTCTGACGCCCTCGCCTCCTTGACCTCACGACGGGGCTGCGCGCCCGCGCCCTCACTGTGGGAGAAAGGGGCCACGGGGCGGCGCGCCCGCGACGAACGCGGTTAGACTTGCCCGAACGCGTAATGTCTGACCGGCGCGGGCAGCTGCTGGCGCCAGCCTACCGCTGGCTCCTGATCACCGCGGCGCTCGCCGTGCTGTGGACTGTGCCCGCCGCCCACCTGCTGCCTGACCTCCTGGGCGCGTCCGGCGCGTCCGACCAGCGGCGCCAGCTGCTCGGGGCGCTTGGCCTGGCGGCGTGCATCACCGGCGCGCTCACCCTCCATTACCCGGGGCAGCGCAACGTGAGCCTGCTGCTGCTGCCCACGACGCTGGCGTGGTGGAATGCCGGCGCCGTGGCGGCCACCGTGATCGCCGGCTTCGCCGCCCTGCTGGGCAACGCCATCCGTCTGGCGCCGGCGCTGTACAGCCTGGCTGGCGGAGCGCGGGTCACGCTAGCCGTGGCCGCCGGCATCGCGGCCGGAACGGCCCTGGGCACGCTGGTCGGAGATGCACCGGGAGGGGCGGATGGCGCCGCGCTCCTGCACCCGCCGTCGGTCGTCGCCGGCGCCGCCCTCGCCATCGTGGCCGGCCTGGTCGATACTGCCCTGGCCTGGCTGGACCGCCGGCTCGATGCCTCTCGCGGCGCCGCGGGTCCGGCATTACACCGTCTCCAGCACACGCTCACGGATGCCGGTGCCTCTCGCGCCGGCGGGCTGAACCGCCTGGCGCGGCTGGACATGCTCACCAACGTCTTCGTCCTGCCGGTCGCCGTCCTGCTGCAGGCCGTCGACGCCGCGCTGGGGATGGAACCGATGCTGGTGCTCCTGGGCGGCATGATGGCCCTGCTGCTGGTGGTACGAACGCTGGTGAACCTGCGCACCTTGCACTGCACGGTGGCCGCGGAACGGCGGAAGCTGGCGGCCATCTTCGAGCACTCCGGCGAAGGGATCTACACCGTTGATGGCGAGCTGCGCATCGCCACCGCCAATCCGGCCATGGCCGCCCTGCTCGGGCGATCGGTGGAAAGCCTCGTTGGGCAGGGCTGTGCCGCCGTCTGCCGCTATAGCGACGCCGAGGGAAAGCCGCTCTGTCCCGAGCGGTGCCCGTTGCTGCAGGCGCACGCGGAGCAGCGGCCGGTGGCGCAGGAAGTGCTGTATCAGGCGCCGGACCGGCCGGCGCGGCATCTCCTGCTGACCTACACGGCCGTCCGCGGGCCGGGCGGGCGGCTGGGGCTGGGGATCGGGATCGCTCGGGACGTGACCGCCCAGAAGGAGGCGGAGCGGCTCCGCGAGGAGTTCGTCTCGCTCCTGACCCACGAGCTGCGCAGCCCGCTCACCGTGTCTATCGGCTATCTCACCATGCTCAAGCGCGCGCTCCAGCACGAGGCGGATGAGGCGCGTGGCCCTTCCAGGGAGCAGACCTACGTGGGCCGGATCGAGGATGCGACGCGGCATATGCTGCGCCTGGTCAACAACCTCCTGGAGATCGCCCGCCTCGACCATCCCGGCCTTGATCTGGAGTTAGGTGAGGTGGACCTGGACCACCTGCTCAGGGAGACCGTCGAGGCGGCGCGGGCGCTGGCGGCGAGCAAGCGGCAGCACGTCTCGCTCCACGTGCACGACGCGGCACCGCGCCTGTGGACCTCGAGCCTGTTGCTGCAAGAGATCCTGACCAATCTCCTGTCCAATGCGGTCAAGTACACGCCGGAGGGCGGCAGCATCTCCGTCCACGTCCGAGCGCGGCCCGGCCCGGCTCCGAGCGCTAGCCCTTCCGCCAGCCCGATGCCGGACCAGGCTCCACCGGCGGCGGAGCAGGCAGCCGCGCGGCGCACCCCGCCGCCGTCCGATCGCTGGATCGAGATCGCAGTCACGGATACCGGCATCGGGTTGACCGACGAAGAGCGGGCGCGCCTCTTCACCAAGTTCTTCCGCGGCGGCCGGCCCGAGGTGCGTCGCGAGCGGGGCACCGGTCTTGGCCTGGCGCTGACCAGGCAGATGGTCGAGCGCCTGGGCGGGGCTATCAGCGTCCAGAGCGCACCATTGGCTGGCAGCACCTTCACTGTCACTCTGCCACTCGTGGCGCCGCCGGCCATCGAACCGCGCGACGACGCCGGTCCGTCACGCGCGGTGACGGCGGCGCGTAGCACCTCTTGATGGGCTGTTACATCTCATGATGCGCATTCGAGCCGGGTTTCTGGCGCGCTGGTTGCGCCTTGCCCCACCTTTGGCCAGCGCCCTGGCCACTCGCGGCCTGCTTGCCCTCGCCCTGTACTGCTGTGCCGGCTTTCTGGGGAGCATCGCCCTTGTGACCATGTGGCAGCGCGCGCCACTGGGTCCGGCGCCCGACCCGCTAACCGCGCCTCCGCCCCAAGCTGCCCCGCCACCGCCACCACCGGCGGGGGCAACGCCGCCGGCCGGCCCGCTGGACGTGCCGCCGGCTGCTCCGGCGGTTCCACTGGCGCCGGTGAGCGGGCGGCCAGCCGTGCCGATGCTCCCACCGGGGCCCATTGTGGGCGGTCCGCCGCCCCGCGCAGGGGCAGCGCCGGTACCGCAGCGCAGCCCGTCCGCCAGCGAGCGGCCGTCGACCCTCGCGCCGCCTGAAGCACTCCCCGAAGGACGGCCGGCGGTCGAGCCCAGGCCACCGGTGACGCCGGCGCCGCTCGGCCTTCAGGTCATTGGCCCCGCGGCGGACCTGCCGGCGCAGGAGCGCGGGGGAGACAAGCCAGACAAAGAAAACAAGGACGACAAGAAAGAGAAAGCCGACGAAGCGAGCGGGGCAGGCAAGGAGCGGGAGCCAGAGCGGGGTACGCCCGAGCGGGACGAGAAGGAACGGGCCCAAGCCGCACGCGCCAGGCCCCCGGACGAGGACCAGGACCAGCACGCCGCGGAGGCCAGTCAGACGGGGCGCCGTGGCAGCGGCCCAACCACGCTGGCACGGGAGGGAGCGTCCAGCCCCAGAGCCAAGCCCGCGGCCGGTCCGCGTGGGGCAGGGCAGCCGGATGCCCCTGCCGGCACGGTGCGGGCCATCGCGGCGGGCGCGCCCCCACCGGCCGAGCCCCGCGCGGCGCCGCAGGAGGCAGGGCCGCAACGCCCGCTTACGCCCCAAGTCGGGGGCGCACAGGAACCGCAGCCGGAGCGGCGGCCGGCCCTCGCAGCCGCCAAGACGAATGAGCGGTCCGCCCCAGAAGGAGAAAAGGCAAGACCCAACAGCCAGCCGCCGCCGACCCCACGCGAGAGCAAGCGGAACGATGGCAGTCCGCCGAACCGCGCGCCCGCCCCACCGGCCAAGGTGGCCGGCAACCCTGCTGTACCCGCCCCGCCGGGCAAGGTCGCCGGCAACCCTGCTGTACCCGCCCCACCGGCCAAGGTGGCCGGAGACCCTGCCGCGCCGGACCCGAAGCTGCGCGGGAGCGGCCAGGGTCCATCCCCGCCGCCGGCTCAACCCGCGCGGCCCACCGGTGACAAAAAGCAGGCCGGCCCCAAACGCTGACGGCGCCGGCTCCCCAGCCAACCGTCACGAACCTTGAACCTGGTCTACGCGAGTTGCACCGCCTTACCCGTCCGCGCCGCCTCGTAGGCTGCGTGCATCACCCGCGTCACCTCCAGCGCGTCCCGAGCCGGGGTATACGGCTGGCGGCCGGCCAGCACGGCGTCCACGAACTGCTGGGAGACGTCCCCGAAGCCCTGTGTGCTCCCATCCTCCACGTTCAGCACGCGCTCCTCCACTGCACGGCGGGGATCGATCGTACCCGGCTGGATGTACGTCAGCGGACCGAAGCGCAGGCCGCCGCGCGTGCCGAACACGAGCATAGTGTTGGCGCCAGAGATATTGGACGACCAGGCGATCTCCAGGGTGCCGGCCGCCCCGTTCTCGCAGGTGAACATCACCACCGCGTGGTCCTCGACGTCCTGCTTGAGCGGCTCCGGCGCCGGCGTCCCGATGCCCATCTTCGTCTGGCACAGCACCGTCTTCACCTTGGGGTTGCCCAGCAGCCAGAGCATGGCGTCAATCTCGTAGACCCCGATGTCGATCAGCGCGCCGCCGCCGGCGCGGCGGGAGTCCAGGAACCAGTGCGTGTCTTTCAAGATGTCGATCCCGGGCCGGCCCCGCACGCGCAGCTGGGTATCCCGCACGTAGTAGACGTCGCCGAGCTGGCCGGACGTGCTCAGCTCGTGCGCCTTGCGCATCGCCGCCCCGCAGCGGCGCCTGGCCGAGCAGACCGCCAGGTAGCGCCCGACCCTCTCCGCCGTCTGCGTCATCCGCTCGGCCTCATCGGGGTCAAGGGCGAACGGCTTCTCGCACAGTACGTGCTTGCCGGCCTCCAGGGAGGCAATCGTCGGCTCCATGTGCGCGAACGGGGGCGTGGAGACGATAACCGCATCCACGTCCTTGCGCTCTAGCAGCTCGCCTAGCTCGCCGGCCACGAAGGGGATGCTCCACTGAGTGGCGAACTCCCGCGCGCGGTCGCCCAGCACGTCGAACACGCCGACGACCCGCGCCCGCGGGTACTGCGCCAGTGACCGCATGTGGCTATTGGCGATGTGTCCGGTACCGACGATGGCGATTCCTAGCTGTTCTGGCATCTGTCGCTCCTGGTAGTGATGCGGTGCGTTACGTCCCTGGCCTCGAGCCAGCCCGCGTGACGCAGGCCTGCGCGAGCGCCCCGCTAATGCGGTGCCGGTGCGCGCGCTCTCTCGGTTCGCTCCGGCCAGCAAAGCGCCGCGTGCGAGCGCAGGCAGCTCGCCACTCGCAGACTGGCCCTCTCTCCTTCTCCCGCCGCAAGCGCAGCATTGTAGCGAGCGTTCCGCCACTGAGTGGCGGCGCGGTGCGTCCGGCCCTGATCAGGTTACGCTACTCCAAGCCATTCGCGGAGCCGCTTCAGATCGTGCTTGACCCCGTCGGTGCGGTTCGGAAGCGCGAGCGCCTCTTCCACCGTGAACCACATGGACGCTCGGTCCTCCTTTTGCTCTGCGTCCTGAGACGGGGCTGGCGCCACGTCGCTCCCGAGCACGGGCTGCTCGAAGAGCTCCGGAGTAGCGGCTGCCGTTCGCCGGTGGCGACCCTCAGCGCCCGGTGCCGGGCAATCGCACGGAGCCACCCCCGGAACTCTTGACACGTTAGCGAATGCCTCAGCAGCGGTCGGGGCGCCGTCGGGCAAGCTCTCGGACCCTACCGAGCGATCGTCCGGCACAATACGCCCCGCTCTCTGCGGAGATGCCGACCCTGCCCTACAGCCAGCAAGGCGCCATCGTCCGAGTTCGCCAACAGCATCCGACTTTTGCATGCGCCAATGCCCCGACGATGGGTGGGCGCGCGCTCGTTTGCTTGGAAGCCTCGCTTCCGCCGCCCTGTCGGGACTGCGAGCGGCACCTCACCATCCTGGAGGGGGGGCACCGGGTCGACTTCGCCTGCATCGCCCTCACACGCACTGTCCCCATCCTCTGGCTCTGGTAGGTTCATAGCAGCGGCAGCCTCTGGCCCCTGCCAGCGGCCTGTTCGCCCCGAACTGTCCCCAGCCTCTGGCTCTGGTAGGTCCATAGTAGCTGCCCATCACCCCTAAGGGGCGACCTCCACGGGATGAAAACGCCGTTCTCAGACCAGGTGGTAATGGCTCGTGCTGGCGCGGGAACCTTCTGGCGGCCGCGCGGCACTTACTTATCAGTGCGCAAGTTGCCTATCCATTCGTTCCTGGGAGCAGCGGTGTGACGCGGTTCGCCGATGCCCGCACGGGCCAGGATACTCGCGTGACTGCGCTGCAGGAGACGCGGGCGCCGCCGCCGGCGCTGAACCTGGCGGCGACCGTCCGCGCGGCGCGTGCCGGTGACCTCACCGCGTTCGGTGAACTCGTGCGATATTTTCAGGACATGGCGTACGGCGCCGCCTACGCCTACCTGGGCGACCACCACCGCGCACAGGACGCGGCGCAGGAGGCCTTTCTGGACGCCCTCGAGGGCCTCCAGAAGCTGCGCGAACCGGCCGCATTCCCGGGCTGGTTCCGGCAGATCGTGCTGCGCCGCTGCGGCCGGCACGTGCGCGATGCGCGCCGCGACCGCGCGGCCACATTGCCGCTCGCCGATCTGCCGGCCGGCACGCTGCAGGCGCCCAACACCGATCCGGCGCGCGTCGCCGAGCAGCACGAGGTCGAGGCCGCCGTCCGCGCCGCCATCGCCGCCCTCCCCGAGCACGAGCGCCTCGCCACCGCACTCTACTACATCGCCGACTACTCGCAGGCCGAGGTGGCCGGCTTTCTCGGCGTCCCCGTCACCACCGTCAAGAAGCGACTCTTCGCCGCGCGGCGGCGGCTCAGGGAAAGGATGCTCACCATGGTCGAAGACACCCTCCATCAGCGACGTCCGTCGCGGGAGGAGCGCTTTACCCTTACAGTGCAGGCGATCGCCGCTGTCAAGCAGGGCGACCTGCGCGCGCTCACCGCGGTGCTAGAGCGTGATCCGGCGCTGGTGGACGCCCAGGACCCCGAGTGCGACGGCCAGCCGCTACTCTACGTTGCCGCACTCTACGGCGACAACGGGCGCAACACGCGCTCCCGCCCACTGGTCGAACTGCTCAAGGCCCGAGGCGCGCGCCAGGACATCTTCTCTGCTGCCTACCTGGACGAGCCCGCCCGCGCTGCCGCGCTCCTCGCCGCCGACCCGTTGCTCGCGCAGGCAACGGACATCGCCGGGATGACTGCGCTGCACCACGCTGCCGAACGCGGCGCGACCGAGGTCGCTCGCCTCCTCGTTGACGCCGGTGCCGGCGTGAACGCACGCGACACCCACGGCCAGGCGCCAATCGACCACGCCAGCCACGCCGGCCCGTGGAAGGAAGCGCCGGCGGCGGAGATCGTTCGCCTGCTGCTCGACCGCGGCGCGTCGGTGGACGTCTTCCAAGCGGCCGCGTTAGGCGACTTGCCCCGACTGCGCGCGCTCCTCGATGAAGACCCCCGGCGCGTGAACGCGCGTGACGCGAAAGACCGCACGCCTCTCTACGAGGCGGCGCACAACCTCCACCTGGCCGCCGTCGACCTGCTGCTCGCGCGCGGCGCGGACGTGGAGGCCCGCACCGCTTGGGGCGAGACCGCGCTCTCCACCGCCGTCGCCCACAGTTGGGACGCGGGTGGACCCGCGGTGGTCGATCGCCTGCGCGCCGCTGGCGCGTCGCTCACCCTGCGCGACGCGCTCTGTCTCGGCGAGCTACCACGGGTGAAGGAGCTGCTGGGTGAGGCATCGGAACGGCTGCACGAGCGCTGGTGGGACGAAACTCCCTTACACATTGCCGCCCGCTGGGGACACCGCGATCTCGCCGCCTACCTCCTGGATCTCGGGCATGAACTCAACCTGCTGGACGGCCAGGGCAATACGCCGGCGGCGCTCGCGGCGAAATGGGGCCACACGGACCTGGCCGCCTGGCTCGTCGCGCAGGGCGGCCGGCACTGACGGTGATCAGCGACCTGCAGTCTCGCGCGCCGGCTCTCAGCCGGCGCCTCTGGGTCTGCCGGTAGACTCACTTCGTGGACGTCATCCCCTACGATCCGGAGTGGCTCCCTCAGCTTGCAGCGCTTGCGCGGGTGCACGGCCGCCTGGCGCCTCCGGGGATCGCCCTCGAGGACGACGAGGTGGCGCGCGGCCTGACGCAGCACGCCTACTGGCCCTTCTACTCCCCCGGGCTGAGCCGCGGGCAGGTCCTGCTAGCGGTGGAGGAGGGAGAACTGCTGGCCGCCTGCCAGGTGGGGTTCGCCGGGCACGGCTGGGGCTACGGCGCCGCCGCGGGCGATGGGCCGGACTGGCTCTATGACGTGCATCTGTGCCTGTTCTGGCTCTTCGCCTGGCCGGCCTGGCGCCGTTCCCTGGAAGCCGCCGCCGCCCTGGCGGCGAACGTGGTCAAGGCCGCTCGGTCGCAGGGACTGCCGGGGCTAGAGGCCTTTCGCGGCGGGCCGGGCTTCCTGCCCTTCGGGACGCAGCTCTCCAGCCACTGGCCGCACCTGCGGGAGCCGTTGCGCGCCGCCGGCTTTCGCCAGCCGCGCGACCTGGTCGTCTACTCCGGCGCCACCGAGCCGGAGAGCCTGCCGCTGCCGTCGAGCGAGGCCAGGCGCCTAGAGTTCCATGGCCGGCGCGGGCGCCTGGAGGCGTGGCTGGATGGCCAGCCGGCCGGCGTGTGCGTGGCTACGTCCCTGAGCAATGGCTGGACCGGCGAGGAGCGCTATGGGGATCCTCGCGCCGGCCAGTGGGCGATCATTCGGCGTTTGTTCGTGGTCGAGGAGGCGCGTGGCCTGGGGATCGGGACGGCCCTGCTGGCCGAGCAGCTCCGCCGGCTGCACAGCCGCGGGAAGGAGCGCTATCTGTTGCACCTGCCGGAATCGCCCGATGACCTGGCCGCGCACGTCCTCTATGCCAGGTTTGGCGCCATCATCGACCGGCAGCAGGTGCTGCGGCTGTCGTTCTAACCTGGTGGATCGTGCTATGCTCTGGAGCCAAAGTCCCTCATAGACGCGCCGGAACCTGCATCGACGAAGGACTTCCCTGCAGGTACATGGTTCCCGCGGATGCGCACTGCCGCGCTCCCTCTCCCTGTGGTGGTCCCGGGCCAGGGTGGACCAGGGGAAGAACGCGCTACTCGCCACTCGCTACTCTGTTCGTGCGTCCCTCGCCTCCATGCGGCATGATGAAGGCGTACGTCGGTATGGCATGTACCAGCGCGCACTGCAACGGGGGAGGTAGCACGATGGCGGCTCTCACGCGTCGAACCTGTCTTGGGCGCACCGGCCTGGCGGCGCCGGCCGCGCTCCTGGCCTGTGGGGCGCCGCCCGCCCAGAGCGGGCCCGCCAAGCAGGCGATCCCGGCCACGATCCGCTTCGCGGCCAGCGGCAACACGACCGAGCGCCCCGTGTGGGAGCAGGTCGTCAACACCTACAACCGCCTGGGCACGGGGATTACGGTCGTCTACGAGCCCTGCACCGCCGGCACAGGGTCGGCTCAGGACTGCCTGCCGGTCTACTTCACCCAGTTCGTCGCTGGCTCGCCCCCAGACGTGTGGCGGGTGGACGACGAGCCGCTGCCTTTCTACGCTGACAAGGCCATGTACTTCGAACTGGATCCGCTCGTCGCGCGGGACGCCAAGGAGCTGAACCTGGCTGACTTCTTCCCGCGTTCCATCGCCGCCTTTCGCTACGACCGGCAGGCGCAGCGCCACGGCCAGGGCAAGCTCTACGCTCTGCCCTTTAACACCGGGGGCGACATGATCTGGTTCAACGCCACCCTGTTCAAAGAGGCTGGCCTCAGGCCTCCGCCGGTCAACGGCAACTGGACGATCGACGACTTCCTGGACCTGGCGCGCAAGACCACCTCGTTCGAGCCGGGGAGCGACCAGATGCGGACAGCCGGCCTGGCGACACGCCCCCAGTTCCGCGGCAACCTCGGCTTCCTGTGGACGATGGGCGCGCGGTTCCTCGACCAGAGCGGCCGCCGCTGGACCTTCAACACGCCGGAGACCATCCGCGCCTACGAATGGCTGGTCTCGCTCCGCTTCCGGCACCATGTCATCCCCGGCGCGGACGACTTCCGCGGCGTGGGGAACCCCTTCCTGGCCGGGCGGGCCGCGATGTGGAGCGCCTTCGCCGTCGTCCGACCGGACATCCTGGCCCGCCAGGACGTGCTCGCCGATTGGGACGTGACCCACTATCCCAAGGCGCCGAACGGCGAGCGCTTCACGCGCGAGACGTCCGACGGGATCGGCATGCCGGCCACCCCCCGGCAGCCGGAGGCCGGCTGGACCTTCGTCAAGTATCTGGCGTCCGTGGAGGGGATGAAGGTGCAGGCCGCCCTGGGGCGCGCTGTGCCGGCGCGCCGGAGCGTGGCCAATAGCGCGGAGTACATCCGCCCCGACACGCCCCAACACGAGGAGAACCTGGTCACGGCCCTGGAATACTCGCGCCTGCAGCCGATCACGCTGATGTTCAACGACGCTGAGCGCATCGTGCGGCGCTATGAGGACGCCATGTTCGACCCCAGGGCCCCCCTGCCGCCATCACGGGCGCTCCAACAGCTTCAGGACGTGCTGGACAAGCTCGAGCGCGACCGCGCTGTGCCGCAGGACTGGGAGCCGCGCCCGTGACCACCGGCCCCACGACACCGCCCCTGCTCATCCTCGTCAGCCCGGAGCACGGCGGCCCGCGCAGCGCCTATCTTACCGAGCTGCTGCGCCTGGAGGGGATTAACTGGTTCGCCGTGCGCGATGTCCACGAACGGCCCCTTGCCGGCGAGGAGGAGCTGCCTCACACCGTGCTGGCCGGCGCGGGCACCGTCGATGACGAGGTCGCGGACCGCCTCCTGCAGCACGTCCGCCGCGGAGGGAGCCTGCTTGCGGTGAGGCCGGGGCCGGCCCTGGCGCTGGCCCTCGGCCTGGGCCAGCCGCTGGCCCTCTGGCCCGAAGCCGCCGGCCGCTACGTCCTGCTTGATCCGAACACGCCCCTGGTCGAGGGCCTGCCCTGGGTGGACGGCGGCGTGCAGGCCCTTGGCCCCGCTGCGGCCTACGCGCCGCCGAACGGAGACACCGCCACAGCCGACGGCATGAGCGAGCAGCACGTGCCGGCCTGGTTCGGGCCCTTTCCCGGCCAGCGCAGCCGCTTCCCGGCCGTGATCTGCGGCGCCTGCGGGCGCGGGCGTGTCGCCATTTTTGCCTTCGACCCGGCCGAGTCCGCCGTCCGGCAGCAGCAGGGCAATCCCGCCCAGGCCAGCACCGGCCTGCTGCCGGACTTCGACGGCGACGGCACCTACCGGCCCAATGATCTCTTTCTGGGCCAGCTCGATCCGGCGCTGCGGGACGTGCCCCAGAGCGACCTCCAGCGCAGCCTGCTTATCCGCATCCTGGAATGGCTGACCGAGCGCCGGCCCCTGCCCCGGCTGTGGCGCTTCCCCGGGGCCGCGCCCGCCGCCGCGCTCATCGATGGCGATAGCGACAGCATGTCGGTAGAAGACCTGCGCCTGGCCATCGAGACGTGCGAGCGGTACGGCGCGCCCTACGCCACCTACCTCAAGCCGGAGCACGTGGAGATGCTCGACCCCGCCCAAGCGCGGGCCTGGCGGGCGAGGGGCCACAGCTTCGGCCTGCATCCCTGGGCAGGGCCGCGCCCTAGCGTGGACGAGGCGCGCGCCGCTCTGGAGTGGGATGCCGCTGCCTTTGCCGCCCGGTTCGGCTACCGGCCCCGCCTGCATCGGGGCCACTGGCTGATCTGGCCCGGCTGGGTCGAGCACGCCCGTACCCTGGCCCGCGCCGGCATCCGCCTGGATGCCAGCTTCGCCGCCGGCCGCGCATTTCAGGGCGGCTACGTCAACGGCACGGGGCTGCCCGCGCCATTCCAGGACGAAGACGGGGAGGTGCTCTCCGTCTGCGAGCAATCGACCATCTCCACGGACGACGGCTGGCTCCTGGCCAAGACCGGCCTGCCGGCGCTCTCCCTGGCCGGAGCCATTACCCGCTCCTGCGACCAGATCGATGCGGCCGTAGAGCGGTTCCACACGGTGGTCCATCCCTACTTCCATCCCGTGCTGCTCCGCGGCGGGCGGGCGCCGCCCTATCCCACGCTGCCCTGGCTGGAAGCAGTGCTGGCGCACTGCCGCCGGCGCGACGTGATGTTCTTGTCCGCTGAGGAATGGGTGGACTGGAACGACGCGCGGCGGGCCGTGGCGCTGGAGCAGCAGACCTCGACCGGTAAGGGCGAGCGCTGTACAGGAGTGCGCTGCACCCTGCGGGCCCCGGCGTCCATCCGCGACCTGACGGTGATGGTCCCGCTCCCGCGCGGTGTTTCGCACGCCAGCGTGGCGGTCGGTGGCGAGCCGGCCCCTGACCACTGTCCGCGCACGTTCATCCGCCACGGGCGCGCCTACGCCCTGGCCACCATCTCCCTGGGCACGGGAGAGCGCCAGGAGATCGCCTTCACCTGGCGCCTCTGATGCGAGGCCGCTGGCCCGGACGAACGACAGCCAGCGGTCAGTTCCCTCTCCGCCTTGAAGAAGGTAAGGATGAGGTGACCGCCAGCGAATGACCCAGGCGAGCCCCACTTGGGCGAGGGGGCGTCGTGTACCCATCCGCACGTGAGCGCACAGCTATGGCGCGCTCACCGGCAGGGCGGCAACAGCGCCCCAGGAGCGGTGGATGGGTGCTACTTCCGGCGGCGGGCCGGCGCGCTGAGCTTCACCGCCGTGCCGGACTGGTCCGACTGATAGATAGCGTCCACGATCCGGCTGACCAGCAAGGCCTCTTCCGGCTTCACCAGCGGCTCCGAACCCTCACGGATGGCCTTGATGAACCCCTGGATCTCCAGGGCGTAAGGGCTTTCGCCCTGCCGGCCCTGGCCTTCCACCGGCCGTTCCGGCGGCGCAATGTCCCAGATCATGCCGTGCTTCTCAGTGAACACCTTGAACGGCTCGAGCTGCGCGCCCCCCTCAGTCCCGCACAGCACTAGCTGGGTCGTGCTCCGCTCCACGTTCAGCACCCAGCTGCATTCCAGCTGCAGCATGGCGCCGTTTCGGAAACGGATCATCGCAAAGGCTGAATCCTCGACGTCGTAGGTAGTCGGGTCCCAGGCGCCCCACGGATTGAAGACGTTGGGGCGGTTCCCGAACTTGCGGTAGGTGGCGCCGAAGACGCTCTCCGGCTCGGGGTGGCCCATCAGCCAGAGCGAGAGGTCCAGGGCATGCACCCCGATGTCGATGAGAGGGCCGCCCCCATTCTTGGCCTTGCTGGTGAAGACGCCCCAGGCCGGCACGCCCCGCCGGCGCAGATATGAGGCGCGCCCGTAGTAGATCTCGCCCAGCTCGCCCCCATCGATGAAGCGCTTCAGCAGCTGGGGCTGGCGCCCCCAGCGCATGTGGAAGCCAATGGTGAACTTGTTGTGGTACTTGCGGCGGGCGCGGTACCAGGCGTCGACCATCGCCTGCGCCTCATCGCCATTGAGCGCCATCGGCTTCTCGCACAGCACGTGCTTGCCGGCCTCCAGCGCCGCGATGGCGGGCTCCTTGTGGGCGAATGGAGGGGTGCAGATGCTGACCACGTCCAGGTTCGGATCGGCCAGCATCTCGCGATAGTCGGTAAAGACCTTCTGAAAGCCAAACTGATTGGCCGTCGCCTCGGCCCGCTCCGAGATCACGTCGCAGACGGCGTAGAGGTCCACCCCCTCCGTTCTCTGGTAGGCGGGGATGTGGGCGCCGGTGGCGATGCCGCCGGTCCCGATGATCCCCACGCGCAGCGGGCCCTCGTGCCGCCCGCGCTCCGCTCTAGCTGCCATGTGCCTCTCCCTGTGTCCTCTGCAACGCCGGCATCTCCGGCGGCGCACCGCCGGCTGGGGCGGCGCTCGCGCCGTCCACATCGTTCGCGTGTACCGGCACGCACATCACCGTCGGCCGCGCCCCGCCGCGCGGGCCGCGGGTCAGCCGGCGTGCCTGTCGCACCGCTTGTGATACCAAGGCGACCAGGGTGACGGCGAGCGCGGCCAGATGGGTTCCCGCTCCGACGGGGGTGCCGATGAGGGCGCCAAAGCCGCGCCCCAGGAACGTTGGCTCCATAGCCATGGCGGCGACGAACTGCGCGCCCGCCAAGAACGCAGCCGCCCGCCGGTGGCCTCCCTCGCCCGGCCGGCGACGGGGCGGCCTGGCGTGCGGTCGGGCGGGATCAGGATCCGTCGAGGGAGGAACCTGGCCGGCGAGAGCGAGGTCTGCGATCCTGGCCAGGCCGAACGCCGCCAGCAGGCACAGGGGCGGGATGAGGGGAAGGTGCCAGCGCTCCCACCAGGTGGGCAGGCTCCACGTCAGCACGGCGAACACCGCTCCGGCGCCGCACCCCGCAACAGCGAACGGAAAGCGGTGGCCGGGGCGAGCGCCGGCCAGCGCGACCAGCGCGGTGGCCGCCCCCAGGGCGACCATCGGCGTGCCGTACGACCCGGGTACCAGTGGTTCCGGCAGGGTACGGTCGGTCACCGGCGGAAAGCCCGTCGGCCAGATGGCCCGGTCGACGATCTCCAAGGCGACCAGCGCCGGTGAGTCAAAGATCGGGGACTGACGGCGCATCTGCGCCGCCTGCGCGGTCAGGAAATCGATGCTGATGGCCAGTCGCTCCCAGGGCCGGTCATAGAGCGCCGGATTGGTGGCGAGAAACAGGGCCGCGCCCAGGGCGCCCGCCGCCGCGGCCGCGGCCAGGTTGCGGCGCAGCCATCGCCTGCGCGCGGCGTGCGGCACGGCGGCCGCGGCCGCCAGTGGAAGCATGAGCAGCCCGACGTACTTGGTGCCCGTTGCCAGCCCCGCGGCGGCCCCGGCCAGCAGCCACCACGCGGCAGACCCGCGGCCGCGCCCCCGCTCTGCCTGGCCCGCTGGATCGCTACGGATCGAGCAACGGATCGCCTTTACCGCCGCCCAGGTGGCGAGCAGGCCCAGGCACAAGGCGGGGGCGTCCAGGCCGGCGCGGCGGGCGTTGGCCAGCCACAGGGGATGGGACGCGAGCAGCAGGGCCGCCGTGGGGCCGGCGCCGGGCAGCCCGAGCGTCCGGGCCAGGGCCTGGAGGAGCAGGCAGGCCAGCCAGCCGGCGACGGCACTGGGCACCCGCCCGGCCAGGACGGCGTCGTCAGGGGGCACACGCCCCGCGGCGCGGTTCTCCTGCGGGCGCCGCTGCCAGTCGTAGTCATAGATGGCCGCCGGCCCGTAGCGTCCGGCCGCGGCCAGGGCAGCCCCGATCAGCAGCTTGCCGACCTGGGGCTGGGAATAGAAGTAGAACTCGTCCTGCCACTGGGCGTCCCCGAGCCGGCCGCTGGTGACGAGAAAGAAGGCCTGCTGGCCGGACGTGATCCAGTGCGACTCATCGCCGTGAAACTCCTCTGCGTCCAGGCGCCAGAAGAAGGGGATCGCCAGCAGGGCGGCAAAGAGCAGGCGCCGGAGTGCGCGACCCACGCCGGAACTGTAGCGGCCGGGTGGCCAGGTCACCCGCCGAGCCGGCCGGCGGCACCTGTGTCCACCGCGACGATCCACCAGGTCCAACAGAGCCGCCTGGCGCCACTAGACCGCTCACCCTGGAGGACGAAAACAGGCGTTGAGCGCCCCCGCGCGTCCGATCGCTTTGCTGAGCCGCCCCGCTTCTCCAGTGGACGGCAGAGAAGGCAGCAGGACGCAAGCCGACATGAGCAGGCGCGCCCGCTCTCCTGACGAGGACGGGGAGAGGGCAAGCAGCAGGCCGTGCGCTTCAGCAAGTTCCCGCTCTCCTAACCCGGGTTCCTGCGCGAGCGGCTGGCCTTTCCATGCGGCGCTGATGCTCCGGACGAGAGCACTAGGCGGTGTCCAGGAAGGCGGGGCTACCGTCAGCGCGCGTCACCAGAGGCGCCTTCCTCGTCGTCTAAGCGGCGACGCGCGTACCACGCATGGCGTGACGCAAGGTCCACCACGCCCATGTCGGTAGCGAGCGCACCCAGCGCGCTCAGCGGGTACACGTCCTGGCCCTCCTCGCGCTCAACGGTCAGCACGTAGCGCTTGTTCGGCTCAAGATCGACGGGCTGCTCCGGGCGGCAGACCCGCCCGTCGAAGACGGCTCGCACTACGGTGGTCATCGTCGAACTCGTCACTGTCCAGGGGCCCAGGGCATACCTGCGCGCTTCCCTATTGGTCAGCGTACCACGCCACCTGCCCTCGCGCCGGTTGCGACCCCGCTGGGGGTGCGCGCAACACGTCCGGATATAGCAGGGGGTGCGGATCTCACCCCCTAGCCCCATCTCCGTGTTGAAGAGGGGGAACGCCAGCCGTATGTATGCCGTCTGGGGAGCTATGGCGTGCGCCCCCTGCTACGCGCGCATGCTGTCTTGCCGGATAGCGGAGCCCTCACCCCTTGCCCAGTGGTCCCGCCGAAGGCGAGGCGACCGCACAGAGAGAACGCCGCACTGGCCGGGAAGACGCCAGGCTAGACCGCGACCGTCAGGCAGCGGCGCATGTTGCGCAGGGCGCGCACCTGGAGCTGCTTGATGGCGTCCTCGTTCTTGGCCATCAGCCGTGCGGTGTCGGCAATGGAGCGATCCTCCATGAACCGATAGAGGATCACCTGCCGTTGCTCCGCCGTCAGCCCGCTCAGCGCGCCGGAGAGCTGGTACTGCGTCAGCGTCTCATCCAGCGCCCGCTCGGCTGAAGGGTCATCCACTCCGCTGCACTCGTCCAGCGAGACGCCCTGCTTCTTGGGCAGCGACCGCAGGTAGTCGATCAGGTGGTTGTGGGCGATGCGGTAGAGCCAGGCGGAGAAGGGGACGCCGCTGAATTGATAGGAGTGGATCTTCTCCATGGCCTTCAGAAAGACGTCCGCGGCGAGGTCCTCCGCCAGGTCGGACCGGCCATTGAGGTGGTAGCGCAGGTAGGACTGGATCTTGCGGGCGTAGAGCTCGTAGAGCTGGGCAAAGGCATCCTGGTCGCCCGCCTGGGCGGCTTTTACCAGGGCCTGGACCAGGCTCTGGGCGATCCCACCGGCGGCGCTGCGCCCGCCCAGGGCGGTCAGCTCACCCGCGTCCTCAACAGGGACGGCGGCTGGCTCGGCTGGGCGCGGCCCACGCTGCCGTGCGGGGACTGGTATGGACGTGGACACGGCGACTCACCCCTTGTCTTGTGGGGTCAGTGCTCGGCGCCACGAAGCCAGCACCCGCGGTGCCGGTGGCCCGCACACTGACCATGATCTCCGGTAGCCCAGCCGTCCTAGCCCGCGCCGGGCGTCTGGCGACGCCTGCGGACGAGCCGTAGACCTGAGGCTTTGCGTCCCTGCCTTTCGGCAGGTTTGCCTTTGTCACAACCACGGTCTGGTTGCGCTCCAGTTATCGGCTGTACAGGTGGAATTATCGTCAAGCGGCCGGCAAAACGCAGTGAAAAAGCCACACAGTACTACGCGCCGCGCTGCGGGTCCGCCGCGCGCCGCCCCCGCGCCCTACCAGGGGAAGCTCCCAATGGCCTCCCACTCTTCGGGCGTGGCGCTGTACCAATTGAAGAAGCCGATCCCCAGCGCGCCGTGGTCCCGCGCGGCCTGCATCGCCCCGCGTGTCTCCTCCGCCGTGGGGTTGCCCGGCCCCACCTCGTTGCGCGAGAACCAGTCAAAGGTCTGGCCCAGCACAGCGATCGGCACGTCGGGGCGCCTGCTCCGCTCACGGATCAGGCGGATGCTCTCCGCCACGTACTGGTACGCGTCCTGGTACGAATAGCGGACTGGGCGCGTGTGCCAGTAGCTCATGGGGGCAATCACGTCGAACCACTCCGCCAGCACGCCAAAGGGCGTGCGGCGCCCGGACGCGATCTGCGGCTGAAAGGTGATCGCAATCAGCAGGCGGTCGGGCCCGACGGCGTGGCGCAGGAGCTGGCTATAGGCCAGGATGGCGCCTTCGTCCAGGTTCTCCTCGAGGTCCACCGCCAGCGCGTCCACCGCATCCCCGGTGGGGGCGACGTGCCGCGCGGCGGTCACCGCCAGCTCGAGATCGGCCGGGATGTCGGCCAGCCAGGGATAGATCCAGGGGATCACCTTCAAGCCGGCGGCGTGGGCCAGCGGCAGGAGCGCGTCGAGCTCCTTTCCCGCCCAGTAGCCACGGCGGGAGGTGCCGACCTGGGGAGCCAGGAACGAGAGCCCGTTGGCGCGCGCGGTGGCGACGATCAGCTCCGGAGGCGTGGTGCGCAGGATCTCATAGGTAAACCACATCCCCTTGCCGGCCACGATCTGCGGCGACGCAGCCGCGGCGCGATCGGCGCTGGGAGCGGGCGGCACCAGACGCACGGCCTGGGCCGGCACCCATCCCGAGACCCCCTCGCCGTGCACCTGGTACCAGACGCGTCCCCTGGCGTCCGTGGCCCAGGCGCTGGCGCGGATGCCAGCCCCGGCCGGGGCGCGCCCTGCCGGCGGCCCGTCCACCATGCCCGCAGCGTCGGTCGTGGTCCGGATGCTGCCCCGTGCCTCCAGCGGGAATGGACCCTGGGCCGGGGCGGGGGGCGGCCGCCAGGGCGCGGCGGCAGCGCCGGGCGGTTTGGGCGGGGCCGGCGTAAAGGCCAGCGCACCCCGCCGCACGTAGCCGTCCACCGCGTTCCATAGGCGCACGGCGTACCAGATCTCCCCGTCCGGCCCGCGCTCCTCGCCGGTGACGCGCACCTGCGCGTCCTGGGCGAGGCTCGTCACTACGTCACCGCCCGCGGGCGCGGCGTACACCGTGGCCGTGTCCTGGTTGCGGGCCAGGCTGACCCGCCCCACCTGTGGGGGCTGCGCCCGCGCGCGGGCGTGCGCCAGGCCGGCGAGTTCGGTGTATTCGTCCCCAATCAGCGCGGCCTGGACCGTGCCGCCGATCAGCTCCAGCCGGCCCCGCTGGAACCACTGTACGCCACCGGCCGCTTCCGAGATGGGGTAGCCGAGCGCGGCGACACCGCCGGCACGGTCGAAGAACTCCAGGAAGGGACCGCTGACGCCAAAGCCCGTCTCAGGGAAGTGCCGGCCCGCGGCCGGCCCCGCGCCGGCGGTGCGAAACTGCGCCCCTGCCCGCGCGCCGGGGATCAGGTCCAGCAGCATGTCCGCCAGCAGCGCCCGCTGCACCGGCGCCGGCGCGCCCGGGTGAAACTCCAGCCGCGCCCGCTGGAAGTACTGCACCGTCCAGCCATCCTCCACCAGCTCTTCGGTGATGGGATAGCCGAAGACCGCTAGCCCCCCGTTGGCTTCGAAGTAGGCCTTGAACCCGCCGGAGACGTAGTGGCCGGTCTCGCTGAAGTAGAGCCAGGCCCCGTCGCTCAAGGTGGCCGGCGCGGGGAACGGGGTGATGGTGACGGCCTTGGGCGCGGGCGCCGGCCGCTGCGCGGCCGCGGGCAAAGGCCCCTCGGCCGCGGCCATGCCCGCCTGGCTGCCGGTGGTGACGCCCTCCACCGCCTGCGCCCTCCCGTTCGGCGGTGCGGCGCAGGCGATCAACGCCAGGACCAGGATGGCGGGGGCGGCAGGCCCCCGCGCTTGAGCCGCGGCACGGCGCGGGACCGGGGCGCAGGCGGCGGCAGACGCCGCGAACGCGGCAGCGCGCCACGCCGCCCGTGCCGGTGAGACCAGCGCCAGCAGCGCGGAGACGGCGGGGTTCGTACGCACGTGGCGGGCCGCTGGGGTCACTGCAATGGATACTACGCAACTTCTTCTCCGTCAACAAGGCGCCCCCGCCCCTTTCCGCCTCCTCGACCGTGCACCCCGGAGGCCAGGAACGCCGCCGGTGCCCTTGGCCGTCGCCCAGGCGCCTTGGCGGGGCGACGCCAGTCCTCCAGGCGCGGCGCGGCGTACAGGAGCTCTCCTTCGTCGTACCGCCGGTGGCCCCCATGATGCCCGCCCTGCCGGCCGCCCGTGGCCGGTCGCTCTGGCGGTATCCTTCCATGTGGAGGGCGCCCTGCCGCGGTGGCCGTCTTACGCCGGCGGTTGATCCGGCGTGGCGGACGGCCTCCCAAGGTGCCAACAGCGTCCTCAAGGTGTGGAGGGTCTACTCAAGGTGTACTGGTCGATGGCTACGCGCAACGCCCCGCTCTCACCGGCTAGCTCTCGAGCGCTCATCGCCGACCTGGAGGCGATCGTTGGCAAGGAGCACGTCGTCTGGCGCCCGGCGGAGCTGGCGTCATACGCCTCCGATGGTTCCATCGATGCCGGCCGCCCAGAGGCGGTCGTGCTGGTGGGGAGCCGCGACGAAGTGGTGGAGGTGGTGAAACTGGCCCGCCGCTACGGCAAGCCCATCGTGCCCCGCGGCGCGGGCACCGGCCTTTCCGGCGGGGCTATCCTGAGCGAGGGCGGCATCGCCGTCTGTTTCGCCCGCATGCGCCGCATCCTGAGTATCGACCCCGCCAATCTGCGGGCCGTCTGCGAGCCGGGCGTGGTCAATCTCGACCTGTCTCGCGCGGCCGCCCCGTTTGGCCTCTACTACGCGCCCGATCCATCCAGCCAGGCCGCCTGCACCCTGGGCGGCAACGTGGCCGAGAACTCCGGCGGGGCGCACTGCCTGGCCTACGGCGTGACGACCAACCATGTGCTGGGGCTGGAGCTGGTCTTGGCCGACGGGCGCGTGGTCAACGTCGGCGGCCTGGCGGCCGACATGCCCGGCTACGACCTCACCGGCCTGGTCGTCGGCTCGGAAGGGACCTTCGCCATCGTCACCAAGATCATGGTGCGCCTGATGCGCCTCCACGAGAGCGTGCGCACGCTGCTGGCCATCTTCGATTCGGTCGACGCCGCTAGCCAGACCACGTCCGCCATCATCGCCGCCGGCATCATCCCCGCGGCCCTGGAGATGATGGACGGCCTCACCATCCAGGCCCTGGTTCGCGCCGGGCACCAGGGCCTGCCGGTCGACGCCAAGGCGGTGCTGCTGGTGGAGCTGGAGGGGCTGGAGGAGACGGTCGAAGAGCTTCTGCCAGTAGTGCAGCAGCTCTGCCTCGACCGCGGCGCCCGCGAGATCCGTGCCGCCAGGACGGCGGAAGAGCGCGAGCGCCTGTGGAAGGCGCGCAAGGGCGCCCTGGGGGCGCTGGGGCAGATCAAACCCAACTACTACCTGCAGGATGGCGTCATCCCGCGCACGCGCCTGATGGAGGTGCTGCGCACCGTCCAGGAGGTCAGCGAGCGCTACGGGCTGCCCATCGCCAACGTCTTCCACGCCGGCGACGGCAACCTGCACCCGTGCATCGTCTTTGACCTGCGTGACCCCGACGAGACGAGAAAGGTCATTGACGCGGGGGCAGAGATCCTGCGTAAGTGCGTTGAGGTGGGCGGTACGCTCTCTGGCGAGCATGGCATCGGCCTGGAGAAGCAGGCCTACATGCCCTGGGTCTTCTCCCAGGCCGACTTCGAGGCCATGCGCCGCGCCAAGCGGGCCTTCGACCCGGACGGGCGCCTGAACCCGGGCAAGATCTTCCCGAAGGACTTGCCGGCGCCCGCCGCGCGGCCGCCGGCAGAGACGCCGGCGCTGGCGGCCGGGTGACGTCCCGCCCGGCCGCTACCATCGCGACCATGCAAGCGCCAGGAACCGGCGGGTGTCGGGAACAATGGAGGGGCAGGCCTCGCCCCTGCAGTGAAGTGCAGGCTGCCCATGGCGTGAGTTCCCTGGAGACTGGCGCCGATGGCTGAGCACGCTCCATCCTACGTCATCGATGGCCTTGAGCCGCGTGAGGTCGCGCGCCCCGGCTCGCCGGAGGAGGTGGCGGCCGTGCTCAAACGCGCCGCCGCCGAGGGCATGGCCGTCATCCCGTGGGGCGCGGGCACCAAGCAGGGCTTCGGCAACCGACCGCGTGCCTATGACCTGGCCCTGGACCTGACTGGGCTGGACGCCCTGCTGGAGTACGAGCCGGCCGACCTGGTGGTCACGGCGCAGGCCGGCATTCCATTGCGCGTCCTCCAGCAGCGACTGGCGGAAGCAGGCCAGTTCCTGGCGCTCGATCCACCCTACGCCGCCGCGGCCACGCTAGGGGGGACGCTGGCCACCAACGTGAGCGGCCCCAGCCGCCTGCTCTACGGCACGGGGCGTGACCTGGTGCTGGGGATGCGGGTGGCGACCACGGACGGGGAGGTGGTCAAGAGCGGGGGTAAGGTCGTGAAGAACGTAGTCGGCTACGACCTGCACAAGATGCACATCGGCGGTCTGGGCACCCTCGGCGTGATCGTGGAAGTCACTTTGAAGGTGCATCCGCTGCCGAAGGCGCAGGCGACGGTGGGCGCTACCTTCGCCTCGCCGGACGCCGCCCAGGAGGCGTCCGGCCGGCTCTTCCGGTCCGCGCTCTACCCCCGCGCGGTGGAGCTGGCCCGCGCGACGCTCCCCGGGCGAGAGGGCGATCCGACCTCGGGCGCCTGGCGCGTCCTGATGTGGGCCGCCGGCTCCCCCGCCACGGTAGCCAGGCAGGCTAGGAATGCGGCGCAGTGGCTGGCCGAGGCCGGCGCCGGCGACGTCGCTACCCTGGAGGGCGAGGCGCACGAGCGCCTGTGGCAGGCCGTACGCGAGTTTGGGCGCGGGCCCCGCGCAGCGCCAGCCCAGCACACCCTGGTGAAGCTGACCTGCCTGCCGTCCGACGTCACGCGTCTGGTGGGGGCAATCGACGCCGCCACCGCAGCGGCCGCGGTCCCGTCGGCCGAGGTCGTGGCGCACGCCGGCAGCGGCGTGGTCTATGCCCTCCTGCCCCAGGCCACCGCCGACCTGCTGCGCGCCCTGGCCCGCATCGCAGCCGAGCACGGCGGTGCGGCGGTGGTGGAGGAGGCCCCATGGGAAGTGAAGGCGGAGATCGACGTCTGGGGGCCGACACGGGATGACTTTCCGCTGATGCAGGCGCTCAAGGCCCAGTTTGACCCCCAGGGCATCCTCAATCCCGGCCGCTTCGTCGGGGGCATCTGACCCCTGGGGGCAGGGCACCCGCAGCTATACTTTGGCCGGATCAGGGTGCAACCGGCATGACCGCAGCGGCGCCCCAGACGGGCGTGGAAGCCACACACGGCGACGGACATGGGGCGCTGCCCCTGGGACAGCCTCGCGGGCTGCAGGGCTTCCTGAGCGAGCGCGACTACGAGGCGCTGGTGAAGTGCGTCCACTGCGGCCTGTGCCTCAATCAGTGCCCGACCTACCGCGCCAACGGCCTGGAGCCCGACTCCCCGCGGGGGCGCCTGTACCTCATTCGGGCCGTCAGCGAGGGCGCCCTGCCCGTGACCGATGACGTGGTGGAGCACCTGCAACTCTGCCTTGTCTGCCGCGCCTGCGAGACCGCCTGCCCCTCCAACATGCAGTTCGGGCAGGTGATGGAGGCCGCCCGCCACTCGTTACTCCAGCGCCACAGCTCGTGGAGGCGGCGGTTGCTCACCTGGCTGGCCTTCAGGCAGCTCTTTCCGTATCCAGGACGGCTCAAACTGCTCGCCCGACTGCTGCGCCGCTACCAGCGTAGCCCGCTGCCCAGGCTCGTGCAATGGCTGGCGCGGGCGGGCGTCCTGCCGCGGCGCCTGGCCGTCATGGAGCAGATGGCGCCGCCGCTGAGCGACCGGTTCTTCGAGCCAGCAACCGAGCGCGTACCGGCGCAGGGCGAGCGCCGCTTCACCGTGGGTATGATCTCCGGCTGCATCATGCCCCTGGCCTTCGCCTCCACCAACGAGGCCACCGTGCGGGTGCTCACCGCCAACGGGTGCGACGTGATCATCCCGCGCGCCCAGCGCTGCTGCGGGGCGCTGGCGGCCCACAGCGGCGACGCCGACGCCTCGGCCGCCCTGGCCCGCGCCAACATCGACGCCTTCGAGGCCTTCGGCCTGGACCGGCTGGACAGCATCGTCATCAACGCCGCCGGCTGCGGCGCCCAGCTCAAGCACTACGGCCACATCCTCCAGGACGACCCAGTGTACGCGGAACGGGCCAGGCGTTTTGCCCAGAAGGTGGAGGACGTCTCTGAGTTCCTGGCGCGCGTCGGGCTCAGCGCCCCCCTGGGCGAGGTCGAGCGTACCGTGACCTACCAGGACGCCTGCCACCTGGCGCATGGTCAGAAGATCCGCGCCCAGCCGCGCCAGCTGCTGCATCGCATCCCCGGCCTGCGGCTGGTCGAGATGCCGGACGCCGACCGCTGCTGCGGGAGCGCCGGGATCTACAACATCCTGCAGCCAGAGATGAGCATGCAGGTGCTGGAGGCCAAGATGGAGAACGTCCTGGCCACCGGCACCGACTGCGTCGTGGCGGCCAATCCCGGCTGCCTGCTCCAGCTTAACCTCGGGCTGAAGCAGCGCGGGCGCCAGCCGGCCGCCATCCACGTCGTCGATCTGCTGGACGAGGCCATTCAGAAGAGGCACGCTTCGGGCCGTTGAGCCCGATCCGCCCCATCCGCCGGCGCCTATTCCCAGAAGATCCGCAGGCGCTCAATCGATGGCCGCCGGCGCAGCTTGGCCAGGGCCTGGGCCTCGATCTGGCGGATCCGCTCGCGGGTCAGCCCGAAGGCACGGCCGGCTTCCTCCAGCGTCGCCGGCCGGTCGGCGCCGATGCCGAAGTGCATCTCCAGTGCGCGACGCTCTCTGGGCGACAGCTCGTTGAGGGCCGCGGCCACCTCGTCGCGCAGGATGCCGAGCACGGCCAGCTCGGCCGGGGTGGTCTTGCTGGGATCCTCGACGAAGTCGCCCAGGGACGAATCGTCCTGCTCGCCCACCGGCGTCTCGAGCGAAAGGACGTCCTGCGCGGCGTGGAGTAGCTGGCGCATGCGAAGGACCATGCCCCGCGTCGCGTGGCGCAGGTCCTCCGGCAGCGCGCCGGGCGTCGCCAGCAGCCCGGCGCGGACGATCTCCCAGCGCGCGCCGCCAGGTGGTGCGCCCTCCATGGCCGCACACGCGGCTACCGAAGGCGGCTCGCCGTTCACCGGCGCGAGGCCGTCCACCGTGGAGCCCTCCGCCCCCTGATCTCCGTCAACACTGTCGTCCGCGCACCGGCCATGCTCCGTCGCCGGCGCGGGACCGGCCCCCAGCGCCGGCGGGGCCGGCGGTTGCGGCTCGGACGCGTGGAGCGAGCCGCCGGCGCCCGCGGCGGAGGCAGTTCCAGTCATCCCCTGTTCGGCGCTGGCTGGCAATGGCGGCGCCTGTGCGGCGGGGTGGCGACCCTGCGCGTGATAGAGGCGCTGCAAGGCCCGCTCCAGGTGGGCATCGGCGAAGCCCGCCAGGAAGGCGACCTCCTCCGCGGTTGGGCTGCGCCCCAGGGCCTGCACCGCCAGGCTGGCTGCGCGTTGCAGGCGGCTCAGCGTCTCGATGACGTGGATCGGCAGGCGGATCGTCCGCGCCTGGTCAGCCACCGCCCGCGTGAGCGACTGCCGGATCCACCATGTGGCATACGTGGAGAACTTGAAGCCCCGCCGGTGGTCGAACTTCTCCACGGCCCGCATCAGGCCCAGATTGCCTTCCTGGATCAGGTCGGCCAGGGGCAGCTGGCTCATCCATCGCTTGGCCAGGCTCACCACCAGACGCAGGTTGGCCTCCGTCAGACGGGTGCGGGCAACGGCCGCCCCGTGCCGCGCCCGCGCGAAGTGCAGCTCCAGCTCCGCAGCCAGCTCGGCGGCGACGCTCCCCAGGCGATCCGGCTCCGGGGGCGCCGACACCGGGGTGCAGGCGTGGAACAGGCGACGCAGGTAGACCGGCGCCAGCAGCCGGCCGGCCTGCGAGATGGCCAGCACCGCGCCGGCGGCCTCGGCGGGCGCCCAGCCCAGACGCGCGCCGGCCAGCTCCAGTAACGGCGCCGGGGGCTCGTCGTCGAGCAGGGCCCGTGTGGCCCGCGCCAGCAGCAGCTCGTCGACAGGCACGTCCGCGGTGTGGCCCGTGGCCTCCGCGACCAGCGCCAGCAGGGGCCAGGCTTGCAGCAGACGCTCGGCCAGCGCGACGGCGACCTGCACCACCGTGCCCTGCACCGCCGCGACCCCGTTGCCGGAGCCCGGCGCGCCGGCCGGGCTGGCCGGCTGCGGGCCCGGCCGGCCGATCCGCGTGCGGGCGAGCAGCTCATCCAGAACGCGCCCGTCCTCGACGCAGCGCCCCAGCTCCCGCTCCTCCTCGGCCGTCAGGAGCGGCCGGCGCCCGATGTCGCGCAGGTAGATGGCCACCGCATCCTCACCGGCCGGCGACGCCGGCCCCTCCTCCACGGCGGGGGCGAATGCGGCGGCACCCGGGGCAGACGGCTCATGCGGGTCCGGCAGGGCGACCATTGCCCACGGCTCGTAGACCAGTGCCTGCTCGTCAATCACCGCCTGGATTCCCCCTCTGAGCACTTTCCTCAACGGGGCGCATGGCAGGGTGTTGCGGGGTTGCGCCGGGGCGCCCCCGCCGCCGACACCTGGGCCGGGCCGTCGCCCGGCGCGCGCTCGGCCGGTGACGCCGGCACCCCGCCCGTCCCTGCTATCCCCGTTAAGAGTTCGTAAAAGCGGGCCGGATCGGTTGCTGCAAGCCTAACCGGGCCGGCCCCGGCGTCAGGGGCGCCGGTACCATTGGACGCAGCCAACATGCTGACGTCCGTCTTGCAACGGGTAAGGCTTCACGCGCGGAGGCGGTTCGGGGCCAAGCGTCCGGCAGCCCCGGCCGGCGCCGGCCCTGGGCTCGCGCGCTGGCGCGTTCGTCTGTGCTTCGTCCTGCCGCTGGTACTGTCGGTCCTGGCCTCTTCCCCGCCGGCCCTGGCCGATGGCGCCGGCTGGACGCAGTTTCACGGCGACGCCCAGCACACCGGGCGCGCGCTGGTGGCCGGGCCGCAGTCGCTCGCCCTGGCCTGGTATGCCCTCGGGGGCGACGACTTCGACAGTAGCCCCGTCATCGGCCCGGACGGCTCGGTGTACGCCGTGAGCACCGACGGCCTGGTGCAGGGCCTGAACGCCGACGGCAGCCAGCGCTGGGCCGCCGGCGCGGGCGCCCGCGTCTACGCCTCGCCGGTGCTCGGCCAGGACGGGCGTGTCCTGGTGGGCTACGTGGCGGGGCGCTTCCGCGCCTATGACCCTGCCGACGGACGCGTGGTGTGGAGCCTGGCCGGCTTCGGGTCGATCCGCGGCACGGCCGCAGTGGGCGCCGACGGATCCATCTACTTCGGCACCGACGGGGGCGAGCTCGTGGCGCTGGATGCAGCCGGCTCGGAGCGGTTCCGCGTCCAGGCCCGAGGCGCCATCGTCGGCGCGCCCGCCATCACCTCCGGCGGCGACCTGTTCTGGGGGAGCCTGGACGGGCGGTTCCGGCGCATGGCGCCGAACGGCGACATTCGCTGGGAGGTGGAGGTCGATGGCGCCGTGTTCTCCGCCGCCTCCATCGGCTCGGATGGGACCGTCTACCTTGGCGCAGGGCGCAGCATCCTGGCCCTGGACCCCGACAGTGGCGCCGTACGCTGGCGCGTTGGTGTGGGGGCGGAGGTGATGACCACGCCGGCCATCGGCCCCGACGGGACCATCTACGCCGGCTCGGAGAATGGGCTCGTCACTGCGGTGGTCCCATCCGGAACGGTTCGGTGGCAGTTCCAGACCGGCGGGGCCGTGCGCTCGTCCGCCGCCGTCGGCGCCGACGGCACGATCTACGTTGGCTCGGGGGACGGCACGGTCTACGCCCTGAGCCCGAACGGGGAGCGCCTCTCGTCCTTCCGCGCCCTGGACGCCGTCCACGGGGCGGTGGCGATCGGCCCCACGGGGCTGGTCTACGCCGGCGCGCGCGACAACCGGCTGTACGCCCTCAAAGACAGCGCGCGCCGCTTCCGCGAATCCCCGCTGGACCGGCTCGGGGGCGACCTGGTGCGCGATCCGGCTACCGGCCGGGTCTTCGTCATCGTCGATGGCCAGCGCCGGCACATCCCCGACCCGATCACCCAGCTGATCCTCGGCCTGGCGACCCCCACTCCCATCGCCCTGGCGCCGAATGAGCTACGGCTCTACCCGGAAGGGCCCCCGCTGCCGGCTCTCACCGAAGGCTCCCTCATCCGGCAAAGCAACGGCGCCATCTACGTCCTTCGCGCCGGCCGGCGGGTGTGGATACGCACCCTGAACGAGTTTCTCGCCGGCGGCTATGCCTGGGAGTCGCTCGTGCCCGTCGATGATCGCACCGCCCGTTCCATCCCGCTCGACCTCCAGGACGGGATGCTGATCAAGGGGATAGGCGAGCGGGTGTATCTGTTTACCGGCGGGCAGCGCCGGTGGATCCCCGATACTGGCGTGTTCACCGCCCACGGCTACGACTGGTCGCAGGTGCACTTCGTCCCTGAGGCCACCCTCCAGGCGCTACCCGAAGGCCCCACGCTGGCGTAGCCTGGAAGTTTGCGTCGGCGCTATATCGCTGACCTTACGGGAAGGCCCCACGCTGGTGTAGCCTGGATTACACGCGGGCGGAGCGCTCACCGCCGCCCATTCTGCAGGCTCCCCGCCCTCCCACAGGGAGCGCGAACCCTTACCGTCTAGTGGAGCCCTCACCCGCTCTCAAAGGGAGACGGGGCTCCCCGCTGGCCGTGAAGAGGCCAGGCTAGCGCACGGCTCACGCCTGGATCCATCGCCCTTCGTCCGACGAGCGGAGCGCGGCGTCCATCAGCCGCTGGGCTTGCCAGCCGTCCGCGAACGTCGGCGTCCCGTAGGCAGGCGCGCCCCCGGTGAGGCGCGGCACGATGTGCGCCTCGTAGAGGTGCCGGATCGTCGGGCGCAGCAGGCCCCCGCTGGGCAGCGCCGCCGTGGGCGGGGCGGGCGGCCCGCCGGGGAAGTCCAATGGTTCGACCGGCTCCGGTTCGTCCGAGGTCCGGCGCACGAGCACCAGGCGCTGCCGCTCCGGGAAGAGCGGGTTGGCGTAGGCGATGGCGGTCGCGTCCCGCCCGTGCACTTCCACGCGCACCGGCTCCGCCGCCCGGAGCGTCGTGAGCTGCGACACCTGGAGCCTGGCCTGGAGCCGCGGCGCTCTGGCACCGGCCGGCGCGGGCCCATCCGGCCCGTCTTCCAGCTCCAGCTGCAGCCAGCAGACATCGTTTCGCGCCGAAGGCGAGCGCTGTACCGACCAGTCGCCCCGCGCGTCGGCCTGCGTCCGCGCCTCGCCCTCGCCACGGGGCGCGGCGGCCGCGCCGGGGGGCGCCCCAGGCATGGAAGGGGAGACGGCGGACCCTCCCTGGCCGGCGGGAACGGCCCCGGGGTCGCCGACCCGCCGGCAGCTGGCCCACACCCGCCACACCTGTCCCGCCAGTTCCGGCTGGCCGTCCCGCTGGACGGCATCCAGGTAGCGCACCAGATCGATCAGGTGCACCCCAAGGTTGCCCAGCACCCCGCCCGCGCGCTGCTCGGGGTCGAACTGCCAGTCCTTGCCTGGCAGCGGCGGCCCGATCCGGAAGTGGCCGTCGATGAAGCGGATGGGGCCGAGCGTCCCCTGCTGGAGCACTCGCCGGAGCGTGGCGAACGGCGGCGCGAAGCGCCAGGTGAACCCGGTGAAGTGCGCCACTCCCGCGGCGGCCGCGGCGTGCAGCATCTCAGCCGCCTGAGCGGCGCTCATCGCCAGGGGCTTCTCGCAGAAGACGTGCTTGCCGCAGGCGATCGCGCCCATCGTGATGGGGTGGTGCAGGTAGTCCGGCGCGGTGATCACCACCAGATCGACGTCTTCGCGCCGCACCAGGTCCTCCCAGCGCGCCTCCAGCGCAGAGTCTGGGAGATCCAACTCCACCGCCAGCGCCGCCATCCGCTCCTGCCGTCGCGAGCAGAGGGCCCGTACCTCCACCAGCGGCCGTAGCTCGGCCGCCACGCGGGCATGATTGGCGCCCCAGCCGGCGCCGACAATCCCCAGGCGGATCGGCTTCATCGCGCCTCTGACCATACCGTATGCTCAAGCGCGGGCCGCGGCGGCCGGCATGGTCGGGTGCGACCGCTTACTCCAGATGGTGGAGCCCTCACCCTAGCCCTCTCCCAAAGGGAGAAGGAGCGCAACAGGGCGCGTTCGGAAGAGGTGCTTACACCCGGCACGGTCCGGTTCCGGCGGCGGCAGATGGGGATCTGTGCGCGGCCCGCGGGCGCCTTGAGGCGTGCCTTAGGCGCTCAGGGCGCGGGCCTATAATGGTCCTCAGAAATACGCAACGTCGCACGTCTGTGCACACCGAAAGGACAGCTACCATGCGTACACCACGTCTGACCCGAGGCTCTCGCCGGAGCGTCCTGGCGGCGGCCGGCATCCTCGGGGGCTTGCCGGCGCTGGCGGCCTGCGGCCCGCAGGGCGGCGCGCCGAGCGGGCAGAGCGCCGTCCAGGGCAAGGTCACGTTCATGAGCCAGGGTACCGACCCCAGCGACGAGGCGCGCTACAAGCCCCTGATCGACGAGTACAACGCCAGGCGCGGGCCGGTGACCATCGAGCTGATCCAGGGCGACCCGGGCGGCGGGGCGGTCAACGCCCAGGGCAAGGTCATCGCCATGGTCGCCGCCGGCACGCCGCCGGATGCGTTCTGGATCCACGCCTACATCGCGCCCAACCTGATCAAGCTGGGCATCCTGGCCGACATCAGCCCCCACATCAGGAAGGACCGCGACTTCAAGCTCACCAACTACTTTGAGGCCCCGCTCAAGGACTATGAAGCGGACGGCAAGCAGTACGGCATCCCGCGGGAGGCGACCACCACCATTCTGGTCGTGAATAAGGAGCTCTTCCAGAAGAACGGCGTGACGCTACCGACCGAGAACTGGACCTGGGACGACTTCCTCAAGGCGGCCACGCAGATGACCAAGGGGGCGGGCGCGGAGCGGACCTGGGGCACCGGTGGGTTCACCGGCATTGGCTCCTACGGGATCTACATCTCCTACCCCAAGGTCTGGCAGGAAGGGGGCGACATCGTAGATAGGACGCGCACGAAGTTCACCCTCCACCAGGCCCCTGGCGTGGACCAGATGCAGTGGATCGCGGACCTGGTCGGCCGGCACCGCGTCCACCCGTTCGGCGACGAGTTTCCGGGCTCGACCGCGCGCGAGGTGTGGGGCTCGGGGCGGATCGGCATGTTCCCCAGCATCTCCGTTTACACCAACTACGTGCAGGCGACCTTCGACTGGGACATCTACCACCTGCCGCGGGGCAAGTCCCGCGCCACCCGCACCGCCTCCGCCGGCCACGGCATGACCGCCGCCAGCAAGAACAAGGACGCCGCCTGGGAGGTGCTGAAGCTCCTGGGCAGCAAGCAGGCCTACGAGCACTGGGCCAAGCTGGGGCTGATGCTCCCCACCTACAAGGAGGTGGCCAATGGCCCGCTGGTGCTGAAACCGGACCAGCCGCCCAGGAACGCCAAGATCGCGCTGGACGCCTTCGCCTACGCCCGGCCGGAGCCGATTAGCGGCGACTGGGGCAATGTGAATGCGGAGATCACGCGCGCGATGGGTGAGGTCTTCGCCGGCCGTACCGACGCGCGCGCCGCCCTCACCGCGATCGTGCCCGTCGTCGAGTCGCTCCTGGCCAAGGTGCCGGCTGTGCCCACGCCGACGCCATCGCGCTAGGTGGGGGGCGGCGCGGCGATGGCCGTGGGATGCTCGTTAGAACAAATGTACGGTATACTGAGAAACCGCAGCGGCAGGCGGTCACCGCCGGCGCTGCGGCAAGGGCGCGGCACCTGATTCGACACCAGAGGCAGGCGAGCAGTGATCACACCGATTGTGCAGCGAGGGAACGACATGGAGACTGGAGGCCGGAATGGCCGCGGCGGAGGCAGCGCAGGATCAGTGGCGGCGGGGGCCGGCGCCGCGGCCCCTGCCATCGAGCGAGCGGCGGGCGAGCACCGCATTAGCCCCGAACGGGAGCGGGCGCTGGAGGCCGCGATCTCGGGCATCGAAAAGCAGTTTGGCAAGGGCGCCATCATGCGCCTGGGTGAGAGCGACGGCAAGCTGGCCATCGAGACCATCCCCACTGGATCGATTGCGCTCGATCTGGCCCTGGGCGTGGGCGGGGTGCCCCGCGGGCGCGTGGTCGAGATCTACGGGCCGGAAAGCTCAGGGAAGACGACGCTGGCCCTGCACGTGATCGCGGAGGCGCAGCGCCAGGGTGGGGTGGCCGCCTTTATCGATGCCGAGCACGCGCTTGATCCGGCGGCCGCCGAGCACATGTGTGGCGTCAAGATCGACGAGCTCCTGGTCAGCCAGCCGGACACCGGCGAGCAGGCCCTGGAGATCTGCGAGATGCTCGTCCGGTCCGGCGCGGTGGACGTAGTCGTCGTGGACTCGGTCGCCGCGCTCGTCCCGCGGGCAGAGATCGAAGGGGACATGGGCGATTCCCTGCCCGGGCTGCAGGCCCGCCTGATGAGCCAGGCCCTGCGCAAGCTGACGGCGGCGATCTCCAAGAGCCGCTGCTGCGTAATCTTCATCAACCAGATCCGCGAGAAGATCGGCATCATGTTCGGCAATCCGGAGACCACGCCAGGCGGGCGCGCCCTCAAGTTCTACGCCTCGGTGCGCCTGGAGATCCGGCGCACGGACCAGATCAAGGTCGGCACGGAGATCGTCGGCATGCGCGCCAAGGTGACGGTGCGCAAGAACAAGGTGGCGCCGCCCTTCAAGAGCTGTGAGTTCGACATCACCTGGGATGAGGGCATCTCCAAGGTGGGTGGCCTGCTGGACGTGGGTACGGAGATGGGGCTGATCAAGAAGTCTGGGGCGCACTTCACCTTTGGCGAGACCCGGATCGGCATGGGTCGCGAAAACGCCAAGGAGTTCCTCCGCCAGCACCCAGACGTGGCCGTGGAGCTGGAACGCCAGATTCGGGCTCACGCGCGCGAATTCAAGGCCATTCAGCTCAGCGCGGCCGACGTCTAGCCCGGATCCGAAGAGCCCCCTCCCCGTCTAAGTATCCGCTGGTATGTTCGCGTCGCCCTGTCCATCGATGCCCGGCCATCCTGTCCCGCACGAACATACCAGCGCCGACCTAGCCCGGATTATTCACGAGGCGGAGCCCTCACCCTAACCCTCTCCCACAGGGAGAGGGAACACTCCGCTGGCCGTGGATAATCCGCGCTAGTGCACCATCAGGCCAGCGACCTGGCATGGCTTTCCCTGGTGCGCGGGCTGGCATTCCCGAAGAGGTTGCCTGCGACAGCACTAGCACCCGACAGGAGCGCGCGGCCGGGGGCTGGGCCGCGTGGGCCGCGATGCACCCATAGCCGGTCAGCCCGTCGCGCTCGGCCGGGCGAAAACCGCCGCGGCTTTCTTGAGGCTCTCGCGCTCCTCCTTGCGCACCGCACGCACCGCTACCTCGCGTCGCAGGCGGGCGAGTGTCGCTTTCTCGTCGGTCGTCAGCCCGTCGCGGCCGGCGTCGATCTCGGCCTGCTTGACCCACCGCCGGAGGGTCTCCGGGTTGACGCCCAGGTCGCGCGCCACCGGGGCTTTCGAGAGGCCGGTCGAGCGCACCAGTTCGACGGCGCGCGCCCGGCATTCCGGATCGTAGGGTCCGTGAATTGGCTTCCCCATCGGTTCGGGACCGCCTGTTCGTGTCGGGGTTCTTCACCCCAAAGGATCAGGTGTCCACCAAATCGGATCACGCCCTGGCCCCTCCTCTACAGGTCCCTTGGTGCACGATCCGTGGCGTGCGTTTCTCAGCCCATCACCGTGTCGTCCGTGTCCTCAGCGCGGGTCATGGTGTGGCGCGAGTTTGGCTCCTGGAAACTGCCGAGATGTGTTGGAACTGGAGTACGCGGGCGGTGACCAGGGCTTTCCAGTTTTTCATGACCGGTGGCTGATGAGGAGGCTGAAGCCCCGGTCGGGGATGCCGCTCAGGGCCCGACACCCATCCACCACAAACCGCTCGCCCAGCGCCCTGAGCAGGTTCAACGCCAGGTTCGGGGTCACGCTGGGTCGGGGCACAATGCTCTTGCGCGGCAGCCGGTCCTCCGAAAAGCTCACATCACGGACCCCGTAAAGCCAGTTCTCACTCGCCCACTGCCCACGCACGCCCTCGAGGGCCTGCTGTGGGCTCAAGGGCCTGCTGTGGGCTCAGCTGCCGGATGGACCCGCCCGCCACCCACAAGCCTTCCTGTGCTTCCCAGCCCCTGGCTTCGGCCAGCCTCAAGAGCCGGCACCGACGCCGCCGGAGCGCCCCACAACACGTGGGTCCGGGCCAGCCCTCGTCGGCCTCGAGATACCACCCCAAGCTGAGCCCTTTCCCCAAGCCACAGCTCCCGGAACTCCAGCCGGCCATGGCCCTGGTGCACTGCTCGAATATCCGCCGCCAGGTCAACACCCCCATGGCTCCAGAGCCAGAACCGTATCGCCGGCTCACGCCCCGGCTGATTGCCTTTGATCGGCCCGAAATACGCCCCCCTTTTCGACCACCGGCTGAACGACCGGCTGAGATTGTCCCCACGCGCGTGGGGGTGAACCGC
>DAOTTI010000069.1:0-9330 GCA_034437795.1 Chloroflexota bacterium | reverse complement strand
CTAGCACGTCGAGCGCGGCCTAGGGCGCCGCCGGGCTGGCGGTGTCCGTATCGTCGAGTAGCGTGGCCCCGCTGGCCAGCATGCGGGGGACGAGGCGGCGTGTGGCCGGCGGCTCTGCCAGCCCGGCGGCGACCTCGTCCCAGGTGCAGCCTTCCTCGAAGGCGGCCGCGGCGGCCGCCAGGGCGCAGGTCACAAAGTGCCGGCCCACCAGGGGCACCTGCACACGGCGACTGTGCCCCGCGCGGTGCAGCGTAAAGGCCAGCCCGTCAAAGCCGCGCACGTCCACGTCCGTGGCCCGCACGCTGGCGCACTCGCGCTCGCCGTAGAGGACCGCGCGCGCCACGGTGCGGCCGGCCATCCGCGCCACGCGCTCGTCGTCGGCATTGAGCACGGCCAGCCCGTCTGCCGGCAGGGCCTCCACCAGCCGGCCCTTCTCGCGCTCGACGGTGGCAATGTCCCCCAGCTGCTGGAGGTGCGCTGGCGCCACCCGCGTCACAATGGCCACGTCCGGCGCGGCCATGCCGGCGAAGGTCTCCATCTCACCTACGGCCGAGATGCCGATCTCCAGCACGGCCCGCTCGTGCTCCGCCGTCAGCTTGAGCAGCATAAAGGGCAGGCCGTACTCGTTGTTCAGGTTGCCTTCGGTGCGCAGCACGCGGTAGCGCCGCGCCAGGATGCCGGCAGCCAGGTCCTTGGTGGTGGTCTTGCCCACGCTGCCGGTAATCGCAATCACCCGCGCACGGTGCCGGCGCCGCCACCAGGCCGCACATCCCTGTAGCGCTGCCACCGGATCATCGACCAGGACCAATACCGGCTTCGCGGCAGGCTGCGCATCGAGCCGCTCACCGCCGGTGGGTGCCGGCCGGCGCCCGCGGAAGTCCACCACTGCCACCTCCCCGCGCGCCACTGCCGGCTGGAGGTTCTCAGGGACGCGCGCCACGAGCGCGGCGCGGGCGCCGTTCCGAAACGCGTCGGCGGCGAAGTCGTGCCCATCCCGCCGCTCGGAGCGGATGGCGACGAACAGCCCTCCCTCCTCCATCGGCGGATAGCCGTCGCGCCGTGACGACAGCGTCACCGTGGCGAAGGCGTCGTCCGCCCCGTTGCTGGCCGGCTCCATGCGCGCGCCGGCCCCCTCGGCCAGCCAGGCGATCAGGTGGCGCAGCCCGAAGCGTGTCACCACGGTTCCAGGCCCTCCGCGATGGTGGCGGTTCCGGCGCCCCTTTCACTCGGCGGCGCCGGCCGCGGCGCGCGCCCGCTGGCGGCCGGGCCCGATTCCGCTCCCTGCATCGACGGGAGTCTACCGCTCGGCCCGGCGCGGTGGCCGGCTATCGTCCGCGCCCCGCCGGGGTGGCGGCTGGCGTCGGGGGGAGACGCCGTTCGGTGTGCGGGATCTTGAGGTAGCGGGTCAGCTCCTGCGCGATGATGGCGAAGGCCGGCTTGGCGATGAGCGAGCCCCACGGCTCATCGGCCGGCCGATCGATCTTCACCAGCACCACGAACTGGGGGTCCTGGGCAGGGACCGCGCCGACGAAGGACGCGATGGTGAGATCCGGATCGTAGCGCCCGTTCACGGGGATGGAGGCCGTTCCCGTCTTGCCGGCGACGCGGTAGCCCGGGACCAGCGCGCCCCGCGTCTCGCCGTTCTCGGCGGCCTGCCACAGCATCTCCAGCAGCGTGCTGGCGGTCTCGCGCGTGATCACCTGGCGCACGATCTGCGGACGCGTCTTGTGCACTACCTTGCCGGTGGGTGGGTCCACGATGCGGTCGACGACGTAGGGGCGCATCATGATCCCCCCATTGGCCACCGCCGCCGCCGCGGTCACGATCTGGATCGGGGTCACTGAGATGCCCTGGCCGTAGGAGTTCGTCGCCAGGTCGACCTCCCCCCAATCGCGGGCCCCCGGCTGCTTGACGATGCCGGCCGCCTCGCCCTGGAGGTCGATGCCGGTCGGCTGGCCAAACCCGAACAGGCTCACGTAGCGGTAGAAGCGCTCCTTACCCGTCTTGAAGGCGATCGTGGCCGCCCCGACGTTGCTGCTCTTCTCCAGCAGTTGCGTGACGTTGATCAGGCCATTAGCGCGGAAATTCCAGTTCCGGAGCTGGTAGCCGCCCACAGGAAATACCCCCGTGTCGTTCATCTTCCAATCTGGGGTGACGACGCGCTCGTTCAGCGCCGCGGCGACGGTGAAGATCTTGAACGTCGAGCCCGGCTCGTAGAGGTGGCTGATGGCGGGGTTGGCGAACACCTCGGTGCGTTCGGCGAACTCGTCGTAGCGGTTGGGGTCGAACGCGGGGCGGCTGGCCATGGCGCGGATGGCGCCGGTGCGCGGGTCCATCACGATCACCGTTCCCCCTGACGCCTTGTGCTGCACGATGGCGCGGTCTAGCTCTCGTTCGGCGATGTATTGAATGGTGCGGTCGATGGTGAGGATCAGATCCTGGCCATCCACCGGAGGGCTCCACTGCCGGTCGCTGAAGGCGATCTCATTGCCGGCGGTGTCGCGCTCGGCGCGGATGTGGCCCGGCCGGCCCCCAATCGCCTCGCGGTAGTGCTGCTCCAGGCCGTACCAGCCTTGGCTCTCGGCATCGACGAACCCCAGCACGTGGGCGGCGAGCTGCTTCTCGGGGTACACCCGCTTGGTCGCCGGCTCCAGGAAGATGCCCGGCAGCCGGAGCGCCGCCACTCGCGCCGACTCGTCGGGCGTCAGCTTCCGCCCGCCAAGCAGGCGGACGTAGTGCTTGCTCCGGTCGGACAACGGGCCCAGGAGCCGGTCCACGGAGGTCCCCAGGGCCGCCGCCAGCCTGGCGGCCGTCTCCTCGGGATTGCTCAGCTGGCTGGGGACGGCGTAGACGTAGTCCACCGAAAGATTGCCGGCGAGCAGGTCGCCGTTGGCGTCTAGGATCTGGCCGCGGCGCGCCGGCACCGTCTCATCAAGCGTGTGCTGGGCGGCTAGGCGCTTCTGCAGCACGGGCGACTGAGCGACCTGCCAGTAGGCCAGCCGCGCTGAGATGGCCAGCGCGAACAGGCAGATGAGCCCGAACAGAAAGGCGATACGCCAGGAGCGCCCCGGCGCCGTCTGAAGCGGCAGGGTGGCGGCCATAGAGACCAGTTCCAGGTTCAACGTTCCAGGTTCAACGTTCCAGGTTCAAGGTTGAGGGCTGGCGCCGTTCATCCGCATTCGTCATCGCTGGGGGCTGAGGCGTAGCGCCTCCAGCAGACGCTCCCGCCAGCCGGTGGGGAGGTGCTGGGCCTCGCGTTCGGCGCGCTCCAGCGCCGCTTCTACGTCCACCGGCGGGTCGCCGGCGTAGAGGTACTCCGGCGCCGCGGCCGGCACCATCTGCAGCCGGCCGGTGGCCTCGGCCTCGATGCGGCTCAGGCTCTGCAGCTCGGCCACGCGCATGAGCAGGATCTGCTGCTGGCGCTCCAGGTGCGCCCGCTGGTCCTCCAGGTGGCTAATGTCGTAGCCGGTGGCCGCCACCCGCGAGGCCTGGGTCAGGTACAGCAAGCTGGTGACGGAGACCAGCACGATCGCCATCAGCGTCAGGGAGGCGGGGCTGAGGTCGAAGACCCACGGGGCGCGGGCCCGCCGCAGCTTTGCGACTGAGATTGGCTTGGCCACGGGCATCTTCTTCTAACTCGTCGCTGCCGTGGCGAGTTTCTCGGCGACGCGCAGCTTCGCGCTGCGGCTGCGCGGGTTGGCGCTGATCTCGGCCGCTGTGGGGACCACCGGCTTTGCGGTCAGGATGCGCAGGCGGGCGCGCGCCCCGCAGCGGCAGACGGGGAAGTCCGGCGGGCAGACGCAGCGCCCCGCCTCGCGGCGGAAGAAGTCCTTGACGATGCGGTCCTCGAGCGAATGGAAGGTGATCACCGCCACGCGGCCGCCCGGCGTAAGGGCATCGACGGCCGCCGGCAGCGCCTGGCGCAGCCCGCCAAGCTCGTCATTGACGGCGATCCGCAGGGCCTGAAAGGTGCGGGTCGCGGGGTGGATCCGCTCGCGCCCGCGGCCCCGCTGCCCTGCCCCAACCGCCGCCGCGATCGTGTCCGCCAGGTCGGTGGTGGTGCGGAAAGGGCGAGACCGGCGCCGCGCCACGATCGCGCGGGCGATCCGGCGCGCCCACCGCTCCTCGCCGTACGTGGCGATCAGCTCAGCCAGCTCGCGCTCCGGCAGGGTGTTGACGAGGTCGGCGGCGGTCACCCGCAGGGAGGGGTCCATCCGCATATCCAGCGGCCCCTCGACGCGGAAGGAGAAGCCCCGTTCGGCGCGTTCCAGCTGCATGGATGAGACGCCCAGGTCGAAGAGAATGCCGTCCACCGGAGCGAACCTCGTGGCCGCCAGCACTGCCGCCAGCTCGCGGTAATTCCGCCGCTCCAGTCGCACCCGCTCGCCAAACCGCTGCAGGCGCTGTTGCGCCAGCCGCAGCGCGTCGGGGTCGACGTCGAGCCCCAGCAGCCGGCCATCCGGCGCCGAGGCTTCCAGCAGGGCCTCCGCGTGGCCGCCGGCGCCGACGGTGCAATCGACGTACCTGCCGCCGCTCCGGGGCTGCAGGTAGGCGACCACCTCCGCCAGCAAGACTGGCTGATGAGGAGCGCTAACGCGAGCCACTATAGCAGGATGCTTACAAAGCCGGTCAAGGGTTTTGGGAGACGATCCAGCAGGGCGGTGAATAGCGGCGCTCCGTGGCTCGGCACGTCGAAGAAACGATGCGGCAGTGCGGCGGCCGCGGGATGGCGCCCGCTCGTCCGTGGACCGGGCAGCCGTGGCGGCAGGCGCCGGCCGCCCGCGGGCGGCGGGGCCTGGTCAGCCATGGGGCACGTGCGGGATGCGCCTGCCTGACCCTACCGGACCTCACGGCCTGGTCAGCCATGGGGCACGTGCAGGATGCGCCCGCACACGCTGCACTGGTGCAGGGTATCGCCACGGCGGGCCTGCTGGACTTCGGCCGAGGGCAAGGTGGTGCGGCAGCCTTCGCATCGGTTCTGGACCACCTCCGCAGCCGCGATGCCATCTGGCATCCGCTGGCGGAGGCGTTCGTAGAGGACCAGCGCCGCGGGATCCAGGGCGGCGGCCAGGGCCGCGCGCTGCTGGGCGTGGCGGTCGCGCTGGGCCTGGAGCTGCTGGCGCTCGGCAGCCAGCTGCGCCCGCTCCGCGGCCAGTTCCGCCAGCACGCGCTCCGCGGCCGCCTTGATCCGCTGCACCTCCGCCTGCGCCTGCTCCGTCGCCTCCATCGCTGCCAGCACCTGCTCCTCTAGCTGCCCCTGGCGCTGCCGATCGTGCTCGACGTCCCGGCGCAGGGCCTCCAGCTCGCGGGGGCTTCCCCGGCCAGAATAGAGCTGCGCCTCATGGGTCTTGATCCGCGCCTCCACGCTGGCCAGCTCCATCTCCAGGTCCCGCTGCTCTCGCTGGCGGGCCAGCAGCGCGCTCTGGGCCTGGCGCACGGCCCGATCCGCCGCCCGCTCCTTGATGGTGTCCGCAAGGGCCGCGTCGATCTGCTCGATGCGTCGCGTCAGGCGCCCGATCTCGAGGTCGTGGGCCTGGAGATCCAGGATCTGCTGGGAGCGCTCCGGCATCTTCTGCCGAGTATACGGCTAGGAAGGGCCGTCCTCCGCACGCTGCGCCAGCGGCCGTGGCGCTAGCCCGGCTCCTCCGCGGCCAGTGAAGTCTCCCCTCTTACAGGGGCTCCGCTCAATTCAGCCGAGCCGGCCAGGCGGCGCAGGGAGCCGGCGCCTACATCCCCGTGGCCGTCGGTTCGCCGACGCGGTGCACCTTGATCAGGTTGGTGTGGCCGGGGGCGCCCAGGCCCACGCCGGCCGTGATCACCACCAGGTCGCCCGCGGCAGCCAGCCCGGTCTCCACCACCAGCCGGTTGGCGGCGGCCAGCATCTCGTCGGTCGACCCGAAGCGGGGCGCCGCGAGCGGGGTCACGCCCCAAGTCAGCATCAGCCGGCGGCGGACCCGCGGGTCGTGCGCCAGGGCCAGGATAGGCACCGCGGGGCGGTACTTCGCCACCATGCGGGGCGTCGTACCGGACGTGGTGGAGGTGACGATCGCCTTCGCTCCCAGCTCGGCCGCCATCTCGCAGGCGGCCTGGGCCACGGCCTCGGTCGCGTCGCGCGCCACCTCCGACCGCGGTTGTGACGGGATGGCGAGCTCCGGCTGCGTCTCGGCCGCGGCGGCAATAGCGCAGATGGCCCGCACCGCCTCCACCGGATAGGCCCCGATCGCCGTCTCCGCCGAGAGCATGACCGCGTCCGTCCGTTGCAGCACGGCCACGTGGACGTCTGTGGCCTCGGCGCGGGTTGGGCGGGGCTGGCGCACCATCGACTCCAGCATCTGGGTGGCCGTGATCGCCGGCTTGCCCGCGCGATTGGCCGCCTGCAAGAGCTGGCGCTGGATGGCGGGGACCTGCTCCAGCGGGAGCTCGACGCCAAGATCGCCGCGGGCGACCATCAGGCCGTCGGCGGCGTCCAGGATGGCGCCGATCTCCGCCAGGGCCTCGGGGCGCTCGATCTTGGCGATGATCGCGGTGCCGCCGGCGTGTTGACGTAACGCCGCGACGTCGGCGGCGCGCCGTACGAACGACAGGCCGAAGAAGTCGACGCCCTCGGCCACGCCAAAGGCCACGTCGTCGAGGTCCTTCTCCGTGAGCGCTGGCGCCGAGAGGGCGACCCCCGGCAGGTTCATCCCCTTATGGGCCGTCAGCCGCCCGCCTCGCTCCACGCGGCAGCGGACGACGGACCCATCCGTCTGCACGGCGCGCAAGGCCAGGTTCCCGTCATCTAGCAGAATAAGCTGGCCGGCCTGGACCTCGCGCGCCAGGGGCTCATAGTCCACCGGGATCACGGTGCCGGTGGCGCGTGCCGCCCCGCCGGGGGACGTGGCCAGCAGGCACTCGTCGCCCTCGCGGAGGTCAATGCCCGATGGGGGAAGCTCGCCGACCCGCACCTTCGGGCCCTGCAGGTCGAGCAGGACCGCCACCGGTCGGTCCACGTCGCGGCTGAGCGCCCGGACCTGCTCGATCCGCCGCCGGTGCTCGTCGTGGGTGCCGTGCGCCGCATTCAAGCGCACGACGTCGGCCCCGGCCAGGAGCACGTCCCGGAGCACGCCTGGCCGGTCGGTGGCCGGCCCCAGGGTGACGACGATGCGGGTGCGCGGCATGGCAGCTTCACCGTCACCTGCTCAGTCCAGCCAATCCCTGCGGCGCAGGAGCTCATCGCCGATCAGGCCCAGCTGCACCTCGTCGCGCGTCCCCTTGAACTCCGGCCGGTACTCCAGCTTGGCCCGCTGGAAGTACTGTACCGGCCGGCCGTCCTCCTGCAGCTCCTCGGTCACCGGGTACCCCAGCGAATCGAGGCCGCCGCGCGTGTTGAAATACCGCAGGAAGGCGAAGTTCACGCTGTGGCCCGTCTCCTCGAAGTAGCGTTGCTCGGCGTTGCTCTCGAACGGCTCGGCGCGGGGCGGGCGCTCGGGGCCGAGCAGCCATTCCCCGATCAGCGAGATCTGCACCTCATACGGCGTGCCGCGGCGATCGGGGCGGTGCTCGAGGCGCGCGCGCTGAAAGTACTGCACCAGCAGGCCATCCTCCATCATCTCCTCGGTGCGGGGATAGCCGAAGCGCTCCACGCCTCCCATGGCGCGGAAGAACGGGAAGAACGTGGGCGACACGTTATGGCCCGTTTCAGGGAAGTACTGGCGGTTAGGGCCCGGCGGGAGGGGCGAGGCCGGCAAGGTGGGCCGGAGCTTCAATAGCCACACGCCTTCTCCCGCCGCGGCGCCGAGCAGGCTGCCAGAGGTAGTGGTCCACGTGGCCAGATCGCGCACGGGCCGCGGCAGCGAGGCCAGCTCCACCCAGCCGGCGCCGCCGTTCGTCGAGCGGTAGAGCGCGCCCTGCGCCCCGGCCACGTAGATGGTGTCGCGATTGTCCGGCTCGAGCTCGATCGCCACCGGATCGGCGACAGGGAGACGCACACCCGTCCAGGTACCGGCCCCGGCCGTCCACCTGGCAAGGCCGGCGTCGGTGAGCGCGTACAGGCTGTCGGGGGCTGCCGGATGCATGGCCAGGTCTCGGACCAGCGAGCTCGGCAGGCCCTCACCCATAGCCTGCCAGGACAGGCCCCCATCTGTGCTCCGGTAGACGCCGGCGAAGCCGTAGGTGGCCATGAACAGCGTCCGCGGATCGGCCGGATGCTGGACGAACTGCACTGCCCCCGGCACGTTGCCGTAGCGATCGCGCGGCAGCCCCAGGCTGGCGGGGCGCCAGGTCCGGCCGCCATCGGTGCTCTGGTAGTTCCCCCGTAGCTCGGTGCCGGCCAGGACGCGGCGCGGGTCTGAGCGATCGAAGAGCAGCGCGGTGATGGGCGGCAGGGGCACGCGGACCGGCTGCCAGGACGCCCCCGCCGCGACGGAGCGGAAGAGGCCGTCCACACCGGCGACGACGACCTCCCGCCCACCGTCCGGCGAGACGGCGAGGGTCGTGGGCTGGAAGCCCGGCGGCAGGCCGCGCTCGAGCCGGACCCACGAGCGCCCGCCGTCGACAGTCTTGTACAGGCGTGGCCGGTTCCCCGGCTCGCCTCCCGCGGTCGCGGCGTAGACGATGCCTGGACCCGAGCGGTCGACGGCCAGCCCCTGCACCGCGATGCCGGCCAGGCCTCCGGGCTGGATGGACGACGCCAGCGACGGCGCTGGCGTGAGCGCGCCCCCGGCCGGCAGGCCCAGGGCCAGGGCAGCCATGGCCAGCCCGATCAGCGAACGCAACCGCACGGGCCGGATTCTTTCACACAGCGCCTGCCCGCCGCCAGCACCACTGCATAGGGCACCGGACCTCCCCGCCCGGCCCCCACCACTCCTGTCTGACGCGTAGACGCGAAGACGCGGGAACGAACAGTCCCCGCTCCCACAGGGAGAGGGTTAGGGTGAGGGCTCCGCATGTGGAAAGTCACTTCTGACCGTGTGGAGTGCCCCTGCGGAGCTGGCGCCCTACGGGCAAAACGCTGGCTATTGACGCGGGGGTCCAGGTCAGGCAGGGATCGCATCAGGTCATCAAGCATTCGGGCCTAGGGTACGCCAATCCAAATTGGGGATGCGCCAGCGCGGGCGCCGGAGCCCCTACCGCGGGATGACCAGACGCTGGCCGACAGAGAGCCGGTCCGGGTCATCGAGCCGGTTGGCGCGCACCAGGTCGGCCACGGTCGTGTTGTACGGTGTGGCGATGGCCCAGAGAGTGGCCCCTTCGCCAACCACATGCGTGCGCGCCGGCTCCGTGGTGGCCGGCCGAGCCGGGGTCGTCGCCGGCGATGGGCGAGGCGTCGGCGCCGCCGGCCGCGCGGCTCCC
>DAOTTI010000068.1:0-12251 GCA_034437795.1 Chloroflexota bacterium | reverse complement strand
CCGCTCGACGCCGAGGCGGTGGGCCCAGCCGGTGTACCACTCCGTGCCCCGCTGAACGCGGGGATGGGTGAAGGTCAGCTCATCCTTCGCCTCGTCGTAGAACGATCCGCCGAAGGCGTAGCCCCAGGTCTGGATGGTATTGGCATGCCCAAAGAGGTCCCACGTCTGCATCCCCACCTGCACCAGCTCCCCGGCCTGCTCCCGCGTGAGCAGCTGGATCATTCGGTCCAGCTCGGCGATCGTCTCTGGTCCCTTCTCCGCATCCAGCCCGGCCTCCTGGAAGTGCTTCTTGTTCCAGTGCAGGACAAAGTCAGGATTGACGAACAGGGGCATGAACCAGACCTTGCCCTGGTAGCTCATCTGCTTCCAGAGGGGTGCGGGGAAGTCGGTACTGTTCAGGCGGTCGCGCTTGAAGAGGTCATCCACTGGCGCGATCAGTCCTTTGGCCGACCAGGTGGTCACGTTCGCCGGGGGCAGCACCGTCAGCGCCGGCGGGGCCCCGCCGGCAAGGGTGGTGGCCAGCTTCTCCGCTACCGCGTCGGCGCCGCCGGCCACCGGCACCTGCTCCACGGCGCAGCCGGGGCGCCCGCGCGCGAAGGCCTCCGCCACCTGCTGGAAGCCCTGGTACTGCACCGTGGCGGCGGCAAACGGCGTGAAGAACTCGAGCCTGGACCGGCAGGTCGTGGCCGGCGCCGTCTCCGACCGGCCGGCCGGCGCGCCGAACACCCCGCAGGCCGCTAGCGCCACAGTGCTCGAGCCGGCCAGCGCCCCCGCGAGCCGGCGCCGTATCCACCTCTTCTGTGCCCGCTCACTCGCTCCGTGCTCCATCGTTCCCCTCGACAATTGCGCTCCGCGTCCACGCTGCTACGTCTTATAGTCCTTGTGGTTTACGCTCGCCCATTCCGCTCACGCTCTCCGGTGCGGAGGGCCCCGCGCGCTGCACGGCGCCGGCGCCACCCCACTGTACTGCACCAGCGCCAGTGAGGCACGCTCGCCACTTTGCCGGCGCCATGCCGGGGCGGCGCCCCCCAGCGGTCGTTACCTTGTGCCGGCGCGATACCGCCAGCCTTGCCAGGTGGACGGCATCATGTACGGCCGGCCACCGTTCCCTCTTCATTTTGCAAGAGCGCCGATCGCTGCCAGCTCATCGCGGATGAGGTCTCGCATCTTCACCGTCTCCGTGACCACGTCCACGCTGGCGCAGTCCGCGGAGCGCGCGAAGTGCACGTACTCGGTGGCGTAGACGCCGTCGAAGCCGGCGGCCTGGAGGCCGCGCACCACGCGCCGGAAGTCGATGGTCCCCTGTTCCAGCTTCTCCTGCAGCGCGCCCGGCCGCGCCTGGCGCATGTGGATGTGGGACGTGTGCGCGTAGAGCGGCTCGTACGTCTCCTGCCCGTAGCCGATGCACTCGAACTGCCCCGGATCGTGGTTGAGGCGCAGGCCGGGTACGGCCCGCAGCAGGCGCCAGGTATCGTCCGGGCTCTTGATCGCGCCCCCGCGCTGGGCCTCCACAAGCAACTCCGCGCCTTCGGCGCGCACGGCCTCCTGCGCCGCGCGCACGTTCTCGACGACGACGGCGAACTGCTCGTCCGCGCTGAGCGCCGGATCCGGCGGGCCGAAGCCGGTCTGTACGTGGGCGATGCCGCAGCGCCGCGCGAAGCAACCGATGGCGCCGAAGAGCTCAGAGAGGCGGCGCCGGTGGTCGGGATTGGCGCTGGATAGGCGCTCCTTGAAGCCGACGAAGCAGCCGGAGAGCCTGACGCCGGCGTCGGCCGCCAGGTTGCCGATGCGCTCCGCCTCTCGCTCCGGGCCGGCCGCCAGGGCATAGGGGTCCAGCTGCTGCGGGTACGTGGCCGCGATCAGGTCCGCGTACTCGATGTCCAGCGCGCGGATGATGCGCAAGGCCGCCACCAGGGGCACGACGCCAAACGAATGGGTTGTGCAGGCAATGACCGGTCCTGGTGCCATGTCCAGCTCCTAACGGAAGTTCAAGGTTCAACGTTCAAAGTTGAGGGGTAGAGGTGCGGGGAGTGGGGATAGCTGCGGGGAGTTGCGGTGGCGGTCAAAGGTCGGGGAGTTCGCTTAAGGCGATGACGCGGCGCTCGGACTGGGAGAGCACCAGCGCTCGTTCGATCTGCAGCACGGCGTAGCCATCGCGGCCGGTGGCGGCCGGGGTGGAGGCGCCCTGCACCTGCTCCACGAAGGCGCGGATGGCGCGCTCGAAGGCCACGTTGAAGCCCCGGTCGGCGCCGTCGTAGTAGGCGATCTCCAGGTGGCCGGGGGTGCGCACCAGGCGCCCCATGATGTCCTCAGTGGTGATCCCGTCCGCCGTCAGGCGGCCGCGCTCGCCGATGACATCGACGCGGAGCATGTTGACGCGCAGGTCCTCGAAGCGGGAGGCGGTGATGTTTCCCAGCGCGTCGCTGGCGAAGCGCATGGTCAGGGCGGCGTTGCGCGATGGGACGTACACGAAGTCCGGGCACTGCACCTGGAAGTGGTACCTGGGGTCTGCGGTGGCGGTGTATTGTCCGGTTACGGCCAGGACCGGCCCGCAGGACTGGCCGAGCCAGCACAGCAGGTCGATGGCGTGATGGAAGCAGAAGGCGTGGGTATAGGCGTTGATCAGCGCCACCTCGCCCACCTCGCCGGCCTCGATCAGCTCCTTCAGCCTGGCGAAGATGGGAAAGAAGCGATAGTTGTAGTCGATGCCGAGCCGCCGGCCGCTGCGCTCGGCCGCGGCCAGCATGGCCCGGCCGCCCTGGAGCGTATCAGCCATGATCTTCTCGCACAGGACGTGCGCCCCGGCTTCGAGCGCGGCGATGACCGGCTCGACGTGCTGGTGCTCGCGGGTGCAGACGTCGACGATATCCGGCCGCTCCTGCGCCAGCATCTCGTGATAGTCGGTGTACGGCCGGCAGGTGAAGGCCTGCGCGAAGGCCTGCGCCTTCTCCGGCACCACGTCGCAGGCCGCGACGACCTCTACCTGTGGCAGCTTCTGGTAGGCCGGCGCGTGCTGGCGCGTGGCGATGCCACCGCAGCCGATAAACGCCACCCGCAGCCGATCCGCCATGTCGACAGATCTCCCCTCTTGTCGCTCGTTCATTGCTGTTGCTCGTTCACTGCCTTTCCTGTGTCAATAGCCGGCCTCCTGGGTGCGGCGCCGGTGCTCCGGAGGGGCATGACTGCTTGTTCACGACCAGCGACGAGTCCCGTCTCCCACCGGGAGAGGGGTAGGGTGACGGCCCCGCTCGTGAATGGTCCAGGTTAGCTCGTCCAATGCCTACGTCCGCGGCCCGGCTCACTGCTGTGGCATGACGCGCGGCCGGCGATCCGCCCCCGCCGCTCGCCAAGCATGGAGGCTCCACCTCGCCGGCGGCGATCATCACGTCCAGGGGATGCTCCGCCACGGCCAGCGGCAGGTCGATGCGCGCGCGTCGGCGCGCCGACTTTCGATACCGTGCCCGTAGCGGGTGTGCGTCGCGGTCCACTGCTGAAAGCCCAGGCGGCCATCTTTCCGCTCGATCGGCCGCCGGTCAATCTGCCCGATCACCCACTGTGCCGCGGGGGCGTCATGCACAAGGTGGCGGATGAAGTCGACGGTGTGTGAGCCGCCGGTCAGCAGGTCGCCGCCCCCAGAGCCGGTAATCTGCACCACGTCGCCGATGGCGCCGGTATCCCGCCGGTATCCAGCAGCTCCCGCGTCTTGAGGTACCGCTGATGGAACCGCCGCTGAGGACCCATGATCAAGAGCGTGCCGGAGCGCTCGGCGGGGGCCAGCATGCGGTCGCAGCCAGCCAGATCGACGGCCATCGGCTTCTGCGCCAGGATGCCCCGCATGCCGTGGGCGCAGGCTAGCTCGGTCAGCGCCGGCCGGAGCGGGGGCCAGCGACAGAGGGACACGAGATGGGGGCGCTCGCGCTCCAGCAGCGCCTCGGCGCTGGCGTACCTGCGGATGCCGTGCTCCGCCGTCCAGCGCTCACGCACCTCGGGGGACGGATCGGCGCCGGCCACCCCCTCCACCTTGGGGAGCTGGCGGTAGGCGCGCAGGTGCGCCTGCGCGATCAGCCCGCAGGCGATGATCCCGACCCGACACCGCGCCGTCACGTGTCTCTCCTCCTGCTCTCGCCATCGCGGCCGCCCAGCCGGACGCACCCGCTCGTCTCAGACGAGCCAACATGTCGCGTGCTGCGCTCGGCCATGGCACCGCGCGGCAGGGGCGGCCGCACCGCACTATACCCTTCGGCGCCGGTCGTGCCGCCCATCACCCCGGGGTGCGCCAACGTTCCGGATGGCGCCAGGCCATGGCCCTCGTTCCCCCTCTCCCGCGTGCGGAAAAGCGGGCGGCGGGGGTCCAGCCACACGGCCATCGCCGGAATGTGCGCGCTCCGGCGCTGAGCAATCACCCTGGGACCATGCGTCTACTTCTTGTTCCGGCTCTTCCACTCGGCGTGGCGGCGGTTGGCATCGGTATTGATCTCGTCCAGCACCTCGCGCACGCCCCGCTTGCCGTCGATGATGTCCTGGATGGGGTTGGCGTTCCACCCACCCGGCATGTAGAAGCTAAGCTGAGGGAACTCCGCGCGGCGCAGCCCGTCGACGTAGGCCTTGAACAGCGGGTCCTTGCTCAGCTCGGCCAGTCCCGGCGACTTCAGCCAGCCGGGGATGCTTCCCATGGCCGCCACGGCCTCCGTGCCTTCTGGACTGGCCCCGTAGAAGCGCATGAACTCCCACGCCTCCTCGCGCTTGGGGCTGGGAACGGCGCCGATGACCCACCCGCCGACGGAGACGGTGCCCGGCTTACCCTGCGGGCCGCCGGGCATCGGGCCGGCGCCGATCTCCATAGTCGGATCGTGCCGGCGCACGGCGGCCAGATTGATCGCTACCAGGGGCTGGATGCTGAACCGGCCGGACCCGAACCAGTGCACGCCCTGCGGTGTGACCGAGCTGCGGAAGGCGGTGACGCGCGCTGCATCGAGGCGCTTGGCCCAGCCGGTATACCACTCCACGGCCTGCTGGACGCGGGGATGGGTGAACAGCAGCTCATCCTTCGCTTCGTCGTAGAAGGGAGCGCCGAAGGCCCGCCCCCACGCCTGCAACGTGTTGCCGTGCCCGTACAGGTCCCACGGGATCATGCCGATCCGCTCGAACTCGCCTCCCCGCTCGCGGGTGAGCCTGGTGATCATCGTGTCGACCTCGGCGGTCGTCGTCGGGCCCTTCTCCGGATCGAGCCCCACCTCGCGGAAGTGGCCCTTGTTCCAGAAGAGGACGAAGTCGGCGTTGGCTTCCTGGGCGGGCATGAACCAGACCTTGCCCTGGAAGCTCATCTGCTCCCACATGCCGCGCGGGAAGTCGTCCTTATTGAGCTTGTCCCGCCTGAAGAGATCGTCGACGGGGGCCAGGAGCCCTCCCGCCACCAGCTGCTTGGTCCAGCCGGGCGGCAGGTTCACCAGCGCCGGTGGCGTGCCGCCGGCCACCGCGGTGGTGAGCTTGGCCTGGAGCTCCGCCGACGGCACCTGGACGATCTCGATGGTGCAGGACGGTTGGACGCGCGCGAGCGCGCTGAGCAGCCCGGGGTGCACGCTCTGGTCGGCCCGCCAGGGGCTGAAGTATTCTAGCCTGGAGAGGCACGCGCCGGCCTGGGGCTTGCCGGCGCCGGTGACGCCCGGCGAACCGCAGGCGGCAACCAGCCACGGTACGACGCTTGAAGCGGTTCCGAACTGCCGGCGTCTGGTACAGCGCACGGCAGGTTGCGCCTGACCCAAAGGGACTGTTGGTTGCATCGCTCAGCCTCCTCGTGCACGGATGCAGCTACGTCGACGAGACGGACCTGCAGAAGGCCTGGGGTTACATCGCTCCTTGCTCCTTTATGCAGTGGCACCGTATGCAGTGGCAGCCGGCCCCTGCTCCAGCGCTCAGGCGCTGAGATATCGGGCCAGGGTAGTGCGGGCGTAGGCGAGGCTCTGCTCGATCGAGGCCGCCGGCACCTCCAGCGTCAGCGCGAGGTCGTTGCCCAGTGGACCCTGCGCCGCCAGCAGGTCCAGAATGGCCGGGAAGTCGACGTGCCCCTCGCCGAGCGGGCAGGAGCGCAGGGCCAGCAGCCCAGGCTGCAGGCCGCGGTTGCCGGGCTCGGCCTCCACGATCTCATCCTTGATGTGGGTGGCAAAGGTGTAAGGCGCCAGCGCCTCGGCCGCCGCGACGGGCTCCTCGATCGCGCAGTAGGCGTTGCCGGTGTCGAGGCGGGCGCCCACCGCTGGGGAGCCGACGCGCTTGAGCACCGATGCCAGCTCGTGGCCACGATAGTCGGCGTGATTTTCGATGGCCAGCTTCACGCCGCCGGCCTCGGCCACCGGCGCCAGCCGCGCCAGGGCCGCCGCCAGCCGGTCCAGCTGCTCGTCCAGGGGCGGCTCTTTGAGCCAGCGCCCGCCGTGGAGATGCGACGCCGTACCGACGATGGCCACGCCCAGGGGCCGGCAGACGCGCTCGACGAATTCGGCGAAGCGCTCCGTCGGCTGGGCGGCGCCATGCTCGATGTAGCGGTCTCCGAACCCGAGCGCCAGCTCGAGGCCATAGCGTGCCTTCAGCTCACCGATGCGGTCCACCCAGCCGGGTTCGTCCCACCCGCGCGACGGCAGTTCGAGCTGCTGCAGGCCCAGACGATGGGCCGCAGCGAATAAGGCTTCCGGCGTGCGCGCCTGCGGGGCGCGGTCCGTCACGAGCGCGGACGCGACTGCTCCCAGTTTCATCGTGCCGTGTTGCTCCTCCTGCTGTCTCTCTGCTGCCTCTCCCGCCCGCAGGATCGTCCGGTACCGGGTCAGACTACCTTCTTGGTGCAGCCGTCTTGGCTTCAGGAAATGGGATGCCAAGGGTCGCCGGCTGCTGCGCCGGCTACCGTGCCGTTGTTATCGATAATCGGGCCGGCATTATCGATAAGGATAAGGCCGATTGTAGCACTGGCCGGCAGCGCCGCCTCCACTGTGTACACTGCCATCGCAGGATACTGCCCAGGAGCGACTACATGCCGTATTCCTTCCTTGCCATCGCCGAGACCGACCCCGCTCTGCTCGCCGAGCTCGGGCTCGGCGTCGAGGGCGCCATCAAGGCCAATGGCGACGTCACCTTGCCCGACCTCGCGGCCCCCTATCTCTTCAGCGTTCACCTCCCGTACTCGCGCGATGGCCGGCGCTTTAACGTCGGAAGCGCCGACGATGCCGTCCGGCGTGACGCGGTGGAGACCGTCAAGGCAGCCATCGACCGAGCAGTCGGGGTCGGCGCGCGCCGCGGCATCATCCATCCCATGGGCCTCTACCGATGGGACGGGAGCATCGAGGCCACCTGGGAGCGCACCGTCGAGGGACTGGTCGAGATCGTCGACCACGCCCGCACCGCCGGTCTTGAGCTCTGTCTGGAGAATGTCGTCCACTACTGGGACGGCATCCCTGAGGAGCTACCGCCGGAGCAGGCGGATCGCACCGCCGTCAACCACATCTTCGGCTGCACGCCCGCGGAATGGCTCGACCTCTGGCGCGCCATTGGCCGAGAGGAGCTCCGCCTCTGCCTGGACACTAGCCACGCCGCCACCTACGCCGCGCTCTCCGGCGAGCCGCAGAAAGCCGCTCGGCTCTTGGACGAGTTCCTGGCCGAGCCGGGGCTGATCGCCCACGTCCACTGGTCAGACAGCTGGCTCTGCGATCCCCGCGGGCGTAAGGATGCCCACCTCCCCGTGGGCACGGGCACTCTGCCCCACGCCTTTCATGCCCGCGTCAAAGCCCTCGACGCGACCAAGCATCTGGAGCACAAGGCCACTCCGGAGCAGCTCCGCGCTGAGCTCGCCTTCATCCAGGCGCTCTGATCGCCGGCGCTTGAAACGCAGCTCGAGCGCACTGGGCAGGCGCCGCAGTGCAAGCGCGCCGCGCCACCTGCCGGAGCGCCCCCTCTATCGCCGTCTCCGTCGCCCGCGCGCGGTGCATCAGGCCTGCTGTTAGACCGGCGGCAGCGGATGCGGCCGCACCAGCGCGCCGCCCTGCTCGTAGGACTCCATCGCCGCCCAGGTGTATTCCAGCGCCGCCAGGGCGTCGCGCCCCGACGCCCGCAGCTTGTGCTTGGGCACGCGGTTGGTGATGTCCTCCAGGAAGGCGTGGATCCGCGCGGGGAATGTGGACGCGAAGTCGGCCGTTCCCGAATGGGTGACCACCGGCTCGCCGCCAGCGCGGCGGCTCCCTTCGCCCCCACCAGGCGCCGGCCAGTAGGTGATCTTCTCCACGCAGTTCTCGATACAGAAGGTGCCCAGCGTGCCTCCCACCTCGAAGCTCCACCAGCCGCCCAGCCCGAAGGTGGTATCGCCCCGCGTGCTCAGCAGATGGCCGATGCACCCGTTGGCGAAGCGCACGTGGATGCTGTTGACCGAGAGCATCACGTCGCCTGCCCGCTGCCGGAAGCTGGGCCGGCTCAGGAAGGCCTGGACGTGGGTCACGTCGCCGCAGAAGTAGCGCATCACGCCGAAGGGGTGGCTCAAGAAGGCCTTGGCGTGAAAGTAGGGATAGCCCCAGGTGCGGTCGTTCGTCGCTGGCCGGTAGCTGCGCTCCCCACCGGCGAACCCCATGCGGTGCACGCAGTAGATCAGCTCGCCGATCTCGCCATCATCGATGTACTGCCTGGCCCTGGCGGCGGGGACGGTGAAGTGGTGGTTCAGGTTGCAGCCGAGGTAGACGTCCTTTTCCCTGGCGCGGGCCACCATCTCCCGCGCCTCGCGGATGTCGTTGGAGAGGGGCTTCTCCACCAGGACGTGCTTACCGTACTCCAGGGCCTGCATCACCGGCTCGTAATGCAGGCTCCCGTTCTCATGGCCCCCGGTGCAGACGTCCACCACGTCGAGGTCCGGCTCGTGCTCCAGCATCTCGCGGACGCTGTAGTAGGCTTTGACGCCAAAGTGATTGGCGGCGGCGTCCGCCTTCTCCTTGGCCACGTCACAGACGGCGACCAGCTCCGCCAGCGGGTCATTCCGGTAGCACGTGGCATGGGTCATGCCGATGCCCCGCGGGTACGGTACGCCCACGACGCCGACTCTTAACGCCATTGCTCCTCCTGCTCCTCGTTGCTCCTCGTTGCTCCTCTTGCCCTTCTGCTCTCTGCTCCTTGGCGCTGCGAGCGAGCCCTGCCGGGCGGACGCCTTCTCACAGCCTGCGCCCTGAACGCTGAATGGCGACCCGCAATACTGGCTTGGGGGCGCTCACCGCCGGGCGGGAGGCGCTCAGCCGGCGACGGCGGGAGAGCCGGCCGGCGGGACGGCTTCCACCGGCAGCTCGTCCAGGCGGAAGGTGCGGTGCAGCGCCTGGGCGGCGCGCTGGACGTGCGCCTCCTCGATCAGGCAGGTGATGCGGATCTCGCTGGTGGTGATGGAGATGATGTTGATCCCTTCCTGGGCCAGCGTGCCGAACATCCGCGCCGCGTAGCCCGGATTGGCCGCCAGCCCCGACCCCACGATGCTGATCTTCGCCACGTGATCTGAGCTGGTGACCTCGCGCGCCCCCAGCTGGCGCGCCACCGGCTCCACCAGCCGCAGGGCCTTGGCCAGGTCGCTGCGGCTCACGGTGAAGGAGATGTCGGTGACGTTCTCGTGGCTCACGTTCTGCACGATGATGTCCACGTTGATCGCCGCCTCCTCCAGGGGATGGAAGATGGCGTAGGCGATGCCGGGACGGTCGGGCACACCGACGATGGTGATGCGCCCGACGTCGGTATCGTGGGCGATTGCGCGCACGCGCTGGCGTCCCTCCAGTGGCATGTCATCACCTCGCACAATGATGGTGCCGGGCGCCTCGTGGAAGCTGGAGCGCACCATGATGGGCATGTGATAGGCCTCGCCCAGCTCCGTCGCCCGCGGGTGCAGCACCTGCGAGCCGGCGCGGGCCAGCTCCAGCATCTCCTCATAGGAGATAAAGGCCAGCTGGCGCGCCTCGGGTACAATGCGCGGATCGGCGGTGAAGACGCCGTCCACGTCTTTCAGGATCTCGCAGCGGTCCGCCTGCAGGGCCACGGCCAGGGCGACGGCCGTGGTATCCGACCCGCCGCGCCCCAGGACGGAGATGTCCATCTCATCCGTCCACCCCTGGAAGCCGGCCACGACCACGATGGCGCCCCGCTCCAGCTCGCGCAGGATCCGCGTCGGATCGACGTCCAGGATCTGGGCCCTGGTGTGTACGGGGCTGGTACGGATCCCGGCCTGGAAGCCGGTCAGGGCCGTGGCCGGATACCCCATGGCGTGCAGCGCCATGGTCAAGAGCGTGCAGGTGACGATCTCACCCGTCGACCAGAGCAGGGCCAGCTCGCGGTCGCTCGGCTCGGGGGTGATCTGCTTGGCCAGCGCCAGCAGCTCGTCGGTCGTATCGCCCATGGCGGAGACGACCACGACGACCTTGGTCCCGGAGTCGTGGAGCGCGGCGACGCGGCGCGCCACGCTCTTGATCAGGTCGGCGCTGGCGACGGAGGTCCCCCCATACTTTTGAACGATCAGGCCGGGCACGGGAGATTATGGTAACAAGGTATGGCGAGGGGGCGAGGAGTGAGCAGATCAAGCGGAACGAGAGGATGAAGGGACTGTGCCCATTCTGCCGTTTGAAGGCCGCTGGCCGACGATTGCCCAGGGGGTATTCATTGCGGAGGGAGCGATGGTGATCGGCGATGTCACCATCGGCGAGGGGAGCAGCGTCTGGTACAACGCCGTGATCCGCGGGGACATTGCGCCTATCCGCATTGGCCGTGGAACGAACGTGCAGGACGGCGCCGTACTGCACGTCGACCCGGGCGCGCCCTGCGTGATTGGCGATACCGGGGTGATCGGCCACGGGGCGGTGGTGCATAGCGCCACCGTTGGGGATGGCTGCCTGGTGGCGATGCACGCCACGCTGCTCTCCGGCTCGGCCATCGGGCCGGAGTCGATCGTCGGCGCCAATGCGCTCGTGCCGCAGGGGCGGGAGTTCGGGGCGCGCTCGCTGATCGTGGGCGTGCCTGGCAAGGTCCTGCGCCAGGTCACCGACGACGAGGCGCGCGCCACGGCGCAAAACGCGCGGGGCTACGCCGCCCTGGCGCAGGCCTACCTGGGCGCTCGGACGGCGAGCCAGGAGTGAGTGGCGCCGCGCCAGGAGCGGAACCACCACTCGACCCGCATCCACCAGGACGCGGCAGACGAGCGGCGGATTGCGCCCACGACGCCGCACCAGGACCGGAACCATCCGGCGACCGCCGGCGCCACCATCACCTCGTAGGAGCGAGCATAGAAGCGTAGGGCCTCGAAGGCGGAACCATCTGGCGACCGCCGGCGTCTCAACAGCAGGAGGTGTCCAGGAATGCGTCTACAGCTATCTCAGGGTGCGCTCGCCTCCCCCGCGCGGCGCGTGGCCGCCGGCGCCGGCCTGGCCGGCACCGCCGCCGCGTTCAGCCTGCTCATCCTGGGCGGCAGCCTGCATGGGGCGTCGGCCGCCCCGGGCGTGGCGACCGTCGGCTCGGTGACCGGCCAGGTGGTGTGGTGCGCGCCCCTGCCGTTCGCCGCCCCGGGAGTGGCCGGCGAGGGGGAGGTCGCGCCGTCACTTCCAGAAGAGGCGCAGCCGCCGGCACCGGATGCCGGCGGGCGCCCGATGCCGATCCCGCGCCCGCCGATCCCGCGTCCCATTCCGGCCGGCGCCGCGCTGGTCGCGGTGCAGGGCACAGCGCTGGGCGCGCGAACCGACGAGAATGGGCGCTTCCGGATCGACGGCGTGCCGGTGGGGCAGTACCTGACCGTCGCCGCCGGGCCGGTCGGCGACGTCAGCACCGCCATCGCGCTGCGCCCCAACGTGCTCATCCGCGACGCCGGGCAGGTGGTCGACCTCGGGCGGCTCTATCTCGGCCAGCCCTGCCGGACCAGCCCGTGGCCGCTCGGCGCGGCCGAGGGGGCGGCGCCGGCAGGAGAAGGAGCGCCGTAACACCGGCGACATGTGCGCCACACGACTGGATGGGGCCGGGCCAAGGCCCTCGTTTCCCAGGATCGCCGCAGCGCCGGACGCCGCATCGGAACGCGGGCGGTAGGGCCGCCGTGGAGCACATCCTCTCCCCATCCCCCGCTCCGTGTCGGAGCGGGGGCGGCGGGGCCAAGCGGCACAGCCGTGGCCGTCGTTCCCCCGCTCCGTGTCGGAGCGGGGGCTAGGGGGTGAGGTCTCTCCTCCCTCCCCGCGTCGGAGCGGGGGCGACGCGGCCAAGCCGCACGGTGGGGCGGCGGG
>DAOTTI010000067.1:0-8884 GCA_034437795.1 Chloroflexota bacterium | reverse complement strand
CCTGCTGGGGCTGGTCCGCGAGGGCGAGGGGATCGCCGCCAAGGTGCTGAGCAACCTGGGGGTGGAGCTGAACAAGGTCCGCAGCGCGGTGGAGTTCATCATTGGGCGCGGGGACCGGATGGTGATTGGCGACATCTCGCTCACGCCGCGGGCCAAGAAGGTGATTGAGCTGGCGGTGGAGGAGGCGCGGCGCCTCAACCACAACTACATCGGTACGGAGCACCTCCTGCTCGGCCTCGTGCGCGAGGGTGAGGGCATCGCCGCCGGTGTACTCGAAAGCCTGGGCGTGAACCTGGAAAAGGTCCGTACCCAGGTAATCCAGGTCGTCAGCCAGACCGGCGCCGGCGCCCAGGCCGAGGGCAAGCACCAGTCCCGCACGCCGACGGTGGACCAGATGGGGCAGGACCTCACGGCCCTGGCACGCCAGGGCAAGCTGGACCCCATTATCGGGCGCGAGACGGAGATTGAGCGCGTCATTCAGATCCTGTCCCGCCGTACCAAGAACAACCCGGCGTTGATCGGCGAGCCCGGCGTGGGCAAGACGGCCATCGCCGAAGGGCTGGCCCAGCGCATCGTCGCCGGCGACGTGCCGGAGACGCTGATCGGCAAGCGCCTGGTCACGCTGGACATCGGCTCGCTCGTCGCCGGTACGAAGTATCGGGGCGAGTTTGAGGAGCGCCTGAAGAAGGTCGTCGAGGAGCTCCGCAACTCGGGCGATTGCATGCTCTTCATCGACGAGCTGCATACGCTGGTCGGCGCAGGCGCGGCCGAAGGGGCGGTGGACGCCGCCAACATCTTGAAGCCGTCGCTCTCCCGCGGGGAGATCCAGGTGATCGGCGCCACGACGCTCGACGAGTATCGCAAGTACATCGAGCGGGACGCTGCGCTGGAGCGCCGCTTCCAGCCGGTGATGGTCCGCGAAGCCACCATCGAGGAGACGATCGACATCCTGAAGGGGATCCGCAAGAACTACGAGGATCACCATCGCGTCATCATCACCGACGAGGCGATCCATGCCGCGGCGGAGATGGCCGGCCGGTACGTCACCGACCGCTTCATGCCGGATAAGGCCATCGACCTGATCGACGAGGCCGCGTCGCGGGTGCGCATCCAGCGCGCCACCGCGCCCAATAGCCTCAAGGAGGCGATGCGGGAGCTGGACCAGATCATTAAGGAGAAAGAGGCCGCCATTGAGAGCCAGAACTATGAGAAGGCGGCGGCCATGCGCGACGCCGAGGCGCAGGTCCGCGAGAAGATCCAGCGCCTGGAGTCGGGCTTCCACAAGCAGGACGACATCGCCCGGCCCAAGGTGACCGAGGACGACGTGGCGCAGGTCGTCTCCATGTGGACCGGCATTCCGGTGACGCGGATTGCCCAGGAGGAGTCGGAGCGCCTGCTCCACATGGAGGAGGAGCTGCACAAGCACATCGTCAGCCAGAATGAGGCCATTGAGGCGGTGGCCAAGGCGGTGCGCCGCGCGCGCGCCGGCCTGAAGGACCCCCGCCGGCCGATCGGCTCCTTCATCTTCCTGGGGCCGACCGGCGTGGGCAAGACGCTGCTGGCCAAGAAGCTGGCGGAGTTCATGTTCGGCTCCGAAGACGCCATGATCCGCCTGGACATGAGCGAGTACATGGAGCGCCACTCCGTCGCGCGGCTGACCGGCGCGCCGCCGGGCTACGTCGGTTACGAGGAAGGCGGGCAGCTCACGGAGGCGGTGCGGCGCCGGAGCTACGCCGTCATCCTGCTGGACGAGATCGAGAAGGCCCACCCCGAGGTGTTCAACGTCCTGCTCCAGATCATGGAGGACGGGCGGCTGACGGACGCCAAGGGGCGCACGGTCGACTTCCGCAACACGATCATCATCATGTCCGGCAACGTCGGCGCCCAGATGATCAAGCGGGAGGCGCAGATCGGCTTCCGCTCGGCCCGCGAGGACGAGCGGTCGGAGCAGCAGGCCTACGAGCGCATGCGGGACAAGGTGCTGGCGGAGGTGAAGAACGTCTTCCGTCCAGAGTTCCTGAACCGCGTGGACATGATCGTCGTCTTCCGCGCCCTGACCAAGCGGGACGTGCTGGACATCGTGGACCGCGAGCTGGCGCCGGTGAAGAAGCAGCTCAAGGAGCAGAACATCGAGCTGGACATCACCCAGGAGGCCAGGGAGCTCCTGGCGGAGAAGGGGTACGATCCGGACTTCGGGGCTCGCCCGCTGCGGCGCGTGATCCAGAACGCGATCCAGGACGAGCTGGCGGAGAAGCTCCTGCGGGGCGAGCTCAAGCCCGGCGGCCGTGTGCTGGTGACCAAGGACGGCAACGACATCAAGCTGGAGGTGGCCCCGCCGGCCGAGGCGCCCAAGGCCGAGGAGGCCGCCGCCGAGCTGGCCGGATCGGCGTCCTGACCTGTAGCGGGCGGCGATGGGGCGCCGCCGGTCGCTGCCCGCCTCACCGCCGGACGGGGGTGGTCGAGTTCGACCGCCCCCATTTCTTTGGCCGGCGGCCGCCGCGGCCGGCCCGGCGCGGGGCGGGTGTGGTATGCGACACTGATGGCGGATGACCGGCGCCGCCCCGTGCTGGAGCCGGGGCCGCGGGCAGCGGCCCCAGATGGCGGATTGATCATGGACGAGCCGGCCCCCCGCAGGGGCGCAGGCCGTCCAGGGGATAGCATTTGAGGCATGGCAAAGGCTCGCATCCAATACGTCTGCCAGCAATGCGGCAGCGAGTCGGCCAAATGGCTGGGGCGCTGCCCCGAGTGCGGGGCCTGGAACAGCTACGTGGAGAGCGTGCGGGCCGCGGCGCCGGCCCGCACGACGCACGGGCTGTCCACCGACGCCCGCGCGCGGCCGGGTGCGGCTGCTCCCCTGCGCCTGCCGGACGTGGCCCTGGGCGAGGCGCAGCGCCTATCGTCCGGCCTGGAGGAGTTCGACCGTGTCCTGGGCGGGGGCATCGTTCCGGGGTCGCTCGTCTTGGTCGGCGGTGATCCGGGGATCGGCAAGTCCACCCTGCTGCTGCAGGTGGCCGCCAACGTGGCCGCGGCGGGGATGCCGGTGCTGTACGTCTCCGGCGAAGAGTCGGCGCGCCAGGTGCGCCTGCGGGCGCAGCGCCTGGGCGCGCTCGCCCCCGAACTCTATGTCCTGGCGGAGACGAGCCTGGACGCGGTGCTGGCGCACGCCAGCGCCCTGCGCCCGGCGCTGATGATCGTGGACTCGATCCAGACGGCCTTCCTGGAGGGCGTTCCGGCCTCCCCGGGCAACGTCTCCCAGCTCCGTGAGTGCACCTTGCGCCTGATGAACGTGGCCAAGGGATGGCACGTGCCGATCTTTCTGGTCGGCCACGTGACCAAGGATGGGAACATCGCCGGCCCGCGGGCGCTGGAGCACATCGTAGACTGCGTGCTGTACCTGGAAGGGGAGCGGTTCTACGCCTACCGCCTGCTCCGCGCGGCCAAGAACCGCTTCGGCTCCACCAATGAGGTGGGCGTGTTCGAGATGGGGCAGGCGGGGCTGCGCCAGGTGACCAACCCCTCGGCCGCCTTCCTCTCCGAGCGGGTGGAGTCGGCGTCGGGCTCGGCCATCACCGTTCCCCTGGAAGGGACGCGGGCCCTGGTGGTGGAGGTGCAGGCGCTCACCGCGCCGGCGGGGATCGGGCTGCCGCGGCGCACGGCCGTGGGCGTCGATCTGAACCGATTGCACCTGCTCATCGCGGTGCTGAGCAAGCGCGTGGGGCTGCCCCTGGGAACGCAGGACATCTACGTCAACGTGGTGGCCGGGCTGAAGATGGCGGAGCCGGCGGTCGACCTGGGGGTGGCGCTGGCCATCGCCTCCAGCCTGTCGGACGTGGCGCTGGACCGGACGCTAGTCGCCATCGGCGAGGTGGGGCTGCTGGGGGAGCTGCGCCCGGTCGGGCAGTTGGAGCGCCGCCTGACGGAGGCGGCGAGGCTGGGGTTTGAGCGCTGCCTCGTCCCCGCCGGCGACCTGCGCCGCCTGAGCGGGCGCGAGCCGGCGCGGGATGTCCAGCGTGATGGGATGACTCTGGTCGGGGCGCGCACGGTGGACGAGGCGCTGGCGCTGGCACTGGGGCGGGAGGCGCTGCGCCGCGGGCGGCGGGCGGCCCGTCCTGCCGCCGGCGCGCCGTTCGGGGCCGGTGGGGCCGCGGTCCTGGCCGGGGCCTTGGCCGCAGCGCCGGGCGCTGGCGCGGGCGAAGGCGAGAGCGAGTTTGACGACTCGGTACTCGACACTGAACCATGAAGCTGATTGACCGGCCGCGGTGGGCTGCGGCAACGTCCTGGCAGTGATGCTCCTGGTGCTCCGGCTGGTTGGCATGGCCGTGGCGGGAGCCGCGGGCTGGCAGCTCGGGCTGGCCCTGGCGGGGTTCCCCTCCGGCGCGGCCGCCGGCGGCGAGGCCTTGCGCTACGTCCTGGTCTTAGCCCTGGCCGGAGCGGCGCTGGGCCTGCTGCTGACCCCCTATGCCACCGTCGTGCCCCTGCGCTGGCTGTGGCAGGTGGCGCGGAGCACGGCGGCGCCGGACCTCCTGGGCGCGACCTTTGGCCTCATCGTCGGGCTGCTGATCGCGGCCCTGGCGTCCTTTCCCCTCTCCCTGCTCCCCGACCCCTTCGGGCGCTGGCTGCCCTTTGGCGTGGCCGTGCTGTGCGGCTGGCTGGGGATCGCCGTCGGCGCCCAGCGCAAGGACGAGCTCTCCAGCGCCCTGCGGGCCGCCTGGCGCCCCGCGAGCGGCGGGCCCGCTGGGGCCGGCTCGCGCCGGCAGCTCCTGCTGGACACCAGCGCCGTGATCGACGGGCGCATCATGGAGGTCTTCCTCTGCGGCTTTCTCACCGGCCAGCTGGTGCTACCCCGCTTCGTCCTCGAAGAGCTCCAGCAGATCAGCGACTCGGCCGACCCGGCCCGCCGGCAGCGGGGCCGGCGGGGCATGGAGATGCTCCAGCGCCTGCAGCAGGAGGTCCCCCTGGAGATCGACGACACCGACTATGCCGATCTCCGCACCGTGGACAGCAAGCTCATCCGGCTGGCGCGCCAGCGCCAGGCGGCGATCGTCACCACCGATTACAACCTGAGCCGTGTCGCCAGCCTGCAGGGCGTGGCCGTGCTGAACGTCCACGATCTGGCCAATGCCCTGCGCACGCTGGTGACGCCCGGCGAGACGCTGGCCCTAGAGATCGTGCAGGAAGGTCGCGAGCGGGGGCAGGGCGTTGGCTATCTGGATGACGGCACCATGGTCGTGGTCGAGGGCGGGCGCTCGCTGGTGGGGACCAAGGCGGAGGTGGAGGTGACCCGCATCCTGCCCACCACCGGCGGCCGGCTGATCTTTAGCCGGCTCAAGGCGGGCGCGGCGCGGCCGGGGCCGGACGAGCGCGCAGACACGCCAGCGCGGGGCGGGCTGGCGGTGGCCGCCGGCGAGCAGGAGAGCGATGCCTGATCGCGTGCGTGAGGCGGGCGGCGGGGCGCCGGCGACGTCCGTGCCCCACCAGACCGGCGGCCGTTCGTTGGTCGACGATCCCGCGCGCGCCACGTCCGGATCCGACGTGGGGGCCCAGCCTGAGCGCCAGCAGGAGAGCGCCGAGCCGCTGGCCGGCGGGCCGGGTGCGGTGGCGCGCGCGGTGGTGGGGGCGGTAGTGGTGGGGGCGGGCCACGGGCGGCGCCTGGGTGGAGTGGAGAAGGCCTTTCTGGCGGTGGCCGGCCAGCCCCTGGTGGCCTACTCGCTGGAGGTGCTGGAGGCGAGCGCCCTGGTGGACCGCGTGTGCCTGGTGGTCTCCAGCGCCAGCGTCCCCCGCGCCCGAGACCTGGTGCGGGAGCGTGGCTGGCGCAAGGTGGTGGCCGTGGTCGGGGGCGGCGCGGAGCGCCAGGACTCGGTGCGCGCGGGGCTGGAGGCCATCGGCGAATGCGACTACGTCCTGGTGCACGACGCCGCGCGCCCCCTGCTGACGGAGCGCCTCATCGACGATGGCCTGGCCGCGGCCACCCGCTGGGGCGCGGCCCTGGCGGCCACCCCGCTGCGCGACACGCTGAAGCGCGTGGCCGGCGACGCCGCGGGCGGCCGTGTGGTGGAGACGGTCGATCGTTCCGGCCTGTGGGCGGCGCAGACCCCGCAGGTCTTTCGCACGCAGCTCCTGCGCGCCGCCTACGACGCCGTCGGGCCGGCAGCCGGCGCCTTTACGGACGACGCCGCGCTGGTGGCCGCGGCCGGCTACCCCGTCTATGTGTACCCGGGGGACGCGGCCAACGTCAAGGTGACCCTGCCGGAGGACGTGCCTATAGTGGAGGCGCTGCTCCGCCGGCGCCGCGAGGGCGAGTGATGGCCACCGACCTTCCGCTTCGCGCCAACACCGGCGACGCCGATCGAGCGGTGCTGGCCGTCGGCCGGGGGCTGTAAGATGGCGACCGACCTGCCCTTTCGCGCCGGCATCGGCTACGACATCCACCGGCTCGTCCCTGGGCGGCGCCTGGTGCTGGGCGGGGTCACCATCCCCTTTGAGCGGGGCCTGGCCGGCCACTCTGACGGCGACGTGCTAACCCACGCCGTGATCGACGCCCTCTTCGGCGCCTGCGCCCTGGCCGACATCGGGCGCCACTTTCCCCCCGGGGACCCGCGCTTCAAGGATGCCAGCAGCATTGCTCTCCTGGAGGAGGCGCGCGAGCGGGCCCGCATGGCCGGCTGGCGCCCCCACAGCCTGGACGCCACAGTGGTCTGCGAGCGCCCAAAGCTGGCACCATTTGTGGCGGCGATGCGCCACGGCCTGGCCGGCGCGCTCCGGCTCCCGCTGGATGCGGTCAGCGTGAAGGCGAAGACGAACGAGGGGCTGGATGCGGTGGGGCAGGGCGAGGCCATTGCCGCGCAGGCGATAATCTTGGTGGTTTCGGCGCCGGTTGCTCCGCCGCCGGTGGCGAGTGACGGAGCGGCGGGGCCAGGGGCCGAGGCACGTTAGGAGGAAGGATCCGATGGGGTGTTCCGAGCGCTCTCGCTAATGCGCGAGGATCTGCAGGCGGTCTTTGAGCGCGATCCGGCGGCGCGCAACGTGGTGGAGGTCATTCTGGCCTACCCCGGCCTGCACGCCATCTGGCTGCATCGCATCGCCCACCGCCTCCATCGGGTGGGGGTACCGGTCCTGCCCCGCCTGATCTCGCACCTGAACCGCTTTCTGACCGGCATCGAGATCCATCCGGGGGCGCGGATCGGCCGGCGCTTCTTCATTGACCACGGCATGGGTGTTGTCATCGGCGAGACGGCGGAGATCGGCGACGACGTCACCCTCTACCAGGGCGTGACCCTAGGCATCTATCACACGCATGACGCCAGACGGCTGCGGGGCGTCAAGCGCCATCCCACGTTGCAGGACGGCGTCACCGTCGGCGTCGGGGCCAAGATCCTGGGCGCGATCACTGTGGGCGAGGGGGCGATGATCGCCGCTGGCGCCGTGGTCACCAAGGATGTGCCCCCGCACACCACGGTCATGGGCGTGCCCGGCCGGGTGGTGATTGAGACCAATCCGCAGACCGGCGAGCGCCGGCGCGTGGTGGAGCCGTCCCGCCAGGTGAACCTGCCCGATCCAGAGCTGGAGGTGATCCGCTGCCTGCACAATAAGGTGCTGGAGCTGGAGGAGCGTCTGGCGGCGCTGGAGGAGGGGCGGCCGGCCGTCCTGCCGCAGACCGTCCGGCCGGCGGGGCAGGGCCAGCAAGGGCGCCGCGCGGACGGCGACCTGGAACGCGCCCTGCGCGCCGGCCTGCGCAGCCTGGAGGGCGGGGATCCTGCCCAGGAGCGGCCATAAGGGCGCCAGGGCGGGCCGGAAGGGGTGCAGGGACCGGCGCCAGGGGGAGGCGCTCCAGCCTCGGGAACAGGTGACGGCCAGACGTGGGGCCAGACGCGGGCCGGCTGGTGAGGCGGGCGGCCATGGGGCGGCGCCAGGCGACTTGCGCTGGGGCACCCACGCCGTGGAGGAGGCCCTTCGGGCCGGCCGGGTCCGCCAGGTGCTGGTGCAGTCGGACCTGCGCCATCGGCCGCGCCTGGACGGCATCATCCGGCAGGCGGAGCAGGCCGGGATCACAGTCCGGCCGGTGGGCCGCGGTGAGCTAGACGCCCTGGCGGGCGGCCAGCGCCACCAGGGCGTGGTCGCGGTGGTGGCGCCCTACCACTACCGTAGCCTGCACGACCTGCTAGCGGAGCAGCGCGCCGAGCCACCGTTGCTGCTGGCGCTGGACGGCGTCGAGGACCCGCAGAACCTGGGCGCCATCTTGCGCTCGGCCGACGCCGCCGGCGTGCACGGCGTGATCCTGCCGGCGCACCGCAGCGCGCGGATTACGCCGGCCGTGGCGCGCGCCTCGGCGGGGGCGGCCGATTACCTGGCGATCGCCCAGGTGGTGAACCTGCGCCGCGCGCTGGAGACGATGAAGGAGGCCGGCATCTGGGTCTACGGCCTGGACGCCCACGGCACGACCGACTTCGATACGGCCGATTACGACCGGCCGGTGGCCATCGTAGCGGGGGCGGAGGGGAAAGGGCTGAGCCGGCTGGTGCGTGAGGCCTGCGACCTGCTGGTGCGCATCCCCATGTACGGCCACGTGGCGTCGCTCAACGTCTCGGTGGCGACGGCCCTCGCCCTCTTCGCCGCGCGGCGGGCGCGCGAGCGGGCCCGCTCGAAGCGATAGTCGCCACTCGGTTTGTCCAGTGCGTTTGTCTTGGCTTGTACGGGCTGTGCGTCGGCTCAACGGCTGGTCTGGAGCCGGTGACCACGTCATGGGAGCTGGCCAGAAGGAGCGGTGAGCCGGGCCGGTTCCGCCGCGGTGCCCTCACCCTAGTGCTGTCGCAGGCAACCTCTTCGGGAATGCCAGCCCGCGCACCAGGGAAAGCCATGCCAGGTCGCTGGCCTGATGGTGTACTAG
>DAOTTI010000066.1:0-28835 GCA_034437795.1 Chloroflexota bacterium | reverse complement strand
CTCAACTGGGCCAACAACGTGGCGGCCCAGGAAGCGAACACCCAGCTGCTGCAATCCTTTGTGGCCCGATACCCCCACATCAGCGTGGAGGACGGCCGCACCCCGCCGGACAAGCCCTATCAGGAGAAGTTCGGCGCCATGATGGCGGCCGGCACGCCCCCGGACGTCTTCCAGTGGTCGCCGCCGAACGTGGTGGAGTACGCGGCGCGCAGGTGGGTGCTCGACTTGCAGCCCCTGATCCGGCGCGACCGGTTTGACCTCGATGACTTCCCGGCCAAGGCCGTGGACCAGTGGCGCTGGCGCAACGGCCTGTGGGGCCTGCCCCTCGGCTTCGGCAACCAGCAGGTCTATTACAACGTCACCGAGTTCAAGCGCGCGGGCCTGCCTCTCCCGCCGGGCGACTTCAAGCAGCCGGGCTGGACCTGGGACGCCTTTCTGGAGGCGGCGCGCCGCCTGACCACACCGGCGCCGGACGATCCGCAGCAGGGGCGCTGGGGGGTGCAGATCGCCGGGCGGGACATCCGGCGCTGGGGCGTCTGGGTCTGGAGCAACGGCGGCGAGATCATCGATGAGCAGAAGCTGGTCTGCCTGCTGGACCAGCCGCCGGCGGTGGAGGCGCTCCAGTTCCTGCAGGACCTCATCTACCGCCACAAGGTATGGCCGGAGCCGGCGCCGCCCGGGGCCAGCCTGGCCACCGGCCAGATCATGATGCAGGCCGGCGCCACGTCCAGCGCGCTCAGCAATCTCCGGCGGGCCATCGGTACGGCGTTCGAGTGGGGCGTGACGATGCATCCCCGCGGCAAGGCAAAGCAGTACGTGGCCGCCGGCGGCGGGGCGGGCTGGGCCATCGCCCGCCAGTCCAAGGCCACCGAAGCCGCCTGGGCCTTTCTGCAGCACATCACCAGTACGGACGCCAACGTCCTGAGCTGCCAGCTGGCCGGTGGCGGCACCGGCGGCGGGCGACGCTCGGCCAACGCCCACCCGGCCTGCATGCCCAGCGAGCCCCCGCTGAATGTGCGCGTCTTTGTGGATGGGGCGGACTACGTGCACATCGACCCGCGCGTGCCGGGGTGGGACGAGGTGAATGGGATCTTCGAGACGGAGCTGCGGGTCCTGTGGGAAGGCCGGACCGCCGCTCGCCAGGTGGCGGCGGAGATCAAGCGCCAGGTCGATCCGGTGCTCAAAGAGCGCGCCAGGGCGCTCGGCATCTGACCCGACGCGCCATCGGAGGCTCGCCATGGCTCCACCAGCCAGCTCCACACCCGCGCGAGAGGCAGGGGCGCCGGCCATGGACGGACACCCGGCCGGCCAGGCCCCGTCGGCGCCGGACCAGCACGATGGATCCGATGTGTTCGACGCCGCAGGCCGGCTCGACGGCCGGGTGCTCGAGCACCCGCGACTGGGCCGGATCGCCATCCGGCGGTTACGTCCCGACGACGCGGACGTCCTGGCCGGCTTCTTCGCCGGCCTCAGCGAGCAGTCGCGCCACTGGTTCCACCCGCACGCCTTCGACCGCGCCACCGCCGAGCGGATCTGCGCCGGGGGCGGGATCCAGCAGCCGCCAGAGAACCCGGACCGGCCGGACACGCCCCGCGAGATCTACTGGCTCCTGGTGGTGAGCCCCGCCGGCCGGGACGAGGTGGCAGGGTACGGGTTCTACCTCCGCTGGGACCAGCCCCAGCCGGCGCTGGGGATCGCCATCGGCGACGCCTTCCAGAACGCAGGGCTGGGGCGGATCCTGATGCAGTTCCTGCTCGACGCGGCGCGGTCGCACGGGCGCTCCGGCGTGCGCCTGACGGTCTACGACGACAATCACCGCGCCCGCCATCTCTACGAACGCTTTGGCTTCACCACGCGCCGGCTCGTCCACCACATGCAGCTCGACTTCGGCGCGCCCGCAGGTGGCGCAGCCCATCCCAGCGTCGGTGAGCGCGGCGGGAGCCGGTTCCCTCCCGCCGGGGACCGAACGCTGCGCGAGGGGCGTGACCATGCCCGCCGGGACCAGATCACTGACACAGGGGGAACATGAGTACCATAGGTTCACGCCGCACCGCTCCCGCCGCTTCGCCGGCGGCGGCCGCTCCCACGGCTGCGGGCAGCGCGCCGGTCGCACCGCCACTGCCCGCGAGCGAGGCGGCCTGGGCGGCCGCCGGCGCGGTGCTGGCGCACGGCGTATCCGGCTCGGCGCGCATCAATCCCGCGCTGGGCCGCCCGCTGATGGTGGCTCGTGCCGCCGGGCCGTGGCTCTACGACCTGGACGGTCGAGCCTACCTGGACTTCCACATGGGCTTCGGGAGCACGCTGCTCGGCCACGGCCATCCGGCGGTGCGGCAGGCCATCGAGCAGGCGCTGGAGCTGGGCATCGCCGCCGGCGCCGAGACGGTCTACCAGACGCAGCTGGCGCAGCGCCTGGTAGGGCTGGTGCCGGCGGCCGAGCGCGTGCGCTTCGCCAACTCTGGCTCAGAGGCGACGCAGGCGGCGATCCGGCTGGCGCGGGCGCATACCGGGCGCTGGAAGGTGGTCAAGTTCGCCGGCCACTTCCACGGGCTGCACGAGCACATCCTCTACTCGGCGCACCCGCCCCGCCACGAGCCGGCGCCCGGCGCGCTCTTCCCGCCGGTCCCCGAGTCCGGCGGGATGCCCCCGGCCCTGGCCGATCTGGTCGTGGTGGCGGAGTGGAACGATCAGGAGGCGGTGGAACGCGCCTTCCGCACCGATGGAGATGACCTGGCCGCCGTGATCTGCGAGCCGATCAACTACAACTCAGGGTGCATCCCGCCGCGGCCGGGCTTCCTCGCCTTCCTGCGCCAGATCGCCCGCGACCACGGCGCCCTCCTGATCTTCGATGAGGTGCTCTCCGGGTTCCGCACCGGCGTCTCCTGCGCCCAGGGCTACTATGGCGTGACGCCGGACCTGTGCGTGCTGGCCAAGGCGGTGGCCAACGGCGTGCCGCTGGCCGTCCTGGCCGGCCGGCAGGAGGTGATGGCCTCGCTCGCTCCGGTGGGGCCGGCGGCCCACAGCGGGACCTACTCCGGCCACCTGTTCGGCGTGCTGGCCGCCCTGGCTACGCTGGACGTGCTGGCGCGCCCCGGCTTCTACGATGGCCCTTCCGGCATCTTCGCCATCGCTGAGCGCCTGTACGCGGGGCTGCGCGAGATCTTTGCGCGGCGCGGCGTCCGCTGCCGCGTGCAGGGATTGGGCGCGCGCTTTGGCCTCTACTTCGGCCTCGATCCTGATGAGGAGGTCTGGCAGTACAACCAGGTGGCCGGCCACGACGCGCCGCTACTCAGGCAGTTCATCCGCGCCTGCCTCGACCGTGGCCTCTACTTCCATTCCTACGACGTCGCGCTGGGGCACCACGGGTTCTCGGCCGCGCACACCCTGGCCAACATTGAGCAGGCGCTCGACCGCATCGATGACGCCGCCAGGCAGGTGGGCGGCCGTGCAGGCGCATGAGCACCGGCATGAGCAGGGACGTGCTGAACGGTGGGAGCAAGGACGTGCCCGATCACGTGCGCCGCACGCCGGCGTCAGGCCAGAACGCAGAGCTAGCGGCTCATTTGCCATACCGATTGCCATTCCACCGGGGGAGCCAATGGCCACAACCAGGGTAAGTGACCCAGCAGGGCCGCCCGCTCAGCAGGGCCCCGCCGCACGCCCCAACCTGCTGCTGATCGTCGCCGACCAGCTGCGGGCCGACATCCTGCCCTGCTACGGTGGCCGGATCTGCCAGGCGCCGCACCTGGCGGCGCTGGCGGCCCAGTCGGTGGTCTTTGAGCGGGCCTACACGCCGCAAGCGGTGTGCGCGCCGGCGCGGGCGTCGCTCGTCACCGGGCGCTACCCGCACAACCATCGCGTGACAGGCAATGCCGGCAGACTGCTGAACGGCGTGCTGCCCGACCACCCGTCGCTGCTCTCGCGCCGCCTGGAGCGCCTGGGATACGAACGCTGGTACGGCGGCAAGTGGCATCTGGGGGGCCCCGAGAACCTGCCCCGCGACCTGGGCTTGCCGGGGCAGCAGTTTCCCGGCCACGGCGGCGGCGGCTACCGCTATCCGGAGTACGAGGCCTACCTGGCCTGCCACGGCTGGACCATCGCCTTCGCCAGCGGGCCGCGCCAGATCGGCGAGCATCGGTACGGCACCCTGGCCGGTCCCCTGGAGGCGGACGTACCGCACTTCCTGGTGGACGAGGCGCTGGCCTTCCTCCGCCGGTGGCGGCAGGGGGGGCTGGGGGAGGGGAGCGGGCGCGAGGCGCCGCAGCGGCCACCGTTCTTTCTCTGGCTGAACTTCTGGGGCCCCCACGAGCCGTACTTCGCGCCGCAGGCCCTGCTGGACCAATACCGCGACGTGGCCATTCCGCCGTGGCCGGACTTTGCGCCGAACGAGGTATGGCCTGCCGGCACGCGGGCGGGGCCCCGCGTGCACGACCTGAAGCGCCCCACCGATAGCTTCGGTCGCGGCTGGGATTACTGGGAGCCGGCCGTGCGCCACTACTTCGCCGCCATGACCATGATCGACTATGAGATCGGGCGGTTGCTCGCCGCGCTGGAGGACCTGGGCCAGCTGGACAACACCGTCATCGTCTTCACCGCCGACCACGGGGAGTCCCTCGGCGCCCACGGGCTGCAGGACAAGGGCTACTTCATGTATGAGTGCATCTATCGCGTGCCTCTGCTGGTGCGGGCGCCCAGTGCGCGCCCGCGTCGTGAAGGCGCGCTCGTCTCGCTGATCGACCTGTGCCCGACCCTGCTTGACCTGGCCGGCGATCCTGACCCCGAGACCGGACGCGACGGCGTCTCGCTCGTGCCGCTCCTCCAGGAGACGGAGCGGGGCATGGCGGCGCGGCGGCCGGTGCTCGTGGCGGAGTTTCACGGCATGCTCCTGCCCTACACCCAGCGCATGGTCACCGACGGGCGCTGGAAGTACGTGTGGAACATGGGCGACCTCGACGAGTGCTACGACCTGGCCGAGGACCCCTGGGAGCAGACCAATCTCGCGCCCGCGCGCCCGGTGCGCCAGCGGGAGCTGCAGCGCGAGCTGCTGGCCTGGATGGAGCGCACGGGCGATCCGGCGCGGGCGTACTACGCGCGCCACCTCGAATGTGGGGAGAGGCAATGGAGATGACGGCCCCCAACATCGTGATCATCATGGCCGACCAGCAGAGCCCGCACGTGCTCGGCTGCGCTGGCGATCCGGTCGTGCGCACGCCACACCTGGACCGCCTGGCGGCGGAAGGGGTGCGCTTTACCAGCGCCTACTGCGCCAATCCCCTGTGCGTGCCGTCGCGCGCGTCATTCATGACGGGGCAGAGCTCGTCGGCGATCCAGGTGTGGACGAACTTCTGCAGCTTGAGCTCCATGACCCCTACCTTCGCCCACGCCCTAACCATCGCGGGGTACGACACGGTGCTCTGCGGGCGGATGCACTTCATCGGCGCCGATACCCGCCACGGCTTCACCGAGCGCCCCATCGGCGACCTCGGCGGCTGGCCGGGCTGGCCGGCGCGCCAGCGTTTCCGCGGCCTGCCGCCGAACATCGCTGGCATGAGCAAGATCGCCACCCAGGTGGCCGGCCCCGGGCGCACCGAATACCAGGAGTACGACCGCGCCGTCTTCGGGCGGGCGGTGGAGTGGCTGCAGGCGCGGGCCCGGTCCGGCAATTCCCGGCCCTTCTGCCTGGTAGTGAGCGCCGTACTGCCCCACAACCCGTACATCGCGCCCCTGGCGCTCTGGGAAGAGTACATGGATAAGGTGACCATCCCCGAGACCCCGGCGCGCTACTTCGAGACGCTGCACCCGGCGGTGCGCCTCTGGCGCCAGGCCAAGGGCGTGGACGACCTGACGCCGGAAGAGATCCGCTGCGCCCGCGCCGGCTATTACGGGCTGGTGACCCTGGCCGACGCCCACGTCGGTGAGATTGTGCGCACGCTGGAAGAGACGGGGCTGCGCCCCAACACGGCCATCTTCTACACCAGCGACCACGGCGAGATGGCCGGCGAGCTGGGCATGTGGTGGAAGCACAGCCTGTACGAAGCCTCGGTTGGCGTGCCCTTGATCGCCTCCTGGCCGGGGCACTTCCCCGCCGGCCACGTGGTGCCGGACCCCGTCAGCCTGATCGATCTAGCCCCGACCCTGGCCGCCCTCGGCGGGGGCCCGCCGCTGCCCCACGCGACTGGCCGCGTGCTCCTGCCGCTCCTGCGGGGCGAGCCGGCGCCGGCCGACGCCGCGTCGTGGGCGCGGGAGGTGTACGCCGAGAACGTCCCCGGCGGGCCGGGCGGGCGCCTCCCGCCGGCGCGCATGGTGCGCCGCGAGCAATGGAAGCTGGTGCACCACCATGGCTTCGAGCGCCCGCAGCTTTTCAACCTGGCCGAGGACCCACAGGAGGTGAATGATCTGGGCGCCGACCCTGCCTGGGCCGACGTACGCGCCGAGCTGCTGGCGCTGGCCTTGAACGACTGGGATGGCGCGTGGGTCCAGGCCATGAGCCGGCGCCATGGGGAAGAGGCGGCCTACATCACGCGGTGGGCGCAGGCCGCGAGACCTGAGCCCCGCGACGTCTTCATGCCGGAGGACGCCAGCGTGCCCTTCGTCTTCCCCGAGCGCTCGGAGCGGTTTGCCGTCCCCATGCGCTGGAAGGAGGAGTGGGAGCGCCAGCGACAGATGCAACAGGCGTAAAGGCTGGCGATCAGGAATGGCGATCAGGAATGGCGATCAGGAATGGCGACCAGGAATGGCGATCAGGAATGGCGACCAGGACCGGATGCAAGCGATGCGCGTGGCGATCGGCGCCTTGATGCAGGAGAGCAACAGCTTTGCCCCGCGACCGACGACGCTGGCCGCCTTTGAGGCGGCGGGCATCGCCCGCGGCGAGGCAATGGTGGAGCGCTTTGCCGGCACCAATAGCGAGCTAGGCGGCTTCCTGGCGGCGCTGGGCGAGGCTGGGGCAGAGCCGGTCCCCTTGCTGGCGGCGCACGCCATCTCGGGCGGGCCGCTCACGCGCCCGACCTATGAGACGTTGCTCGGCGAGCTCCTGGAGCGGCTGCGGGCGGCGCAGGCGCAGGCGCCGCTCGACGGCGTGCTCCTCGCCCTCCACGGGGCGATGCTGGTCGAAGGGGACGACGATCCCGACGGGACCACGCTGGGCCGCGTGCGGGAGACCATCGGGCCGGACGTGCCGTTGGTGGCCTCGCTTGACCTCCACGCCAACGTCACCGCCCGTATGGTGCGCCACGCCACAGCCCTGGCCGGCTATAACACCTACCCCCACGTCGACCAGGCCGGCACCGGCCGGCGCGCGGCGCGCCTGCTGCTGGCGGCGCGCCGCGGCGAGCCCGCGTCCCTGGCCCATTGCCCCGTGCCGATGATCGTGCCGGCGGAAAACATGCAGACCACGCACGGCCCGCTGGCCGAGGTCTACGCCTTGGCGCACGGATACGTCGCTGGCGGGCGCGTCCGCGACGTCTCCATCTTCGCCGTCCAGCCCTGGCTCGACGTGCCGGAGGTGGGCTGCGCCGTCGTGGCGGTGGGAACGGACACCTCGCTGGCCGGTGACGTGGCGCGCGAGCTGGCCGGCGCGCTATGGCGTCGTCGGCACGAGTTCGCGGTGCAGCTCGTCCCCGTGGAGCAGGCAGTGGAGCAAGCGCTGGCGGCCAGCGGCCACCCAGTGGTCCTGGCCGATGCCGCCGATGGCCCGGGCTCCGGCTCCGCCGGCGACTCCACGGTGCTGCTGGCGGCGCTTGTCCGGCGCGGGCTGCACCGGCAGGAGACGGGCCGCCCGTGCCTGGTGCTGGTAGTCGATCCGGAGAGCGCGGCCGTCGCCGTGCGCGCCGGCGCCGGAGCCAGGCTGGACGTGGCCGTGGGCGGGCGTCTCGACCCACGGTGGAGCCGGCCGGTCCCGCTCCAGGCGCACGTCGCGTGGGCGGGCGAAGGCCACTTCACCTTCAAGGGGCCGTCGTTTACCGGCACCGTGGCGCGGATGGGACAGACGGCCGTGCTTGCCGCCGGCCGGCTGCGGATCGTGGTCATGGAGCACGCCGTCTCGACGATCGATCCGGAGCTCTATCGCAGCGTGGGGCTCGAGCCAGCGGAGGCGCAGGTCGTGGTCGTGAAGTCCCCCAACATGTTCCGCGCGGCGTACGCGCCAATCGCCCACCGGATCATCATGGTCGATACGCCCGGGGCCAGCTCCGCCAACCTCCGCGCGCTCCCCTTTCGGCGCCTGCCGCGGCCCCTGTACCCCTTCGACGACTTCGACTGGACGCCGGGTCAGTACCCGACGGCTCGGACCTGAACGCGGGCACAGGCAGGTGCTGGTTGGGGACAAAGGAGATCGCCACTCGGGCCGCCATCTCCGGCGCCGCGCGGGACGTCCAGGAGCCCCTGGACAAATGGCGGCCCCTTCGGGAGGGATGAGCGATGGCCGAGACGATCTACGCTGGCGTGGCGGAGGTGGATATCGCCCCGACCACCGGCGGCCTGACACCGATCGGCATCCTCCTTAGCCCAGCCGGGGATGCGCGGGTCGGAGTGCACGATCACGCAGGCGGCCCCTGGGTGGCATCACCGATTACCTGGCGATATCGCCAATCTCGCGGCGTGCTGGGCAACTGGGAATCAGGACGAGCCTGGCCACAGCTCGTCCAGCAGGCGCAGCGCCTCGCCCACCAGGCGCGCCCCCGCGTCCGGCGCCAGGAAGTTGCTGCCGATCCACGTCTGGTAGCTCCCCCAGCGAAAGGCGTTCGGGGTCGGCACGTAGCCGAAGTGATCGTTGGCCAGGGTCACGACGAGCGTGTAGCGGTAGGGCGACTTGGCCTTCAGCTCCAGGCCGTACTCGACGAAGAGCTCGCAGGGCAGGGCAATGAACGCCAGCTCGGTGCCGAAGGTGAAGACCTGCACCGGCACCTGGGCCGGGCCCGCGGCCCGCAGGCGCTCCAGCAGTTGGAGCGCGAGGTGGAAGCGGCGCTCGTGCTGCGCCGCCGTCGCCCCCCAGCGCTGGTTGATCCGGTGCACCTCCTCCAGGTGGGCCGTGCTCGGCTCACGGTAGGGGATCGCCAGCACCGCCCGGCGGCAGCGGATCGGGGCCAGATCGGCCCGCGGGCCGACCTTGCTCAGCACGCGCAGCACCTCGCGGCCGAGCCTGGCGCCGATATACTGGCGCGAATAGCGGCCGGTGGTATGGCAGTTGCCGCAGGCGCCGGCGGTGAACAGGGGCGCCGCCCCTAGCTCGTCCTGAATGGCGCGGGCGGCGTAGCCGGGGTAGTCGGCGGAATAGCGCGGGCCGCGGTTCTGCTCGTCACGGCTGAGCGCGTGCAGCGCGAAGTTGTAGAGCACGGCCAGCCAGGACCCGGACTGGCGCTGCACCCCCAGTACGCCCACCTGGGTATCAACCGGGCCGGTAGGGCCGACGATCTCGTCCCGCGTATAGCCGCTCCACTGCCAGGCGATCGTGCCGTCGGTGAGCAGGTAGCGGCTGTTCTCCGGCGTCTCCGTCTCCATGCCCACTCCCAGGCGCAATGAGACTGGCTCCTGCTGGCGGTACGCCGTCTCCACCGCCTGCGCCAGGGCATCGCTCACGCGGGCAAGGTAATCTCGCACCGCGGCGTCGTGCGCCCCCTGCTCCTCGTCCGGCTGGTCGCCACGCAGCCGGCGCAGCAGCGGCGACGTTATGTCCGGCCCGGAGTGGGTGTGGCTCGCCGCCACAACCACCTGCTCCTCGGAGAGCGGCAGGCGGCCGGCCAGGCGCTCCAGCAGCGGCCCCGTGATCGTCTCCCGGCGTGCAGCAATCAGGTCCACCGTCACGAAGGCGACGCTGGAGGCGCCATCGCTGAGCACCAACGCCCGCCCCATCAGCGGATCGATGCTGCCCGCCACCTTGACGCGCAGGAACCCGCCTGCTTTGCCCAGATCGCGGTCGGGAGTGATGTCGACTTCGGCGGCGCCGGCGGTGAACATGCATTCATCGTACGGCGCATTCATTCTGGCTGTCAAGAAGTTCACTCTTAGTGAACATAGATGGGCGCCGCGCTGGCTGGGTGGGAGAATGGCCCAGGCTACAGTATCCTCACGTTGGCGCCCACTTCAGGGATGTTCGGCGGCGGCCGCCGACCGAGCAGCGTCCCGGCATCCGGCCCGCGGCGGCGCAGGGGTCAATTCTGGCGCCTGCGTGGCGGGCGCGTGGCGCGCGGCCGTGGAGCGGGGACACCTGGGAGTGGCTCAGGTTGCAGGTGAGCATGAGCGAGCGTGCGGATCAGGGCAGGTCCGACCGGCCTACCACCGAGGGCGCGCATTCGGGTGGCACATCCGATGCCCCGCGGGATGGGCGGAGCGGCTGGCAAAGCGCCTTTGGGGCGCAGCTACGGATGCTGCGCACCGCCCGCCGCCTCACCGCCGGCCGGCTGGCGGCGCGCTGCGGCGTCTCGCGCAGCCTGATCAGCCAGATCGAGACCGGGCGCATTAGCCCCTCGCTGGACGTCGTGCGCCGGCTGGCTGCGGCCCTGGAGGTCCCCATCGCCGCGCTCTTTGCCGGCGAGGCCGGCCCGCCCGGGCGCGGTCCCCTGCCATCCGCCAGCGCGGGCACCTTCCCCAACCCAGCCCTGCTGGGCGCTAACGGCGCCGTGGCCGCGCCCGGCGCCGGCGATCTCTCCGGCCTGCCTGGACCGCCCCGCATCGGCCTGGTGCGCCGCGGGGAGCGCAAGGGGCTGCGCCTGCCGCGGTCGAAGATCACCTATGAGCTGCTCAGCCCCGACCTCCGCGGCCGGCTGCAGGTCAACTGGGTGGAGCTCGCCCCGGGCGAGCGAGCTCCTGAGGATGGCTTCGTCCACCCGGGCGAAGAGTGCTACGTAGTGCTGCAGGGCCGCGTCCGCTTCCGCGTCGCCGACCAGGAGTTCATCCTGGAACCGGGCGACGCCCTCACCTTTGACAGCTCCCTCCCGCACGGCGCGACCAACGATGGACCGGTGACCGTCCACGCCATCTCCATCATGAGCCCGCCATCCTTCTGACGGCGGGCCAGGCCGCACTGCCGTAGCCGCCATGCTCCCCTCGCCCGCGTGTGGGAGTGGGGCCGGGGGTGAGGGCTGCCCTCCCTCTCACGCAGTGTCAGGCGGCGCCGCCCCGGCCGGCGGGGGCAAGCGCTGCTATACTCTGCGCAGGTGCAAAGGAGGTGATGCGGATGGCTGGAGGGAAAAAGGCCAATAAGCTGAGGCTCCGCTGGCGCAGTAAGAAGGCGAATCACGGCGTAAAGCCGAACCATGGGAAGTCGCAGTAAGGCTGCATTCTGTTCTGTGCCGGAGTAGCTGCGCGAGGCCACCGGGCCACCGGTGGCCTCGCTGTTTTGTGGCCGTATATGCTTACGGGTGCGGTGGACTTCTGACTAGTAAGGCGGCAGGAGCATGGAGACAGCAGCGGCGAGCAGCCAGCCGACGACAGCCATCGGCGCCGGCAGCGATGGGAAGGCGGCGCCGGCGCCGGCCCCCCCGCTCCCGCCCGTGGCGCCGGTGCGCCCGGGAGCGGTCCCCCAGACCTTCTATAACCCCACGCGCATTATCTTCGCCGAAGGCGCCGCGGCCCAGATCGGGCCGCATGCAGCCAGGCTTGGCGCCACGCGGGCGCTGGTGGTGTCCGACCCCGGCGTCGTCAAGGCTGGCCTGACCAGGCCGGTGGTGGACTCGCTGGTGGCGGCGGGCCTTGGGGCGGATGTCTATGACCAGGTGGAGCCGGACCCGCGGATCGAGATCGTGGAGCGGGCCCTGGCGCAGTATACGGCCAGCCGGTGCGACCTGCTGGTGGCCGTGGGTGGCGGGAGCGCGATGGACACGGCCAAGGCCTGCGCCATTCTGGCCACCAACCCCGGCCGGCTGCGGGCCTACGAAGGCTGGGAGAAGTTCTCCAACCCGCCGGCGCCCCTCTTCGCCGCGCCGACGACGGTGGGAACGGCCAGCGAGGTGACGCCCTTCCTGGTGATCACCGACCCCGAGGCGCGGTTCAAGTTCACCATCGGCTCGCCACTGGCGGCGCCCCGGATCGCCTTCCTCGATCCGCTGCTGGTGCTCGGGCTGCCGGCCCAGGTCACGGCAGCCACGGGCATGGACGCCCTGACGCACGCCATCGAGAGCTATACCTCGCTGCTCTCCACGCCGATCACTGAAGGGCTGGCGCTCCAGGCGATCCGTCTCATCGCCGGCAACCTGCGGGCCGCGGTGGCCAACAGCCACAACCTGCAGGCCATGACGGCGATGCTGCTGGGCGCCAACATCGCCGGCCTGGCTTTCTCCAACACCCGCCTCGGGAACGTTCACGCCATGGCGCATCCGCTAGGGGCGTTCTGGAAGATCCCCCACGGCGTGGCCAACGCGCTCCTATTGCCCCACGTGATGGAGTTCAACGCCCTGGCGGTGCCGCGCCGGATGATCGAGATCGCCCAGGCCATGGGTGAGCCGGTGGCGGCCGGCGGGGTGGGGACCCTGGCCGGGGCCACGGAGTATGACGCCGCCCTGCGAGCGGTGGCAGCCGTACGCCGGCTGGAACGGGACATCGGCATCCCCGAGCGCCTGCGGGACCTGGGCGTCGATCGCGCCTCGATCCCGGACATGGCGGCGGATGCGATGAAGAGCGCCAACATCGCCATCAACCCCCGCAAGACCACGATCAACGAGATCATCAGCCTGTTCGAGCGGGCATATTGAATAGCACTTGAGAAGCAATCCCGGGCCGGCCGCCACGGCCACGCCGGCGGCCGGTGAGCCGTTCCCTCTCCCACAGGGAGAGGGGCCAGCGTGAGGGCCTCTCACTCGCCACTCGCTCCTATTTCCTCCCGCTTCCGGCCGGAACCCTGGACCAGAGTGATGGCTCCGCTCATGGAAGCAGCCTGGCTGTGGCGTGTGCTATGGTGGCTGTCATGGAGGAGCCTGAGCCGGCGCCACCGGCGATCACCGTCGAGCTGTTCGGCATGCTCCGGCTGCTGGCCGGCGGGGGCCGGATCGCGCTCCCCTGGCGTGAGGGCCTGACGCTGGCCGACCTCCCGCCCCGCCTGGCCGAGGCCTGTCCCGCGCTGCGTGGGAAGGTGGTGGACGATGCCGGCCGGCTGGTCCCAGGCCACGTGTTCAACCTCAACGGGCGCGACTTCGTCCGCGATCCGGCGCGACCGGTCCACCCCGGGGATTGCGTCCTCCTCCTTAGCGCCGACGCGGGTGGCTGAGCGGCGCGCCCGGCGCCTTCGACGCGCGGGACAGACCCGCGGGCTTCACGGGCGCCGAGCGGGGTGGCTGAGCGCAGCGCCGCGCGCCGTGGAGACCGCGCCCGCGCTGGCCGGCACTCCGTCACTCGAAGGCTCCGGCGGCCGCGCGGCTGGCGCTGCCTGCCCCTCCGTCGCCGCGCGAGCGCCGCGACGGGGCGCGCGCCGGTGCTCGGTGAAGGCCCACCGCGCGGCGGTATCGATAAGGAAGCCGCAGCAGCCGATGACGAGGATCGCGGCCATCAGCTCCGGATAGGCCAGCCGATCGCGCGTGTTGAGCACGAAGTAGCCCAGCCCCGAGTCAACGCCCAGCATCTCCGCCGGGACCAGGATGATCCAGGAGAGGCCGACGGCCAGGCGCAGGCCGGTCAGCACGTGCGGCCGGATGCCGGGCCACACGATGGTCTGCAGGATCTCCCAGCGGCTGGCGCCCAGGCTCCGGCCCACGGTCAGCCAGCGCGGGTCCAGCGCGCCCACGCCGGCGGACGTATTGAGCACGATGGGCCACATGCTGCCGATGCCGATCAGGAAGTACACCGGCGCGTCGCCCACGCCAAGCAGGATGATGGCCAGCGGGGTCCAGGAGAGGGGCGAGACCATCCGCACGAACTGGAACACGGGGCCGGTGAGCCTGGCCAGCACCGGCAGGCTCCCGATCGCCAGGCCCAGCGGGATGCCGATCGCGGCGCTGATGGACAGGCCCACGAGCACCCGCCGAAAGCTGGTCAGCAGGTGGGGCCACAGCTCTCCCGTGGCCAGCAGCCGCACCAGCGCCACCACCGCCTTGTCCGGTGAGAAGCGGGCCAGGAAACTGTACGGCGGGACCAGCAGCGTGGTGCTCGCCCACCACAGCGCCACGACCAGGGCGACCCCGGCGCCAGGGAGGGCCAGGTGGACGAGTGCGGTCTGTCGGCGTATGGTCACCACGCGGCAAGTTCCAGATCGCAAGCGGCAAATGGGTGCATGGACCTCTGCACCTACGGCGCGATCCGCTCCGTCCTGGTCAGGCTCTCCGGCAGGCCGAACCTGGCCGGTCCGCCAGCGGCCTTGATCGCCGCCCGAGCGAAGCGGTCGTCCACCAACGTGCCGTGCGCCTGCTTCGGATCGAGCGTCTTGAGAAAGGCGTTGTCGCCGTCCACGACCGTCTCCCGCAGCAGCCTGACCAGCTCCTCGGTGTAGCTGGGGAACGGGAAAGGTTGGAAGTCGATGCGGTTATTCGGCCAGTCGGGGTGCTCCACCGCCCGGGTCGGCCCGTATTCGGCGCGGTCGTAGTAGGCGAGGGCCCGCTCGATCACGGGCAGCGGCTGGGGGAGGTAGTCCGCCCCGTCCTTAGAAAGGATGCGGGCGGTCTCCTTGCGGTTCTCCCGCGCGAAGAGCTGCGCCTTGGCGATGGCGTTGACCACCGCCTGGGCCCACTGCGGGCGCTTGACGGTGTCCTCCTCGTGCATGATCACCACGCAGCAGGCGTGGTTGAGCCACGCGTCGCCGGTAAACCGGAACACGCGCCCCACCTGGTTGACCTCCGCCACGGCATTGAAGGGATCGGCCACGATGTACCCGGCGATGGTGCCGTTGGCCAGCGCCGGCGGCATGTCCGGCGGGGCCATAACTACCAGCTTGACCGTGCGCTCAGACGCCGACGGCTCGCCTCGGGTGACCGGCTTCAGCCCGCCCTTGCGCAGCAGGAGCTGTAGCACCAGGTTATGGATGGAGTACCAGAAGGGGATGCCCACCGTCTTGCCGGCCAGATCGTCCAGGGACCTGACGCTGTTGGCCACGGTAAAGGCGGAGCCGTCGGTGTGATTCCAGGCCACGAGCTTGACGGGGAAGCTCTGCCCGAAGCGCATCCACACGGCGGTGGGCATCAAGATGTGGACCACGTCCACCTGGCGCGCCTGGAAGGCCTCGGCCAGCTGCGACCAGCCGCGGAAGAGCGTCGGGCGGGGCGCCTCCAGCCCCTCAGCTGCAAACAGGCTCTGGGCATGGGCCAGCAGCAGGGGCGTGGCATCGGTAATGGGCAGGTAGCCGATGCGCAGGGTCTTGCTCTCCGGCTGCCCCGGAGTGGCCGGCCCCCCGGGCCGCGGGGCCGCCCCCTGGCCGCAGGCGCCGAGCACCCCCACGCCCGCCGCCGGCGCCCAGATGCCCAGCTGTCGGAGCGCGTCGCGACGCGTCTTCGCCCTGATCGCCGCATCGTCAACCATCGCCATCTCCTCTCAATGACCACCGTTCAGATGACCCAGCTTGCCGGCGCGGTGGCGGCCGGCACGTCGGTCTGGTACTGCGCCAGGATCTCGCGCCGGATGGCCAGCAGCCGGTCATCGGTCCCGCGCCGGTGGCGGCCGTCGGCCTGGCCCCAGCCGGCGCCCTCGCGCCAGTGCGGGCGCACGTCCCACACCCGGATGATCCGGCCCGGGCGCGGTGACATCAGCGCCACCCGATCGCCCAGGTAGAGCGCCTCGTCCACGTCGTGGGTGACGAACACCACGGTCAGCCCACGCTGCCGGACCACGTCCAGCAGCCAGTCCTGGAGGGCGGCGCGGGTGCGCGGGTCCAGGGCGCCGAACGGCTCATCAAGCAGCAGGATGGATGGGCGGGTGATGATGGTGCGCGCCAGGCTGGCCCGCTGCGCCTGCCCGCCCGAAAGCTCGCCAGGGTAGGCGCCGGCCACGGCCGTCAGGCCAAAGTCGTGCAGGATCTGCTCGACTGTTTCCGTGGCGCGGGCCGCGCGGTTGGCACGGTACCGCAGGCCGAGGGCCACGTTCTCCGCCACGGTGAGCCAGGGCAGGAGCAGGGCATCCTGAAAGACGATCCCGACCGCAGCGCGGCCGTTCGCCGGGGCCCCACCGGCATTACGCGCTGGGTTCGCCGCAGGCGCTTCCGCTCCCGCCTGTTCCGTAGCCGGATCGGCGCGCCCCACCGGAGCGCCGGCCACCTCGACGCGCCCGGCGCTGAGGGGCTCCAGCCCTGCCAGGACGCGCAGCAGGGTCGACTTCCCGCAGCCGCTGGGGCCCAGCAGCACGAACACCTCGCCGGCCTCCACTGCCAGGTCCAGCCCTTCGAAGACGACCACGTCATGGCCGTGGCGCTGGTAGCGCTTGGTGCCGCCGCTTACGCGGAGCGCGAGAGTTCCCACCGGAGCTGCCCCTCCGTTGGCGCCTGAATGGGAATGAAGGCCGCCTCTCGCAGGCGGCGGGCCGTGGCGCTGGCCATGGCGTAGCCGCGGCCCCCGACGATCTTCGCCTCCAGGGCCACCGCCGCCGTCGCCAGCTGCGCGCAGTCCAGGCGTAGCTGCACCAGATCGCGGATCGGGACGCCGGCCCCGCCCGTGCCGGCCGCCGTCGCCAGTTGCGTGGCCAGGTGCCCAGCGCGTCGCTCCAGCTGCGCCAGGTCGTCGCTGAACACCTCGGCCACGCCCCGTAGCCCGGCCCGCGCCTCCACCAGGGACCGGTAGCCCAGCCCCCAGCAGAAGCTGCTCTGCAGGATCAGAAAGACCGGCCGCACGCGGGCCACGAAGGGCGCGAACTGGCCGGTGATCAGCCACTCGTCCGTGACGCGGACGCCACGTAGCGCCACCGACGAGCTGCCCGTGGCCTGCAAGGCCAGCAGCCTGGGATACGGATCGATCTTCAGGCCCGGCGTATCGCCCCGAAGGGCGACGATCACCTCCCGGCCATCGTCCACGTGCGCGGCCGCCGTCACCATCACGAAGCGGGGCGGGTAGAGATTGGAGGCCCAGCTCACGCGCCCGTCAATGGCGATCGCGTCCCCCTCCCGCCGCCAGGTGACGGGCAGCGGCGTGCCGGCGACGCAATGGGCCATGGCGGCGGCCAGCGCCGTCGAGCCGAGCCACTCTGTACGCCACACGCGGGGCAGGACGTCCGTGCGGAGGAACGACCCGCGCGGCGCGCAGGAGAGGTACTCCAGCACCATACGGTGGCACCAGAGCGTAAAGGCCGTGCTCAGGTCCGAGAAGGCGGCGGTGGCGATGGTCCGCGCCACGCGCCCCAGGTCCGCGTTGGGCCGGTCCTCGTCTCCGGCGCCCGGCAGCACCTGGGCGTTGAGGAAGGTTAGCCCCTCGCGGATCCGGGCCTCGCTGGCCGGCGCGCTCTCGACGGCGTCGACAGCGCCGGCGCGGGGCTCCAGAAAGCCGGCCAGCTCCTCCCGAGCCGCCGGCTCCAGCAGGAACACCGCAGCCTCCGCCCCCGCGTCTTCGATGTGGGGACGCTCAAGAAGGTCAGTCACGTCCGGCTCCGGCGGACGCCGGCGCGGCGGCGGGGGCCAGCCGCGACAGCCGGCTGATGGGGGTGCTCACGACCTCCCGCGCGCGGCGCACCCAGGCCTCGTCCGGCGCCTGGTAGAGACAGAGGCACTTGCTCATATCCTCACAGACGTAGGTGCGCAGGAAGCGCACTTCCGGCACCTGGGCGTAGAGGGGCGCCTTCGCCTTCTTGCGCTCCAGGTAGGCCTCCATAGTCAGGCCGGCGGGGAAGTCCCACTCCACCAGGTACTCGGCCTGCCCCCGCGCGGCCTTGACCTCATCCAGCGTGGCGCCCACCAGCCGGACCTGGGCCACGCCCCTGGGCGGCACCCCGCCTTCCCCCAGGGCGGCCTGCACTGCAGACTCATCGCGGTGCTCCACGACGATGTACGCCCGCTCCAGGTCAGTCGGCACCTGGGCCTCGATCAACTCGCCCCCGCTGCGCCTGATGGCGCCGGCGACCTGCTCGAAGAGCGGCTGCAGCTCCTCGCGCCTGCGGGCGGACGCCGGATACTCCAGGAGAAAGAGCGGCATGGATCACCTACCTCCCAGCGCACCACGGGGCCCTGCCCGCGCCACGCCGGGCAGGCGACCTCTTGTGCACTAAGTGGATTGTCTTACTTAACTTAAGGGGAATTGTACGCCGGGCAGCGCCAGTGGGTCAACCGCGCTTCAGTACCCCTTGGCCTTGTCGATCACGCCGTCCATTGGTTGGCCGGCGCGGAAGCGCCGCAGGTTGGCGCAGAAGAGGTCCACTACGCGATCCTGGCGCAATGGCGAGCCACCGGCGACGTGCGGCGTGATCACCACGTTCGGCAGGCGCCACAGCGGGTGCTCTGGCGGCAGCGGCTCTACCGGCGTTACGTCTAGACCGGCGCCGCCCAGCCGGCCCTGCTGCAGGGCCTCCACCAGCGCCTCGCCGTCGACGATCGCGCCGCGGGTGACGTTGATCAAAATGGCGTGCGGCCGCATGTGGCTGAAGGCCTCGCGATTGAACAGGCCGCGGGTCTCGGCGGTCAGGGGCGCGCAGATGACCACAATGTTGGACTGCTCCAGCAAGGTATAGAAGCGGTCCATCCGCCACACCGCCTCCACACCCGGCGGCGGCGCCACCGGCTCCGGATCGACGGCAAGCAGCCGCAGGCCAAAGCCCCGCGCCCGCTCCGCCACCGCCTTGCCTGTGCCCCCCAGCCCAACGATGCCCATGGTCTTATCGACCAGCTCCCAGGTCGCCGCCCGCAGGGCCATACGGTGATCCCAGCGCCCCGGCTGGCGGATGGCTGGCGCCACGCTACGGGTCAGCGCCAGCAGCAGCGCAAAGGCATGCTCCGCCAGGTGCGTGCCGACGTGGCCCTTCTCGCTGGTGAGGATCACGTCGCTGGCGACGAGCTCCGGAAAAAGCAGGCCATCGACCCCTGCCCCCTGCGTCTGCACCCAGCGCAGCCGCCCGGCCCGCGCCAGCAGCGCCGGCGTCAGGCGGCCGAACAAGACCTCCGCATCCTCAATCGCCCGCAACAGCGATGCTCCGTCCGTCGCGACCACGACCGGCATCGGGCCGGCGGCGCCCCTGATGCGGGCCAGCTGCGCCTCGGTCAATGGATAGGCCACAACGACAGACATCGCACCTCCGTTCTCCGTGCAGCCCGGCTCAGCGCCGGGAGCCGGCCGGCCCCCGCGTGCATCCACAAAGATGCTGCGGGACGCTTCGACCCATTGCATCTGGGGCGATCCTGAGCAAACGCGTCAGGAGCATGGGGCGTCCCCCGCGTTCAGCTCTCGGTCCCAGGTGCCCCGCTCTCGCCCGTGACGCCCATCGCCGGCCTGCCCTGCCAGGTGGGATGGGTGACGCCGGGCCGGCTGGGCAGGCGATTCCCCTGCGCATCGTAGTGGGTGTGCGTTGGCGAGCGATGCGGCGAGACGGTCAGGAAGTAGACGGCAGGCTCGTCGCCGGCGCAGCTCACACGGTGCTTCTCATGAGGGAAGGCCACCACCGCCTGGCCGGGGCCGGCGATCACCTCGCCGTGCTCGAACTCGAACCGCACCTGGCCTTCGAGCACCACCCACGTCTCGACGGCCTCCGATTCCTCGTGGCTATGAAAGTTCCCCGCCGGCTGGCCCGGCTCGACGCGAATAAACCGCGCCCGCACCTGCGGGACGGCGATGATGGTGCCCGTGGGATCGTCTCGCCAATCAAAGGTCTGTGCCGGCACGGCCTTGCTCCTTCACGCTCTCACTCTCGCGACTCATTTCACGTCACTCGGTCTCGTGACCCAATTACCTCGTTCAGGCGCGGGACGTGCGCGTCGCGCGCGCCCACTCGATGACGAACGCGGTGTCGGCGCGCGCCTCCTCCGACCCGATCAGGGGCGTCACTCCGCGGGTAATGCAGGCGTGGAAGTGGATCCATTCCCGCTTGAAGGCCTCTTCGTAGGAGGCGGTCACGCGGCGCTCCCAGTGGACCGGCGTCCCGTCCGGCCAGCCGGGCTCGTCCGGCGGCCGGCCGTACGGCGCGGGATGGTCGGGCGGCGGCTCCATACCCTGCACGGTGACGATGGTCGGGGCCGACTTCAGGAAGGGCGAGGGAAAGGTGATGGTCACGCGCGTCTCTGACCCAAAGCAGGCAAACTCCTGCCTGAACTCGCGTACCTGGCGGACATCGATCCAGGCGTAGCTGACGCGCACGCCGTTGGGATAGCGAAAGAGGGCACTCCAGCAGCGCCCGCCGTCCCACGCCTCAGAGGCGATGATCTCTTCCGGCCGGCCAAGCAAGCCGGTCAGGCAGTACACGTCGTGGATAGAGGAGCCCATCATGCCCCCGAAGGCGCGGCGCAAGGCCGGCGACGCGCTTCTCCCCAGCGAATGGGCCACGGCGGCGTCATGCGCGCGCCGCGCTTGCTCGCGGACCGCCTCCGGCACGTCGCGTCCGCGGTAGACGGGATGGTGGGCCGTGTACAGGTCATTGCTGGGGTGGATGTGGCGGGCATCGACGAAGCGGATGTCGCCCCGCTCGGCCAGCGGGCGCACCAGGCGCTGGCCATACTGGTAGCCGGGATCGAAGCGCTTCATGTAGGCCAGCAGGGCGACGGTGCCGGCTCGCTGGCGCGCCTCCCGCGCCGCCGCCACAAAGGCGTCGGCCTCATCCAGGCGGTAACACAGGGGCTTCTCCACCAGGACGTGCTTGCCGGCCTCCAGCGCCGCAATCGCCGCGGGCACGTGCGAGCCGCTGGTGCAGACGAGCACCGCGTCGACCAGATCGCTGGCGCAGAGGTCACGATAGTCGGTGAAGCGGGCCCCTTCGGGGACGCCGTAGCGCTCGCCGACCACCTGCAGCGTGCTGGGGGAGACGTCGCACAGGGCGCTGATGGCGAAGCGATCATCCAGCTCCCGCAGATACGGCAGGTGCATGATCTGGGCGATACTGCCGGCGCCGATCACGCCGACGCGGATGCGCGGGTCTCTCTCCGTCACAAGCCAGCTCCCACGTATGAAGTCACCAACAGGTTGAAGTAGTCAGGGAAAGGGCCGAAACGAGCTTACGAACTGAGCACGGCGTTTGCCCGCTGCACGGCCCTGGACGTCGCTTCCGTCACACTGGCGTTGCCGCGGTAGAGTTCGCCAATCTCCTCGTTCACGACCTTGATCAGGTCGTTGCGCCGGTGATTGGCCGGTAGACGCATAGAGCCGGCGCCCTGCGGGTACGCCCTGATGATCGTGGCGTAGATGGGGTCAAAGGCCAGGAAGCGCGGATCGTTCCAGACGTCGGTGCGCCCGCCGGGGCTACCGGCGCCGCCTTCAGTCACGCCCAGGACGCCGACCTCTTTGCTGGTAATGAACTTGATCCACTCCCAGGACGCCTCCTGCTTCTTGGTATCGGTCAGGCCCATGCCGGACCCTGACGCCTGGGTGCCCCGCCGCCCACCCGGCCCCCTGGGGAAGAGCGCCACGCCCAGCTCGAACTTGATGATCTCCTGCCCCGGCTTCTTGTACAGCGCCACCTGGGCCGGCGTGGCATTGAAGAAGCCGAGCTGCCCCGCCTCGAAGATGCGCCCCTGCCCGCCGTCGCGGTAGAGATTGTCGATCACCTGGAACTTGGCCCGCGTGTTCGCCACCCACTCCAGGCCCGCGCGCGATTCGGCGCTGTCCAGCAGGCAGCGCTTACCCGCTTCATCCAGGAGCTCCCCGCCGAACTGGCGCAGGTAGAAGACGCCGAACTCACTGATGTCCGTGCCCGGGTAGTAGCCCCAGACATCGTCCTGCCGGCGCACGATGCGCTGCGCGGCGGTGATCAGGTCATCGATCGTCCAGGTCCCGTCCTGAGGCACGCTGACGCCCGCGGCCTTGGTTAGGTTGGCGTTGTAGTAGAGCACGTTCGTACCGTAGTGGCCGTGGGTCGGCAGGGCATACAGCTTCCCCTTGACCGAGAAGGCATCGAGCAGGGCCTTGAAGTACGGCTTGAGATCGAACTTGCTGTCCTTCCTGGCCAGTTCATCCAGGGGCTTGAAGATGCCCTTGTCCGCAGCTTCCGGCCCGCCCGACCCATCGGCCACGACGCCAAACCAGGAGACGTCTGGCAGGGTGCCGCCGGCGGCGAGCACGAGTAGCTTCTCGTGCACGTTCGGCTGAGCGTCGATGAACGTGACGGTGATGTTCGTCTGGGGCGTAAAGAGCCGCGGCGTGATGCTGGCATAGTACTGGCTGTGGCCGGTCGGGCTGGCGACGCCAGCGCGGGTCAGCACCTCGATCGTCACGGGCCCTTTGGCAGCCGCCGGCGTGCCTGGGGTCGTCGTCGCGCCTGGTCCGGCGCAGGCAGCGACGATGCCGCCACTCGCCGGCACCAAGACGACACCGACGAGCACACTGCGTCGGCTCAGTTTGATCGTCGTCGCCATGAGCGCCTCCTTCTCCGCCTGTTCGCGGCGGTGCTCCACGTGGCCGCCGCGCCGGCAACGGCCATTCCCGAACGCAGCGGGCGCCCGATCGTGCCACCACTCCCGGCAGGGCACCGGCGCGGCCGGGCTTGCTGCCACCCACCAGGATAGCCCATCGCGTCCGCCGCTCCGTCCGGCCCAGTCCGCGGTGAGCCCGCGGAGCCGTTGAAGCGCACGGAGCCGCTGCTGCCATCCGCCAGGAGAGCCCATCGTTTACCCGCCGCGACGTGGCCAGACCTGCTTCCTTGCCGTCCCAACGTATACTGCGGCGTGGTCAATCTGCGCCAGGCCTCGCGCCATCGCAGCCCTGGGGCGAAGCCGCCCGCGGCAGGCCGGCGACGAGGCGTGGCCGATTTCTACCGGGACCCGCGCCATGGCCGACGCTGAAGCAGGCGCCGCAGCCGAAGCCCCAACGGAGCCGGCCCGGCGGCTGGAGCCGATCGCCGATCCGCGCCGGCGGGAAGAGGCGCGTGAGTACGCGCGCCTGCGGCGACGGCTCTTTGTACTCGACCTGGCGCTGAGCGGGGCCGCGCTCGTGCTCCTGCTGGTGACGGGGGCGAGCATCCGGCTGCGCGAGGCCCTGGCGGGGCTGGTCACGGGCTATTTCGGCCTCGTCGCCGCCTACGTGGCGCTGCTCACCATCGGATACGCCCTGGTCTTCTCTCCCCTGGCCTACTACAGCGGATACGCTCTGCCGCACCGCTACCGGCTCTCCGTGCAGACCGTGCGCGCCTGGATAGCCGATTATGTCAAGGCCACGCTGCTCGGGCTGGCGCAGGCGGAGGTGGTCGCCCTGGCCATCTACGCCTTGCTCCATCTGGCGCCCGCGTGGTGGTGGCTGTGGGCGGCCGTGGTGATCACGCTCCTGGCCGTGCTGCTGGCCAACCTTGCCCCCGTGCTGATCGTCCCCCTCTTCCTGAAGCAGCGCCCGCTGGAGGACGAGGATCTCCGCCGGCGGCTGGTGGCGCTGGCCGAGTCCTGCGGCGCCCGCGTGCGGGGCGTGTACGTCGTCGATCTGAGCCGGCGCACGCGCATGGCCAACGCCGGCCTGATGGGCATCGGCAATACGCGTCGGATCGTGCTGGGGGACACCCTGTGGGAGCGGTTCCAGCCGGACGAGATCGAGACGATCCTGGCGCACGAGCTTGGCCACCACGTGCACCATGACCTGTGGCGGGGCATCGCCCTGCAGGGGGTACTGGTCTTCGCTGCCCTGTGGCTGGCCGATCGGATCCTGCGCGCCCTGGCCCCGGCGCTGGGGCTGAACGGCATCGACGACGTCGCCGGGCTCCCGCTCCTGGCCCTGGTGGCGGGCGGGCTGTTCACGCTCCTGCTACCGGTGGTGAACGGCTTCTCGCGACGGTGGGAGGCGGCCGCCGACCGGTTCGCCGTGCGGATCACTGGCAACGTGGCGGCGTGGAAGCGGGCGCTGTGCCGGCTGGCCGACCAGAACTTGGCGGAGGTGGATCCGCCGCGCTGGGTAGAGTGGCTGCTCTACAGCCATCCCAGCATCCGGCGCCGGCTGGAGGCCGCCGACCGCGAGGCCTCGCCGTAGACCCGGTCACACCCGCCTCCGAATCGCTCGCCCGGATCCTTCACGCCCAGCGACGAGCGTCCTCTCCCTCTGGGCAAGGGCCAGGGTGCGGGCCCCTCACTCGCTCCTCGCTCGTCGCTACTCCCTCCCCTCGTCCCGCCTCCGGCGGGCACCCTGGGCAAGGGCGCCACTCGTGCGCGATCGGGGCCTGGCCCGCGCTAGGCCGGCGGCTCCTTGATCCCCAGCAGCACCAGGTCGTTACGGACGTAGCGGGTCTGGCCGTCGACGTGGCGCACCTGCAGCCCTGCCCCGCCCGAGCGTTCGATCTCTGCGATCAGCTGAGCCAGCTCCGGCTGTGACTCCGGTGGCACGTTGGGACTGTTCAGCCAGTCCTGCGGGTTCAGCTCCCGCTCCGTGCTGCGGGCGGCCCGCACGGGGCAGCCCGCCGCCGCCAGCAGCGCCTCCAGCTCGGCGCGGTCATAGATGCGCACGTGCTGATGCCCGCGCAGTTGTTCCAGCCGGTCGTGCCGCGCCGCCTCCGCGGGATCATCGGGCCGGACAAAGTCGGCAATCACCAGCCGGCCACCGCGGCGCAGCACCCTGGCCATGGCGGCCAGGCCGGCGGCGGGATCGGACATGTGGTGCACGCTGAAGCGGCAGGTCACCACGTCGAAGGTCTCGGGTCGGAACGGGAGGCGAACCGCATCCGCCGCGATCAGCACCGTGCGGGCGGCGCCCGGGCTGCGGGCTACCTGTCCTTGGCGGGCGGCAGCCTGGGCCAGCATGGCCGGCGTGAAGTCGATGCCGATGGCCAGCCCCGCGCTGCCCAGGCGCTCCGCCAGGGCAAAGAGGACCAGCCCGGTGCCGGTAGCGACGTCCAGGGCGCGCTCGCCCGGCCTAGGGGCGGCCAGCTCCAGCATCACCTGAAGGGACGCCTCGCCGCCGCCAGTATAGGTGGCGGCTCGGGCGGTGAAGTGCGCGCGGGTTACGGCGTCAAGCTCAGTACTCATGGCGCAATCCTACAACGAGAGCAGGGCTTCCGCCGGAGGACGGACGAGGGTGAGGAGCAAGGCGCGAGGAGCGAGTGATAAGCCCTCACAGTAGGCGCACTGCGGGCAAGGTAGGGCTAGGAGCGTGCCGCGGAGCGAGTGAGCGAGTGAGGAGCCCGCACCCTAACCCTCTCCCAGAGGGGGAGGGGACGCGTACGGTGGCCGTGAATGAGGCAGGTTGCCCACCGTTCGTCCAGGTACCGTTCGTGCCCGTAAGGAGCACGGCTGCGCGTTGAGGGCCAGCCCTCGCGGTCGCCTCGCGCCAGCACGGCGGGCGTTCAAGGTCTATTCGTCCCACTCCACACCCAAAAGCGCGGTGACGGTGGTACCTTCCAGGAGCGAGCGCCAGTTGCGGAGCCTGGCCCGGCGCCGGGGCCGCGCATCCAGTGCGGTACGACGCCCGGCAGCCGGCGCCCAACCAGGTCACGGCGTCTCCGACGTTGCCACTGTCACATGCGTCAGCTTCCGCGAGCGGCCACACTCTACATCAGCGTCGTCGTCGCCGCTGGCGCGGCCGTCCTAGCGTGGGCGTGGCGCGATCTCCCGTGGAATGCGGTGGTCCTGGCCGAGGCAGCCCTGTTCGTCGCCCTCGGGGCGGCCGCCGACTTCAAGCAGCTCCGCCTGCGCTCCGCCAACTACTCCGTCGCCACGGCGCTCAATTTCGCGTGCACCATTCTGCTGGGCGTGGCGGTCGCCACGTGGGTGAGCGCACTGGGCTCATTGGCCGGAGACGTTGCCAGGCGGAAGCCGGCCTACAAGTCGGCCTTCAACGCGGCGGCGATCGGCCTCTCGGTGGCCGCCGCGGGCCTGGCGCTCCGGCTCGTCGGTGGGCTTCTCGGCCGTGTGACCGGCAGCGCGCCCGGCGGATCCCCAAGCCCGATGGACCTGCCGGCTTTCGTGGCCTACACCCTGGTCAACACCGCGGTCAATCAGGTGCTGGTCTGCACGGTTATCGCCCTGGCCAGCCGCACGTCGTTCCGCGACGTCGTGCGCGGCAATCTCAGCGGGGTGCTGCTGCCGATCGTGGCCATGTACCCGCTGGGCGTGCTGATGGCCATCGTCTACGCCGCCTTCGGCAAGGTCTTCGGATTACTCCTGCTGGTAGTGCCGGTTATCGCCGCCTACGCCAGCCTGGACAACGCGCGCCGCCTCCACGAGAGCAACGAGCAGCTCCGCGCGGCCGCAGCCAGGAACGCGGAGCTGTTCGCACAGCTTGACTCCGCCCACGAGGAGCTGAAGCGGACCCAGCAGCAGGCCATCGAGCAGGAGCGGTTGCGCGCCCTGGGCGAGATGGCGGCTGGCATCGCACACGATTTCAACAACGCCCTGGCGCCGGCCCTGGGCTTCAGCGAGCTCCTGCTGGCCGGGGAGCGCACCCTGGCCAACCGCGAGCTCGTGCATCGCTACCTGAAGCTCATTCACACCTCTGTGCAGGATGCCGCCAGCGTCGTGCGCCGCCTGCGTGAGTTCTATCGCCCGCGGGAGGACGTCGACGCCCTCGCGCCCGTTGACCTGAACCAGGTGGTGAACCAGTCGATCGAGATCACCGCTCCCAAGTGGCGCGACCAGGCGCTCGCGGCCGGCGCCACCATCGGGGTTCGCATGGACCTGGGCCAGGTGCCCCCGGTGCTGGGCGACGACGGGGCGCTGCGGGAGCTACTGACCAACCTCATCTTCAACGCCGTCGACGCCATGCCCCATGGCGGAACGATTACCGTGCGCACCCGCGTCAAGGAGGAACAGGTCTGCCTGGAAGTGAGCGATACGGGCACGGGGATGACTGAGGAGGTGCGCCGGCGCTGCCTGGAGCCATTCTTCACCACCAAGGGGCCCCAGGGCACTGGGCTGGGGCTCTCCATGGTGCACGGCATCGTCAAGCGCCACCAGGGCACCCTGGAGATCGAGAGCGCCTGGGGGCGGGGAACGACCATCCGCGTCTTCCTGCCCGGGTGCCCGAGCCAGCACGTGGCGCCGACGATGGAGCCCCAGGAGCAGGTCGTGCCGCCGGCACGGCGCCTGCGGGTGCTCGTCGTCGACGACGAGCCGGTGGTGCGCGACGTCCTGGCCGCCTACCTCGCCAGCGCCGGGCACGTCAGCGAGGTGGCCAGCAACGGGTATGAAGGGCTCCGGCGCCTGCAATCGGCCCCGTACGACGCGGTCATCACCGACCGCGCGATGCCGGACATGAGCGGCGACCAGCTCGCCGCCGCGGCCAGGCGGGCCGGTCTCACCACGCCCATTGTCATGCTCACCGGTTATGGCGACCTGATCAACGCTGCCGGCGAGCGACCGGCAGGGATCAACCTGGTGCTCAGCAAGCCCGTCACGCGAGCCGACCTGCTGGCGGCCGTCGAGGAGCTGGCCGGCGCGCGCCAGCCGGTTCCCGCCAGGGCCTAGCCCGCGTCCGTCCCCGCGAGCGAGAAGCTCCTTCCCCCTGAGAGGGTCAGGGTCAAGGCTCCTCTGGTGAATGGTCCAGGCCCTGGACTACTCACGTCCAGCCGGGGGTTCCGTCTCCCTGTAGAAGAGGGTTAGAGTGGGGGCTCCGCTGATCGACGAGCCGGTCATGCCCCGTTGGGGCACCAGCGGCGAATGCAAAGGCAGGTCGTTCCACAGGAATGCAGGCTAGCGTGCCGCGTCTGGAGCGGTATCCGGACCGTCCCGTGGCGGCCGGTGCGAGCCTGGCCTGCCGGCCAGTGCCTCGCGGTGCTCCGCCAGCTCCCGCAAGTAGGGCGTATTGGTCCGGCGCACGAAGAGCAAGCGGTCCAGCAGGCGCTGATCGCTGAGCGTCCGTTCGCAATCGCAGGGGGCGCGGCGGCTGCCGGCGGTCGGGTGATGGCGAGGGCAGGCCAGCAGGCAGGCCAGGATGAGCGCGCTCCACTCGTCTTCGTTGCCCCGCCACTCAGGGCCGACCAGCGGCGCCTCTGGTGCGGATGGCCGTCCCGGTTTCTGCACAGACCCCTCCTTGGAGCCAGCACCGCTCCCCGCTCGTTCACCGCCCCCGCGGTAAGCAGGGCCGCTGGCCCCGAGAGCCTCAGCGCCCTGCTGCCGCCGTCCCTGCCAGCATAGCCGGCCATCCCACTCCAGACAAGAGTGCTAGCACCCATTTCACGCCACTGATGCTGGCGGACGCCGCAAATGGACGCTTGATGAGCCAGCCGCAGCAGTGCCCGCGGCGGGAGGGCGCGAAGACGCGGGGAGAGCCCTCACTCCCTGGCCCCCTCTCCCGCGTGCGGGAGAGGGGGGACGCAGGCCACGGGCAGAGGACCTGACCAAAGCCGGCCCCTACCTGCGGCGATCCCGCGGGCGCAGCGGACAGGGCCTGGTGTCATCCGGAGCGATTGCGCACGCCCAGACATACCGAGCCGCTGACCCGCTGCACGTGCTAGCCTTCATCCATACAGACAGGAGGCCCACCGTGGACGTTGCGACGACCTCACCGGCATCAGAACGCCTCGTGCTGGAGGGGGAGCTGCTGCTGGTGGCGCGGCCCGACCCCGCCTCCGGCGATCCGGGAGAGAGCTACGACCTGCGCCTGGACAATGAGTCCCTGGTGGACGCTGTCAGGGAGTACTTCTCGTGCCTCTACCACGGGCCGCGGACGGAAAGCTGCGGCCGCGTGCGCATCACCATTGAACGTGTCCCCCCGATCCCGGCCGACTAAGTATCCGCTGGTATGTTCGTGCGTTCGTGCGGGACAGGACGGCCGGGCATCGATGGACAGGGCGACGCGAACATACCAGCGGATAGTTAACCCGGTGTGCGGGTTTGGGCATCAGGCGACGAGGCGGGCGAGCTGCAGGTGCGGGACGCCGGTCCGGGTGTTGAACAGGACGGC
>DAOTTI010000065.1:0-25886 GCA_034437795.1 Chloroflexota bacterium | reverse complement strand
AGGAGCGCGGTCGCTACCACGCTGAGCGCCGGCAGGAACAGCAGCGATGACATCAGGGCCAGAGTTCAGAGTTCAAAGTTCAAGGTTCAAGGTTGACATTGTGGCGTCTTTGCCGGTGGGGCAGGCGGGCGCATCAGGCCGGTCCAGGAAGCGGGTGCCTCACGCGGGTACGTCAAGCTGGAGCGCCCTGGCTCCACCTGGCGCAGCCGGTCGGCACGGCGCCGGCCTCGCGTCCCGCGCCGTGCGCGCCGGCCGCGCGCGCCTGGTCCACCAGCCTGGCCATCCGCGCGGCAAAGTGATCGACGGTCATCAAGCGCTCCACCGTCCGGCGCCCCGCGTCGCCCAGGCGCGCCCGCTCCTCTGGATGCTGGAGCAAATACTCCAGCGCCCGGCGCAGACTGGCGGGGTCACGGGGCGGGACGTAGAACCCATTCGGTTCCAGGGCCACCCCGCTCTCCTGGGCCAGCAGCCGCAGCAGGCTGACCGGGCGCGGGCGCTCGGGTCTGCCGCGGGTCTTGGCCCGCCGGTCCTCGACCACGTCCGTTTGGCCGTGGCTGTGCGTCACCACCACCGGCTTGCCCATCGCCATGGCCTCCAGGATGCAGGTGATGCCGGCCTGGAAGTCCACGTCGTCCAAGGGAACGACGACCACGGCTGAGCGGGCGTAGAGCGCCCGCAGCGCGCCGTAGTCGAAGGCGCCGACGCGGACGTTGTCCGGGAGGGGCCGGCCGGCGGCGGTGTTGCGCCGCTTGGACCAGTAGCTCGCCGCGCCAATGACCACCTGCACGTCCAGCCCCTCCACCGCGGCGAAGAGGGTCGGATAGTCGCGGAACTCCAGGCCGGCGCTGCTGATCAGGCGCTCCTCCGCCACTGGCTGCGGGCGCCAGAAGTCGACGTCTACCTGGTACGGCACGAACGCCAAGCGCTCGGCGGGAATGCCCAGCGCGCTCACCGCCAGCTCGTACTGGCGCCGGCAGTGGACCGCAATCCGCGCCATGTGGCTGTGCACCTTGAGCCACCGGAAGAACAGGCGCTTCTTCGGAGCCGTGAGGCGGTGGCCGATCGTCACGTGTGGCGTGGCCGCGCCGGCGAGCTTGAGCAGGAGCGCCAGCGGGATCCCAATGTGCTCGCCATCGGTCAGGATGGCGCTGTAGCGGCGTCGCTGGCGGAAGGCGAGCCAGGCCTGCGCCACTGGCACCCCAAACGCCCGCGCCAGGAGGCGCCCCAGAGCTGAATGCCGGACGGCCGTCCGGTCCAGCACGTCGGCACGCAGCACGCCGGCCAGGACGGCGTAATCCTTGCGCGGCCCTGGCGCCGGCCCCTGCGCCAGCAGCCCGCCGGCCAGGTCGGCGCTCACCACCAGCAGGACCTCTCCAGGGCGCTCGCTCATCGGCCGGCCTCGTATCAGGCGCTGCTCTCGGTGCCCCAGCATGGCTCAGCGGGAGACGTAGGCGCTGGCGTGGTCCGCGGCGCCGTTGGCCTCGGCGCGGGCGCGCTGAAAGAGGGCCGGCAGGTGCACCAGCGGATCGAGCGGGGGCTCGATGTGCAGCAGCTGGCGCATGCGGTCCACCTTGGCCACGAAGCGGCTCACCTCCGCGCGGTACTGCGTCGGCGGGGCGGGCAGCAGGTTGACATGGCTGCGCCCTTCCGTCAGGTGGGTGATGCGTCGGGCGACGTCCAGGATCTTGGTGCCGGTACCGCTGGCGACGTTGATCGGCGGTAGCGTCTCCTCGATGGTGGCGGCGCGGATCAGCGCCTCCACCGCCTGGCCCACCCACAGCAGGTCCACGATCTGCTTGCCGTCGTACACGTCCAGATTGCGCCCCGCGGCGGCCAGATCCAGCCAGGCGGGAATGGGCTGCCGCCAGTCACGCGGCCCATAGACGTCGCTGAGGCGTAGGATCACCGTCTGCAGGCCAAACTCGCGGCGGAAGGCGCGGCAAAAGGCCTCCCCCGCGATCTTGCTCGCCCCGTAGCAGCTGATCGCCAGCAGCGGATGGCTCTCATCCACCGGCAGTTCCATCGGCTCACCGTAGGCGTCCCTGGACGAGGCGAACACCACCCGCCGGACGGTCTGGCGCGTGGCGGCGCGGAGCACGTTGAAGGTCCCGACTACATTGGTGGCGAACCCCCGGTCGCAGGTGTCTCGGCTCCCCGCCGTCACCCGCTGGGCCGCCAGGTGGTAGACCACACTGGCCCCCCGCAGCACCTCCTCGAGCGCGGGGGCATCTCGCACGTCGCCGTGGACAAACTCGATCCGCTCCGGCCGGCACTGGCTCAGGTTGGACAGCCGTCCGCTGGAGAGGTTGTCGAACACAAGCACTTTCGCTGGCACTTCCTCCAGCAGGCGGTCCACGAGGTGGCTCCCGATGAAGCCGGCCCCGCCGGTCACGACGATCTTGTCCGCACGTGCGAGCATGCGCTCAGTATCAGTGCCTGCACAGGTGCTGGGAGTTACCGCCTGGTTGAATTAGGGTTGAGCCTGTGCACGGCACACAACTTGCTGGCTCACAGATCCGCAGTTGCGATCCATGCCCATCCACCCGCAGAGCGCCGCGGTCCGGAGCCATACAGCTTGCCGGCCTGCACGTCCACAGGAGCGATAGTGGTGACCGTAGCGACGCATGGAACGCAGCGAGACGCGGCCGTGAGGACATCGGTGAGCGCGTCGCAGGTTGCGGCCGGCGTCGGCGGCGCTACCGGCTACACCGTCGTGGAGCCGGGTCAGGGGATCGGCGGGCTCGCCCTGGCCACCCGCGTGCCGCCGGTGCTCCCGGCTGGCGGAGCCCTCCCCTTCACCCAGGGTGCCCGCCGGAGGCGGGACGACCACCGGCAGAGGGAACGCGGCCGCGCCGTGTCCAGAAGCGCCGGTTGCACCCTGGCCGGCCAGATGGCGAGGCATCCGCCGTTACCGCGCGTTATAGCCGCCGTACGGCACGTTGCCGTCGCCAGGGGGATACGGAGGTAAGGCGATGAGCCAGTGGCAGGTCTTGCTGGTGGAGAGCGACCTGGAGGTGCAGGACTGGCTGGCGGGGGCGCTGCAGGCGAGCGGTTGTCGCGTGGCAACGGCCGGCGCGGTGTTCGGGCTCCACGGCCTGGTGCGCCGCCTGCAGCCCGATACCATCATCGTGGACGTCCATCTCCCGTACCGCTCTGGCCTCACCTTTGTGCGCCGGCTGAAGTCGGACCCGCGCACCGCGTCCATCCCCGTGATCCTGCTCGTCTCCGGCGATGCCCTGCTCCCTGACGCCGCGCGCACGTTGCGTATCCTGGCCGGGGCCAAGGCGCTGGAGCCGGCCGCGCTCCAGGGACCGGTCGGGGCGCGGGCCGTACTTGGCGCGTTACAACGGACGATCGGCCCGCAGGGCCGGCCTGGCCCGCTCCCAGACGCCCCCTCCCCGACGGACGCAGCCTTCGCCCAGGCGTCCTAAGTAACGCATCTGCCAGCTTCTTGCTGCCTGGCCTGGATCCTCCACGGCCGGCGACGAATTCCGTCTCCCTATGGGAGACGGTTAGGGTGAGGGCTCCGCTCGTGAAGAACCGGCCATGCCGCCGCGCTCCCCGGCCGCTGATCGAAGAGCAGCGTGTTCGTCTTCACGCCCTGCGCGTTCTTCTCCAGTAGCCCCTCATGCGCCTTCCCTTCACGTCGGCGGCGATGGACTTCCCTGCAGGTGCGTAGCTCGTCGAGCCTCTTCCCTCAAGCGGAAGAGACCCCGCCTTCTTGCCGCCGGCCCGTCCGTACCCGTATACCGTGCACAGCAGCCGATAGCCGTGCATCGCAGTGCAGCGCCACACGCCGCAGGAGGAGAGAGACAATGAGCCCCGTGGTTACCACCGCTATCGCCGTGACCACCGCCGCCGGCCCGAAGCCAGTGCGCCCGCGCTCCCGTCGCCGCATGATGCAGGAGGCGTGCCTTGCCGGCGGCCTCCTCGCCGGCGCCTGCGCGCCGCCGGCCATCGGCGGCCGCGGTGAGCCGGCGCGCGGATCGGCCACGTTGCGCACCGACGTCACAGTCAGCTTCCTCCAGACCAGCGGCCAGGTGGAGCAGGAGCTGGTCAACCAGGTGGTGGAGCGCTGGCGCCAGGCGCACCCCCGCGGCCCCCAGGCCGAGTTCGTCATCGCCACCGGCAACGTGGTGGAGAAGTTCAGCACCATGCTCGCCTCCGGTACGCCCCCCGCCCTAGTCAGCATGGACGCCAGCCAGGGCGTCGTCTTCGCCGACCGCGGCGAGCTTACGCCCCTGGACGAGCTGATCAAGCGGGACAAGTACGACCTCGCCGACTACATCCCCGTCTCCCTGGAGCAGTACCGCTGGAAGGGCAAGCTCTATGCCCTCCTGCGCGACTTCTCGCACCAGAGCCTGTGGGTCAACCTGGACCTCTTCGCCCGCGAAGGCCTCACGCCCCCGGCCGGCGACTACGCTACTAGCGTCCGCGGCTGGGACTTCGGCCAGTTCGTGGAGACGGCCCGCCGGCTCACCAAATGGGAGGGCGGGAGCGCGGCGCGGGCCGGCCAGTACGGCTTCGTCGTCAACAGCGGCCTGCGCGGGGGCTATGGCCAGTTCATCTGGGCCAACGGCGGCGAACTGTTCGACAAGGACTATCGCCGGTGCACCGTCGACGACGAGCGGGTGGTGGAGGCGCTGCAGCTGATGCAGGACCTGCGCTTCCGCCACCGCGTCGCGCCGGATACGGCCGCCGTCCAGGAGTTTCGCGCCGCGGGGCAGGACCCCGGCTCACAGGCCCTCTTCTTCGCCGGCCTGGCGGCCATCGCCATCTTCCCCGTGGCGCGCATCGGCGAGGCCAGGCGCCAAGCCAGGGGGCAATGGGACCTGGCCGTCACGCCCCAGGGTAAGGGCAAGCGCCTGACCACCGGCGGGGGCGTGGGCTGGTACCAGGTGAAGGCTGTCCCCTTCCAGGATGAGGCCTGGGAGGTGCTCAAGCACCTCACCAGCCCCGAGACCCACCGCCTGCTGGCCGACGTGCGCATCCCGGGCCGCAGGTCGGTCCTCGATTGGTGGCTGGCCCAGAACCCGGGCGAGCCTCCGAAGAGCCGCAGCGTCGCCCGCACCGGCCAGGAGGCGGTCCACCTCAACCCCGTCTTCCCCCTGTGGGAGCGCATCGAGCGCGACGTGTTCACGCCCCAGATTGCTCGCCTGCTGGACAACCAGGCCACCGCCCGCGAGGTCGCCGGTGAGATCGTGACCCAGGCCAACCGCATCCTGGCGGAGCAGCCCAGGTGAGGCCCAACTGGCGAACACCCCAGGGCCTGTCGGCGCCTGCTGTGCGTGGCGCGCCGGCTCCGCGCTACCGGCGGGTGAGAGGCGGCGAGCACGACCAAGCCGGCATATCCCTGCCGGCGCGGGATCAGGACAAGCACGATCACACGATCAGGACAAGCACGATCACGATAAGGAGGACACTGTGCCGGCCTGGGAAGACGTCCGTCGTGAGGCGGACCGTGTAGCGGAGCGCCTGGTGGCGCGTGGCGAGACGGTCGCCGTGGCCGAGTCGTCCGCTGGCGGGCTGATCGCGGCGGCCCTGCTGGCCGTGCCGGGGGCGTCGGCGTACTTCCGTGGTGGCGCCGTCGTGTACACGGCAGACGCCAAGGCGGTCCTCCTGAGCCGCACCCGCCAGGCGCTCAGCGAGCCCCGGGCGGCGACGGAGGGGCACGCCCTGGTGCTCGCCGCCGCCATCCGCGAGCGCCTGGGCGCGGACTGGGGTATCGGCGAGACGGGCGCCGCCGGCCCCACGGGGAACCGCTACGGCGACCCGCCGGGCCACGCCTGCCTGGCCGTTGCCGGCCCGCACGGACTGTCCCAGGCGCTCACGGTGGCCACCGGCTCGGCTGAGCGCGAGGCGAACATGCTCGCCTTCGCCGTGGCGGCGCTGCGCCTGCTGGCCGAGGCGATGGCGGCGCCGTCGCCGCGGTAGCGCCCTCATCCCCATTACGATCCATGGAGGTCAGGCGTATGGCGGATCAGCGACCGGTCGCCTCGGCGGGCGCGGAGCGCCGGCCCCGGCGCCCGCGTGCTGCGTCTGGAGTTGTGGCTGGAGAGCGGATCCGGCCGGTGCAATCGGCGCAGGTCGCCGCCCCCACGGTGCCGTATTCCCAGGCCCTCGTCGTTGAGGCGGGGCGGCTCCTGTTTATCGCCGGGCAAGGGCCGGTCGATGCCGCCGGCAACCTGGTCGGCGCCGGCGACGTCGAGGCGCAGGTACGGCAGGTGTTCGCCAACGTCCGCGCCCTGCTGGAGGCCGCCGGCGGCCGTCTCGATCACCTGGTGGAGCTGACCATCTACCTGCGTGACATGCGCCACCGGCCGGCCGTCACGCGGGTCCGAGAAGAGCTCCTCCGGCCGCCCTATCCCACCGCGACCATGGTCGAGATCAGCCGGCTGGCCTTCGACGACTGGCTGGTGGAGATCAGCGCCATCGCCGCGCTCTAGCCTGGCCTATTCCCGGCCAGCGAGGAGCCCCCTCCCTGTAGGCGAGCCGTCAGTCCCGTCATCCTGTGGGCGAGCCGTCAGTCCCCTCTCCCACAGGGAGAGGGCTAGGGTGAGGGCACCGCTCGTGAATCATCCACGCTAGCTGGGCGGCGCTACCGCCTTCCGCGTCTGGCGCAGCAGCGGTGGCCCCCCAGCAGCGGGCCACGACGGAGCGGTCAAGGCTCAAGAAAGCTCGGCGGCCACACCCCATTCGTGCCATGCGCGGCGCACACAACCTGCCGCTCTCGGCGCAACCTCTCACGCACGGATGTACGAGGTCGTCGTACCTGCCGGCGAGCGCTTTCAGGTGCAACCCCCGGCTTACGGATGCACCAGCACCTTGATCGCGCCGGAGGTCCGCTTGTCCGCCGCCGTGGCAAAGGCCTCGCCAATCCGGTCCAGCGGATAGTGATGGGTGATCAGTGGCTCAGCCCGCACCCGCCCGGACGCCAGCAGGTCCAGCGCAATCTCGTACTCGGAGATGCCGTTCCACGTGGAGTAGCTGTTGGACCACAGGATGTTCAGCTCCTTGCGATAGGCCGTGCTCACGTCCACCTGCTGCGGCGCGGTGAAGATGCCCAGGATGCAGATCGTCCCGCCACGCCGCGCCAGCTGCACCGCCTGGCCCAGCGTGGGCGCCTCCCCGCCTACCGTTTCGAACACCACGTCGGCTCCCTCGCCGCTAGTCAGGTCGAGCACCGCCTGCACCGGGTCTACCCTGGAATTGGCGATCCCTTCGTCGGCGGCGCCGGCCTCCCGCGCGATGGCCAGCGGCTGGTCGCGCGTCCCGACCATGATCACGCGCCGCGCGCCGCTCGCCCGCGCTACCTGGCCCACGTTCATGCCGATCGCTCCTGTGCCCAGCACCACCACCGTGGCATACGGCGTGATCGGCGCGCGGCGCACGGCATGTACCGCGCAGCCGTAGCAGTCCAGGATAGCCGCCGCGTCGTCCGACACGTGGTCGGGCAGGGGATGGACGTTGCGCGCCACGCAGACGTCGTACTCGGAAAAGCCGTGGCTGCCGTGGCGCTCGCCATGGCGCAGGCCGCGCGCGGGGCAGAGGTGGGTATCGCCCCGCCGGCAGTAGGCGCACTCGCCGCACCCGATCAGGTGCTCCGGCTCAATCCCCACCCGTTGCCCCACCGCCAGCGCGGTGACCCCCGGCCCGAGCGCGGCGATCACTCCCGCCAGCTCGTGCCCGCTCTGCCGCGCCTCCCGCGGCGCGTCGGGCGCCGGCCGCGGGGGCCGCGCTCGCCGGTAGCCGTGCAGGTCGCTACCGCAGATCCCCGCCGCGCGCACCCGCACCAGCACCTCGCCCGGCCCCGGCTCGGGCACGGGCAGCTCCTCCACCCGAATGTCTGGCCCGCCGTAGAACAACGCCGCCTTCATCGCTCGCCTCTCTCTGGAGCTCCACCATGGACCTCCCACCGTGGACCTCCACTGTGGACTGCTACCCACTTCCCTTCCCCTTCAAGCTCCCTCTCCCTTTGGGAGGGGGCAGGGTGAGGGCTCCTTCCTCGCTCCTCGCTCCTCGTCACTCGCTCCTCGTCACTCGCTACTCCCTGAACCAGGGCGCCAGCAGGTCGTCGAGCCGGCAGTAGCGCGTGTACAACGTCTCGTAGCGCGCTGCCCGCTCAGGATCGGGGACGTACCTGGCCCCGGTGCGCACCATCTGCGCCTGGGCCGTCTCCATCGAGAGCACGCCGGCGGCCGCGCCGCCCAGGATGGCGGCCCCCAGGGCGCCGGCCTCCACCACCGCCGGGGCGCGCAGCGGCAGCCGCGTCACGTCCGCCAGGATCTGCAGCCAGAGCGCGCTCCGCGCCCCTCCCCCGCAGACCAGTCCCCCAGCCGGCGGCGCGCCGCCCAGGCGAGCCTCCAGTAGCCGGCGTATCTGGAAGACCGTGCCTTCCAGCACCGCCCGTACCACCTGCGGGCGGCCGTGACGTAACGTCAGCCCCACCAGCGCGCCCCGCGCCAGCGGATCGGCCTGCGGGCCCCGCTCCCCCATCAGGTGCGGCAGGAAGTAGAGCCCCTCCGCGCCCGGCTCGACCTCGGCGGCCTCGCGCGCGAGGGCGTCGTACGACCATGCGCCGGAAAGCGGCGTCGCCGCCACCAGGCGGGCCACCTGGGGCGCCAGCAGGTCGCGCGCCCAGCGGAGCGCCGCTCCGGTCGTGGACGTGGCCCCGAAGCCGCGCACCGCCAGCGCAGCGCCTTCCGGCCCGCGGGCGCGCTCCGGCGTTCCCTCGCCGTCGCCCGGCGCCTCTCGCGCCTCAGCGGTCCTGCCGGCCGGACCATGGCCACCGGCGGGATGGGGCCGGCCACGCCGCGCGGCCGCGCCGGCAGGACCTGCCGGCGGGCGCACGGTCGCGCCCCCCGCCTGCCCGTCGCCCCCTGCTCCCAGCGTCTCTCCGGCGGAAGGCATGGCAATCCAGGCCGCCGTGCCGAGGTAGATGCACACCTCGCCGGGCGCGAGGGGGCCGGCGCCCAGGCGGGTGCAGAACGTGTCTGCCCCACCGACGGCCACGGGCGTCCCTGGCGCCAGCCCCGTCTCAGCGGCGGCCTGGGGCGTCACTCCCCCGGCCCGCGCCCAGGCGGGGCGGATGACCGGCATGATCCGCGGGTCGGCGCCGGCTAGGCGCACGATCTCCCAGGCCCAGTCGCCGGCCGCGCGGTCATACATCCCCGTGCCGCCGGCGTCCGCCGCGTCAGTGCCGCCGATCCCCGTGAGGCGGAAGCGGATGAAGTCCTTGGGCAGCAAGAGCTGGTGGGTCCGCGCCAGCAGCTCCGGCCGCGTCTCGGCCAGCCAGCGCAGCTTGGGGGCGGTGTGGGTCGTGCTGAAGCCCCGCGCGCCGCGCACGCCCAGCGCCTCGGCCTCGCGCCGGAGCGCGTCGCAGTGAGACGCGCAGCGCTGGTCCATCCAGAGCATCGCCGGCGCCACCGCGGCGCCGCTCGCGTCCAGCAGCACCGGCGCGTGCATCAGGCCCGAGATACCGATGCCGGCGATCCGCTCCGGCGCTACGGCCCCCGCCTCTAGCGCCTCGCGCACCACGTAGGTCGTGGCCTGCCACCACGTCTCAGGATCGACCTCCGCCCACAGGGGCTGCGGATAGCGCACCGCCACCTCCCGTGCGGCGCCCGCCACCTCCCGCCCGTGCAGGTCGAAGATCATGCACCGGCAGGTGGTAGTGCCGAGGTCAATTCCGAGGACGTACCGGCCGGCCACAGGTTCGCTCGCTTGTCAGTTGTGGCGATCAGGTGGTGATCCGCTCGCGGCGCTCGCGGTGATCAGGTTGTTGTCAAGTTGTAGTCGTCGATCACCACCTGATCGCCAGCTGATCACCACCTGATCACCACCTACATACCCGGTAGCACCATTGACTTTAGGCCTCCGCGGCTGGCGGCCAGCTCGAACGCGTCGCGCACCGCCTCCAGCGGGAAGCGGTGGCTGATCAGCGGCGCCACGCGGACGATCCCGAACTGGATCAGCTTGAGCGCCGTGGAGAAGTGGTGGGGCGTGAAGTCGTGGCTGCCGGTGACGAGCAGCTGGCGATAGTGCACCAGGTTGGGATCGAGCGGCAGCTCGATCGGCGGGTAGGTGCCCGCAAAGAGGTTCACTCGCCCGTTGATGGCCGCCATCTCCAGCCCCTGGCGGATCGGCTCCGGCGCGCCGACGGCGACGATCACCGCGTCGGCCCCGCGGCCGTCGGTCAGCTCCTTGACGCGGGCCACGGGATCGGCGCTGGAGGCATCGACCACGTCATGGGCGCCGAGTTCGCGGGCCACCTCCAGGCGCGCCGGCAGCGGATCGCTCACGATCACCCGCGCTCCGCGCCGGAGCGCCAGTTGCAGGTGCATCAAGCCGATTGGCCCCGCGCCGACGATCACCACGTCGTCGCCGAGGCGGATGGGCGTCATCTCATTGCCGTTGATGACGCAGGCCAGCGGCTCGCAGAAGGACGCCTCCTCGAACGAGACGTGGTCGGGGATGCGCCGCAACTGGGAGAGCGGGGCCACGCCGTACTCGGCAAAGCCCCCGCGGACGACCCGCTGCAGCCGCTCACAGTAGTTGAACACGCCCCGCCGGCACTGATAGCACCGGCCGCAGACGTACCGCCAGTCGGCTACCACCCGATCGCCCACCTGGATCGGTGGCGCGGACGGGGGCGCCCCGCCCGGCGCGTCGGCGGGCTCCTCTGCCGGCCCCAGGGCCACGACCACGCCGGCCCATTCGTGTCCCGGCGTGCGGGGCAGGGCCGGCCCGCTGCTGGTCGACCCCGAGCGTGTTCCCAGATAGCTGCGGATGTCGCTGGGGCAGACGCCGCAGGCGTGGATGCGGATCAGCGCCTGCCCCGGCCCCGGCGTCGGGTCCGCGATCTCTTCCACGCGCAGGTCGCGGATGCCGTAGAGCCGCGCCGCCTTCATCACCACTGCGCTCCCTTCTGGCGCTTCTTGATCACAGCCGCACCCGCGGCTCTCTCAGCGTGCGCTGCCTTCAGCACAGGTTGGCTCCCTTCTTGTCCCGCTTGCGCCCGCGGCGCCCCGTCGCGCGCCCGCGCCCCAAGGGCCGGGCGTTGCGCCCGGCCACGGCCCTCGTTCCCTCTCTCCGTGTCGGAGCGGGGGCGGCGGGGCCCAGCCGCACGGTGGGGCAGCGTGGGGCAGGGGTGCGGCGCGGCCCCGGCCAAAGGGGGTGAAGGCTGCCCTCTCCCTCCCGTGCCGCCCGGCCGTGGTCCTCGTTCCCCCTCTCCGTGTCGGAGAGGGGGCCAGGGGGTGAGGTCCGCAACGTCGTACCCGCGTGCCCGGCGCGCCGTCGCTTGACGCCAGGCGAGCACGATGATAGGATGGCGGCGCTTCTCGCCGCAAATGAGCCGCTCGGTGGAGAATTTCTCCAGATGACGCCCCGTGCTGCCGTCCCCGCGCTCCCCTGTGGGCCGGAGATGGGGACCACGTCCGAACCCGCCACCCACGTGGAACCCCCGACCGGCGTGCTGGCGCGCCTGGCCAGCCTGCTGCCGAGCCTCCGTGAGTCGGAGCGCAAGATCGCCGAATACGTGCTGGCCAACGCCGCCGAGGTGGTCTTCCTTTCTATTACCGAGCTAGCCGACCGCACGGGGACCTCGGAAGCGACAGTGATCCGCTTTGCCCGCCAGCTCGACTACTCCGGCTACGCCGCCTTCAAGATCGCGCTGGCGCTTGACCGGCGAGCCGCCGCTACCAGCCTGCCCACGGAATTGACGGCCACCGGCGACGTCGCGGGCATCAAGCAGCGCGTGCTCCAGCTGAGCATCGAGAGCCTGCGAGACACGGCGCAGCTCCTCGACGACAGCGCGCTGGAGCGAGCGGTAGACGCGCTCGTGGCGGCGCGCCGGATCGAGATCTACGGCGTGGGAGGCTCTGCCGTCGTCGCGCAGCATGCGTACATGGCCTTCATGCAGATCGGGCTCCCTGCGTACGCCGTGATTGATCCGCACCTGCAGGTGGCGTCCGCCACCCAGCTTGGCCCGCGCGACGTCGCCCTCGCCATCTCGCAATCCGGTAGCTCGCGCGACACCGTGGAGGCGCTGCAGCACGCGCGCCAGGCCGGCGCGACGTGTCTGTGCATCACGCGCTACGCGCGCTCGCCGATCACGCGGGTGGCGCACGTGACCCTGCTGGCGGCCGCGCGCCCGACCACCATCGGCGGCCTGCCCGCGTTCGCCGACGTAGCCCAGTTCGCCATCATTGACGTTCTCGCCGCGTCCGCCGCCGCGCGTCGAGCCACCAGCGCCGCCGTGCTGGCGCGGGGCCGGCAGGCGCTCAGCGCCAAGCGGTTCTAGGCACCTGCCGGAGGGAGTGTACGCAGTTCAGCTGGTAGGCCATCAGGCGGTGAGCACCCCCACAGGGTGAGCAAGACCGGTAAGGGAGGAGCACAGATGGCAGCAGGCAGAGAGCCGGAGCGCCGGCTGCGCTTCGGCATCGTCGGGATGACCAGCGACCACGTCTGGGGCATGGGCGACGGCCTGGCGGCCCTGCCGGAGGTGGAGCTGGTCGCGGGGGCCGAGCCGTACCCCGAGCTACGCGAGCGCGCCACGCAGCGCTGGGGGCTCCGGCGCACCTATCCCGACTTCGAGACGATGCTCGACCGCGAAGCGCTCGACGCCATCCTGGTCTGCACCGACAATGCCAGCAAGGCGGACGTGGCCGAGGCCGCCGCGCGCCGCGGCGTGCACGTCTACCAGGATAAGCCGATGGCGGCGACGCTGGCCCAGGCCGACCGCATCCTCCGCGCCGTGGAGGCGTCGGGGATCACGCTCATGGTGGCCTATCACTCCGCGTTTCACCCCGTCTACGACGAGGTCAAAGCCTTGCTCCAGGCGGGGGCCATCGGCAAGGTGTACCTGGCGCGGGGCGTGACCGGCCACGGCGGGCCGGTGGAGTACGGGTGCTCCAGGTACTTCTGCGAGTGGCTCTTCGACAAGGAGCGCAACGGCGGGGGCACCTTTGTGGATGAGGCCTGCTACCTGGTGGACGCCTTCATCGACTACCTGGGGCCAATCCAGGAGGTGAGCGCCTTTACCGCCCAGATCGGCCACCGCGACTATCTACCCCCTGACGTGGAAGACAACTCGGTGGCCATCCTGCGCTTCGCCAGCGGCGCTCTGGGGGTGATCGACTCCAAGTGGGGGCAGGTGGGGCCGGCCCCTGTCCGCACCTCGTACCACGGGACGCAGGGCACGGTGATCAACGGGCTGGCCGGCACCGAGCTCTACAGCACCGCCGCCCCGGCCGTGCCGGACGGCTGGCAGCCGGTGGAGGTGCCGGCGCGGCGTGCGGCGCCCGCGGCTGGGACGGGGGTCCAGGGGCCGGACCTGCGCGGCTGGCGGGCGCCGCGCGGGCGCGACGCCGGCTCCGGCCGCGGGGGACGGGAGCAGCGCTACTTCGTGGACTGCCTGCTCGCGCGCCGGCCGGTCGAGGGTGCAGCCAGCCCGCGCGTCGCCCGCGATACCCAGGAGGTGATCGAGGCGGTCTACCGCTCAGCCGCGAGCGGCCGCGCCATCCAGCTGCCGCTCGGATAAGGTCGGAAAAGGAGGGAGGTCATGGCGCTTCACGTGGGCGTTGTCGGCTGCGGCGACATCGCCATCAAGAACTACCTGCCGGGAACGAAGGCGCTGGCCGGGACGGTGGAGATTGTCGCCACCTGTGACACCCGCTACGACCGCGCCGTGCGCGCCGCCGAGGAGTTCGGCGCTGAGGAGTGCGTCGCCTACGCCACTCTAGACGAGCTGCTGCGGGACCCGCGGGTGGCCGGCGTGGAGATCCTCACTCCCTGGCCGTACCACTACCGGCTTGCGCTGCAGGCGTTGCAGGCGGGGAAGCACGTCTACGTCCAGAAGCCGATGTGCCAGACGCTGGAGGAGGCCAACCGCCTGGTCGAGGAGGCGAACCGGCGTGGGCTGGTGCTGGCCGCCGCGCCGCCGAACATGATCAGCCCCACCTTGCAGCGCATCAAGACCCTGGTGCGGGAGGGGGTGATCGGCAAGGTCGGGCTGATCTACAACCACTCCTCGCACGGGGGCGCCACCGGCCCCGGCCGCTACACCGATTCCCAGTGGTTCTTCATGCGCGAGGCCGGCGTCTGGACGTCGCTGGTGGACATGGGCGTCTACGGCCTGCACACCGTCACCGGCATCCTGGGGCCGGCCAAGCGGGTGACCGCCTTCAGCGGCATCGCCTTCCGTGACCGCACCTTCGTGGATCCGGAGACGCAGCAGTCACGCCTGGTGCAGATCACGGCCCATGATAACGGCATTGTCCTGCTGGACTGGGGCGAAGGCACCATCGGCGCGGTGGATGGCGCCTTCACCATGATTACGCGGGAGGGGCCGGGGATGGTGATCTATGGCCAGAAGGGAGTGATCAGCGCCACCGGCCGGGGCGGGAACTTCCGCCTCTACCAGCGGGACGAAGGGGGCCGCTACCCCCGGGGCTGGAGCGAGGTGGACGCGGACGGCAACGTGGTGGCCGAGGGGCCGGCCGCGCCACCGGCCCAGGCGGCGGGGCCCGGCGCCGGCCCTGCGGCGCGCAGGGAAGGCGCGGATCGTGGCCCAGGACGCGGCGGCCGGCGCGACCCCACCGCGCCATCGGCCGACATCGCCCACTGGGCCGAGTGCGTCCTGCAGGGGAAGAAGCCCATCCTGAGCGCCGAGCACGCCCGGCACGTCGTGGAGATCATGGAGAAGGCCGTCATCGCCTCCCAGACCGGCCAGGCGCAGACCCTCACCACCACCTTCTAAGCCCTGCGGGACCAAGGGCCATGAAGGGCGAACGCGGCGGGCAGGTTCCTTCCTTCAGGCAGAGGAGGTAGAAGCATGAAAGTCTCGTTACGTGTGGGCTTCAGGCGTGATGACCCGGTGAGCCCGCTTGACGGCGTGCTGCGCGAGTGCCGTGAGATGGGCTACGACGGCATCGAGCTGATGATCAGCCCCAGCTACCCGTACGGATCCTCTGGGCGCCGTGGCGGGCGGGGCCCGTGGTCATCCGAGAGCGTGACGCCGGAGCTGCGGGAGCGCCTGCGGGAGAGCGCCCAGCGCCACGGCGTCGAGATCGCCACCCTCTCCGCGGACTGGGCGTGGGGCTACGCCCAGTTCAACCCGCGCCTCTCCCAGTGGCAGCGGGGCGTCGAGTTGCTGCGCGCGGACGTGCACCTGGCCGCCGACCTGGGCGCCAAGGCCATGCTCATGCACGTCGGCGAGAGCCAGGGCAGCTGGGAGGAGGTGAAGGAGATCGTCGCACGGACGGTCGACGAAGGGGCGCGGCGAGGGGTGCGCATCGGGTTCGAGGCCGGCATCTTTGCCCGCACCGGGCTGGGCGGCCTGGAGTCCTTGATCAAGCTGGTGGACGAGCTGGATACGCCCTGGTTCGGCGTCTACGAGCACTGCTACTGGCCCCGCGGCGAGCTGCAGCCCCATGAGGAGATCCGCATGGTCGGGCACCGCATGGTGGCGCTCCACTCCAGCGCGCTCAACGTCCAGGTGGACTACCCGCGGATGTTCGAGGCCCTCAAGGTGGTGGGCTACGACTGGTACTGGGTGTTCGAGGTCGGCTGGGAGCAGGCCCAGCAGAGTATCCAGGGCTGGCGCTATCTGATGGCCAAGTACTGGTAGCCGGCTCCTGTCCGGTGCTCCACGGGAGGTGGGACATGGCACGCAAGGTCAAGGTGGGCCTGGTGGGGCTGGGCAGTGTGGCCCAGCGGGGCATCCTGCCCCATACCTTCCAGGACGACGCGCGCGAGAAGATCGAGGCGGTCGCGGTGTGTGACAGCGTCCCCGGGCGCGCCGCGGCCGTGGCCGAGAAGTGGCACTGGCGGGAGGCGTACACCGACTACGAGGCGATGCTGGCCCACGCCGACATCGAGGCGGTGCTCATCGCCACGCCCATCCCGCTGCACTACCGCCAGGTGATGGCGGCGCTTCAGGCCGGCAAGCACGTCTACGTGCAGAAATCGATGACCACCACGCTGGCGGAAGCGAATGACGTGGTTAACCTGGCCCGGAGCAAGGGCCTCAAGCTCTGCGCCTCGCCGGGGGAGATGCTCCGCCCGCCCTGGCCGCAGATCAAGGAGGTGGTGCAGCAGGGCCTCCTGGGGAAGGTCTACTGGGCCTTCGCCGGCATGCAGTCCAGCGGCCACGAGTACGAGTCGTTCCGGCGCGAGGACGACGTCCTCTCCAACGTTGACCCTACCTGGTACTACAAGCCCGGCGGCGGGCCGGTGTACGACATGACCGTCTACTGCCTGCATGAGCTCACAGGCATCCTGGGGCCCGTGAAGCGGGTCTCCGCCATGTCGGGGATCGGGCTCCCCGTCCGCTACTGGAAGGACAAGACCATCGAGGTCGAGATGGATGACAACACGCTGATGCTGCTCGACTTCGGCGGCTCGACCTTCGGCTATGCCTTTGGCGCGAACTGCCGTGGGGGCCCGCTGCCCAGGCTGGCCATCTTCGGCAGCGACGGCAGCGTCTACACCGGCCTCGCCGCGCGGCGTGGGGCGCCGGACGCGCCGCGTAGTGAAGGGGGCAGCTCGCCCGGCCAGCCCAGCGCCAGGCGCGGGTATGCCACGTCGGTCACCGTCGCCAGCCGGCACGTCGAAGGGGGCGAGCTGGAGCTCCAGCTGCCGGAGATGCCATACCACGTCGGGCCGCATCGCGAGATTGGCGAGGCCCACGGCTACGCCGACATCATGCACCTCATCGACTGTAGCCTGGAAGACAAGCACCCCATCCCCAGTGGCGAGCACGCCCGCCACGTGGTGGAGATCATCGAGAAGGCCTATCAGTCAGCGCGCGAGGGCCGGACGCTGGAGCTGGCCACAACGCTGTAAAGCGCGCCACGGCGCGCCCGGAGGCGCCTGCCGCGCCTCCGGCCATACTCCAGCTAGCCCGGCAAGTCCGGGCCAGCAGCCAGCTTGCCGGGATCGAGCCCGCGACCGCAGGTCGCGGGTGGTGTTGGGAGGGCAAGATGAGCGCTTCAGCAGCACCAGGTGGCGATGGCGCCAGGGTTCTCACCGGGGCCCCCGCGCTGGGGCCGGCCGAGATCCCGCGGGGGCGCTTACGACGGCGAACCCTGCTTGCCGGCAGCGCGGCCGGCGTGGTGGCAGCAGCCTGCACGCCGGGCGAGGGACGGGCGGTGCGCACCTACTCAGGCGAGGTGGCGCAGGTGCGGGTCCAGGGGGGGATCGGCAGCAATCCGGGCGTCGGTGACCACTGGGACGAGGCCATGGCCGAGTTCAAAGCCAGGTTCCCGCGGATCACCGCCACCTGGGAGCCGAACCCGCCCACGTCGGAGGGCCTGAACTGGCAGGCCAAGCTCAAGGCCGCTATGGCCGCCGGCACCGCGCCGGACATCTTCGGGCCGTGGGGCAACTGGTTCGCCGAGTTCCTCCAGGCTGGGGGCGTGGAGAACGTGGAGCCCTACGTGCGGCGGGTCAAGCAGTCCGAGATCCAGGACTTCGCCAAGTGGCAGTGGGACGCCTTCGCCGCCTTCGCCCCCGGGGTGCGGGTCGGCCTGCCTCGCTACATCAACATCATCGTCCTCTACTACAACAAGGATCTCTTCGATAAGGCCGGGGTGCGCTACCCCACTGCCACCTGGACGATGGACGACTACCGCGAGGCCCTGAGCAAGCTGAGCCGTGACGCCGACGGTGACGGTCGGCGCGACCAGTGGGGCGGCAAGCTGTCCTACAGTTCCTGGGACCGCATCAACCGCTACGCCCAGTCCTGGGGCGGGCACTTCGTCGACCCCAGAGACAAGACCCGCTGCCTGCTGGGCTCGCCGGAGACGCAAAGCGCCCTGCAGTGGCTGTACGACCGCGTCTGGAAGGACAACACCATGGCCCAGGTGGCGCAGCTGCAAGCGGCGGTGAACGACACGGGGAACTACATCGCCTTCTACCAGGGCCGGATCGCCATGTCGGAAGAGGGCATCTCCGGCATCGGGCGCAGCTTCGCGGCCAACATTGAGAAGACGGGGAGCTTCAACTGGTCGATCATGCACGTGCCCAAGGGACCGGCGACACGGACCACGCTGGGCACCACCGACGGCTGGGGGATGTGGAGCGGCAGCCGCGTCAAGGACGCTGCCTGGGAGGTGATGTGGTACATGGCCGCGCCGAGCTTCCAGCGCATCCAGGCCAAGTACCAGAGCCAGATGCCGGTGCGCCTGAGCGTGCAGGAGGAGTACAAGAAGATCCTGCGCCAGCAGTGGCCGGCGCTGGAGAAGGTGGACCTGGACGTGGCGCTGGAGGCGCAACGCATGGGCTATCCGCGCGACAATGAGAACTTTGCCGACCAGCAGAAGGCGATGGAGTTGATCCAGCCGGCGCTGAACAAGATCTTCCTGGAAGGAACGGAGCCGGTGCGCCTCCTGGCCGACGTCTGCCAGCAGGTCAATGCCACCCAGCCGGTCAGGAGATGATGCGCCCCGGCACGCACATGCAGAGCGGGGCGATGGCAGCGGGCGCCAGCGTGGCCTGGGGCGCCGGTGCCGACACGCGGAGGATGCGGCTCGCTGTAGGCTGAGCACCTGGATCGACAAACCTGTTGCTGTCGGGAGGCGCCTCGCGGTACGGCCTCGCTGCCGAGAGGCGCCTGAGGCGGTTTGTGCCAGAAGGGTCGGAAGAGGCCGGAAAGGAGGGCCTGCATCATGGGTACCATGGGCATCACGGGCAACACACGCGTCGTGGCAGGCGCATCGCCGTCATCGCGGTGGCCGCGGCCCGGCGTGGCCAGGCGCGTCGCTGAACCGTGCCTTGGCTCTGTACCTGGTCTCACCAGGCGCCGGCTGGCCGGCGCCGCCGGCGCGGGGGTGCTTGCCGCCTTCGCCACCGCCTGCGGCCCGGCCGGCGGCGCGCCGCCGAAGCCGTCTGAGGTGAAGGGAAGGATCGTCTTCTACACCCGCGGCGGCGAGGTGGAGACGCGGGGCCAGCAGGAGATCCTCATCCCGACCTTTCAGCGGGTGGCGCCAAACGTCGAGGTCGTACACGAGGTCTTCGCCGCCGCGGCCGGCGAGACCTACACCACCAAGCTGTACGCCATGTACGCTGCTGGGACGCCGCCGGACGTGTTCGGCTTCGGGCAGAACTACATGGGCTTCTGGGCGCGGGGCATGCTCCTGGACCTCACCCCACTGATCACCCGCGACCGGTATGACCTCAACCAGTTTCTGACCGGCCTGCCGGAGAAGTTCCGCGTTAAGGGCAAGTACTACGGCATCCCCCAGCTCACCACCTTCGGCACGCTGCTCTTCTACAACAAGAAGCTCTTCGACGACGCCGGTCTGAAGTACCCGCCGGTGGACTGGGATGACCGCTCCTGGACCTACGACCAGATGCTGGAGATCGCCCGCAAGCTGACCAAGAACCCGGGCACGCCGGAGGCGATCTACGGTCTCAATTACGGGCCCCAGCGCCCGACGATGTACGCCTGGAACTTTGGAGGCGACGCCTACCTGCCAGAGCACTGGACCAACGGCATCGCCCCCCGCACGCAGCTCGATAGCGACGCCAGTATCCGCGGGCACGAGTTTGCCCAGGACCTGCGCTGGAAGCACCACGGCTCACCGCGCATCGGCACCGACCCGACGACCGGCATCAGCTTCACCGCCGGCCGGTACGCGATGGACGTCAACGGCGGGTGGTACTTCTGGACCCAGTCGGTGATCAAGGACTTCAAGTGGGCGGCGGCCGCCATCCCGCACCAGGTCAACAACAAGAACGTGGCCTACAACGACTTCTGGGAGATCAGCAGCCAGACCAGGGAAAGGGAGGCCGCCTGGGCCTTCGTCAAGCATCTCGCCTCGCCGGAGGTGCAGCGCCAGTACAGCGAGCTGACCGGCACCCCGCCGACGACGAAGGCCGCGCTGGACACCTGGTACAAGCGTGTGGAGACCAGCTCTCTTTCGATGACCCGCGCCGAGCTGGAGAAGGTAGTGCAGGGCGCGATCGACCCCAAGCGCTCCCAGGAGAGCGCCGACCACCTCTTCATCGACTGGTCGCAGCTAAGCGACTACTACGGCCGCGAGGTTGGCACGCCGCTGGACCGGCGGGAGGGTACCGCCAAAGAGATCATCGCTCGGGCCAAGCCAGGCTACGACGCCATCGCCAAGGAGCTCTACGACCGCTACCAGGGCAAGACGCCCAGCTGATGCGCCGGCTGGTTCTGAGCCGGCGGCCGTCAACCGGCCATTGCCCTTCCATCTGTATCCGGCCCGTCGGTCCGCCTCGCCGGCCTCGATGGCCTCCATCTCTGCCTTTCCATATCTGTATATGGCTCACCAGTTCGTCGGCCAGGGCGGCAATCGCCGCATGCCGGTGTGCGTGCACGCCACCAGGTCCGGCTGTCGCTAGCCCGCATCCTTCACCGCCAGCTAGGACTTCCTTCTCCCTATGGGAGAGGGTGAGGGCTCCACACCACGGCCAGCGAGGAGTTCCCTCTCCCACAGGGAGAGGGCCAGGGTGAGGGTTCCACATGTAAATCATCGACCATGCTCCTCTGGGACCAATGACCATCTGGGGCACCAGCGACAGATGCAGAGACGGGCCATTCCCACAGCCTTCGTCCCCTCTCCGCGTCTCCGCGTCTCCGCGTCTCCGCGTCGGCAAACGGGTCCGCCGCGCCTGATCCGGACCTGTTGCGCGTGGCCGGTGCCGGCCGTTAGCTCTCCGGCCGCACGCTACACTGCTGGCGCGGGCGCAGCTCCGGGTTTAGGAAGGTGCCGGGCGTCCGGCGCCCTGCGTGGCGCTCGCTGGCTGGGGAGCACATGACTGCCGTTGACGTAGTCGTAATCGGAGCAGGGGTGATCGGTGCCGCGGCCGCCTACCGGCTGGCGCAGGCCGGGGCGCAGGTGCTGCTGGTGGACGCTGGCACGCCTGGGAGGGGCACGTCCGCGGCCAGCTTCGCCTGGGTCAACAGCAACAACAAGCCGCCCCTGGCTTACCACCGGCTGAATGCCGAGAGCGTGGTGGCGCATCGCCGCCTGCGTGACGACGTGCGCGGCCAGATGGAATCAGCGTCCTGGCTGTACGAGGGCGGCGGGCTGGAATGGACCGACACCGAGGCGGGGCGAGAGCGCCTGCTGGCTAAAGCGGCGCGCCTGAGCGCCTGGGGCTACCGCGTGGAGGTGCTCGATGAGGCGCAGGTACGCGCCCTCGAGCCCCACCTGCGCCTGGACGGCATGACGGCGGCCACCTTCTGCCCGGACGAGGCCTGGGTGGATGGGCCACGCTTCGCCCAGGAGGTGGCTCAGGCGGCCGCGGCTCTGGGCGCCGAGGTGCGCGCCAGCGCGCCGGTGACTGCCGTCATGCGCCGCGGCGACCGTGTGACCGGGGTGCGGCTGGCCAGCGGCGACGACGTTTCAGCAGCGTGGGTGGTCATAGCTGCCGGGCGCTGGACCGACCGCGTGGCCGCGTCGGCGGGGGTGCACGTTCCGCTGGCGCCGACCTGCGGGCTGCTGGCCGTGACCAGTCCGGTGGCGGAAGGCGTGAGCCGGGTAGTACACGTCCCCGGGATGAACTTCCGTCCCGAGCCCGGAGGCGGCCTGGTGCTGCAGTCCGGCGAGACGGATGCCACCGTCACACCCGAAACGGTGCCTGATCCGTCCCTTCCCGGCTGCACCGACCTGCTGCGTCGCGTGCGCCAGTTCCTGCCGTCCGCCGCCGGCGCGCGTGTGGTCGAGGCCCGTGTGGGCGTGCGTCCCATGCCGGCGGATGGCTTCTCGATCGTTGGACCGGTGCCGGCGCGCCCTGGCCTCTACCTGGCGGTGACGCACAGCGGGATCACCCTGGCCCCGCTGCTGGGAGAGCTTGTGGCGTACGAGATCACCACCGGGCAGGAGGACGAGCGCCTGACCGGCTTCCGTCCCGCCCGCTGCGTGCAGGTCAGCGTATGAGGCCGTGATCATCGTGGCACCGAGCTAGGACGACCACCGTGGCATATCTTGCTGACCGTAAGCGGCCGGCGGGAGCGCATCTTTACCACATCACCACCAGATCTCCACCGCGCGGCGCATTTGTCACCTTGCATCCCCCTGCGCGCCCGGCTACACTGAGCCGGCGTCGCGCCGCATGACGGAATGGCGGCCATTCGTAACGGGCCGGCAGCGCCGGATGGAGGGGCAAGCCGCTGCACCCTATGCTCGTTTGCTCGTCGCTCCATGCCCGCTAAGTGGTGTCGCCGCCGGCAGCGGCTCGCCAGGCGCTCAGCCGGAGTACGCGGAACGCACAGATGCGGGAATGAACAGGCACGCCATGCGCACCCCCGCGCCCTTTCTCCTGTTTGTGTGGTTTGCATGGTGGCTCAACACCGCGCCGGCCGTCGCCGGCGGCGCATCCGGCGACAGGGCGCTTCAGGCCGGCGCCACTGACCCTGCCGGTCTGGAGGACCCTGACGAGACCGGCGGTGCTGAGCGCGACGCCCACGTGCGGGCGGCCTTGCGCGCGGCCGGGCTAGCCGCCATCGAGCGCCTGCGGGAGCGAGCCCAGGGGCGCCAGGATCGAGAGCCCCCGCGACCGGTGCCGCCGCTCCCCGTGGATCCGCGGCGGGCGATTGTGGCAGCGGGGTTCGTCGCCGCCGCTGCGCCGGGTCCAGAGCAGGCCCCGACCGACCTGGCCGCGCTGAAGTTCGATGTCCCCGATCCTGTAATGGCCGGCGGGACGCTGGTGTATGCCCTTGCAGCCATCAACTACGGCCCCGATCCGGCAGACGACGTCTTCCTGATCGATCCCCTCCCTGCGACGGTGACGTTCCTGGCAGCTTCGTCCGGCTGCGTGACCGCCCCTGTACCGCCGGTCACAGCGGTGGTCTGTCCAGTAGGATCGCTGGCGCCCGGCGGCTTCGCCCTGCGCTTCATCGCCGTCCGGCCGGTCGTGGCGGGCACGCTGACCAATGTGGCCGTCGCCCTCAGCCGTGTGGACCCCGACCCCAACCCCACCAATAATGTGGCCCCGGCCACTACGATGGTACAAGCGGTCGCTACGGTTACGCCGACGCCGACGAGCACCGCCACCCCGACGGCTACACCAACGAGCACGGCCACGCCCAGCAGTACCCCGACACCCACGCTGACGGCCACCGCGACGAGCACTGTGACGGCAAGCGCAACCGCCACGGCTACCCCATCGCCAACCGCCACGGCTACCCCATCGCCAACCGTCACATCGACCAGCAGCGCGACCGCGACACCGACCTTCACGCCGACCAGCACGGCCACCGCCACGCCGACCGCCACCGCTGGTGCGCCCCAGAGCCCGCTCTGTCCTGAGACGCCCCAATCGCCGCAATCACCGCAATCACTGCAGTCACCGCAATCGCCGCAGTCACCGCAGAGCCCGCAGACGCCCAGCTGTCCACCGCAGTCACCCCAAAGCCCGCTCTGCCCTGAGACGCCCCAGACCCCACAGACCCCACAGACCCTGCAGTCGCCGCAAACACCCCAAACCCTCCAGACCCTGCAGACCCTACAGACGCTCCAGACACCTCAGTCACCCCAGTTGCCCCAAACCCCGCAAAGTCCGCAAACGCCTCAATCGCCGCAGTCGCCGCAGACCCCACAGTCGCCGCAGACCCCACAGTCGCCCCAGACCCCGCAGACTCCGCAGAGCCCCGCCTGCCCACCTCAGACGCCACAGAGCCCATTGTGCCCCGAAACCCCACAAGCGCCGCAGACCCCACAGACGCCCCAAACCCCGCAGTCGCCTCAATCGCCGCAGTCACATCAATCGCCGCAGTCACCTCAATCGCCGCAGTCACCGCAGATCCCAGAAACGCCCCAGAGCCCCGTCTGCCCGCCGCAGCCACTCCAGGCGCCGCCTCCCGCGACGGCAACGGCGGTGTTGCCGCCGCAGCCCGAGGCCGCCGTCGCGCCAGCACCGGTGCCCCCCTCCCCCACTCCCCTTGCGCCGCAGGCTTCCTCCAGATCAGCGCCAACGGGAAGTCACGCGCTCCCTCAGCCCTTCCCCACTCCCGCGGTCGTGCAGGCTCCCGCCCCGAATACTGGTGGCGCCGGCCGGCCGTTCGTCTATGGTGTCACCATCGCCGATAGTTCGGCGGCCCCCGGGCGATCCTTCGACTTGGCGCGGGCGGCCGGCTTCACCCATGCCTACGTCGTGCTCGACTGGGAGAGCACGCAGCCGGTACCCGGCAGCTTCGCGTGGGAATTCGGCCTGGATAGCGACCTCGACCATTTCTTGACCGCGGCCCGGGCCAATGGCCTGCAGCTTATCGTGCGCCTCGATGTGCGCCTTGATCGCCGCGCCAGCCGGATCGGCCGGCCCGGGAACATCCAGCCGGCGGAACTGGAGGCCTTCGCCAGCGGCGTCGCTGCCCGCGCTCGCGGGATCGCGGCCGCCTACGAGATCTTCAATGAGCCCAATCTGTACTACGAGTGGGGCGGCCCGCCTAACCCCGCAGCCTACGCCCGCCTCCTCGCCGCCGCGGCCCGTGGCATCCGGCGGGCCGACCCCGATGCCCTCGTCATCTCGGCCGGTCTTGCGCCGCACACCGGCGGATATGGCGGCAATATGGAGGACGTTGACTTCCTACGAGGGATGTACGCGGCCGGCGCCCGCGGCACCTTCGATGTGCTCGGTATTCACCCCTACGGCGGGAACACCTCACCCGACCGCAACCCCAACGGGTGCGGCATTTGCTTCCGCCGTGCCGAGCTCTACCGGCAGGTGATGGTGGAGCACGGCGACGGCGACACGCCGGTGTGGATCACCGAGTTTGGCTACCTGCACACGACCACCGTCGACCTGGGGCAGTACAACTGGCTCAAGCTGAGCCCTCAGCAGCAGGCCGCCAACCTGGTGGGCGCATTCCAGTACGCCTACCGCCATTGGCCCTGGCTCAGCGGCATGGTGGTCTTTAACCTGGATTTCAGCACCGTGCCCTGGACGCCGCCATACATGGGCGCTTACTGGTTCTCGCTGCTCAACCCCGACCGCACTCCCCGCCCGGCATACTTCGCCCTGCGCGACATGGCCAAACCCGGCGCCGGCGTCGTCCCGCGCCGGCCACCGGCGCCAGGAGGATAGCTCGGACATGCCCCAGCCACGCAAGTACTGCCTGACGCGGTTCACCCGCCGCGATGGAGCCTGTGGCTCGCCCGTTGGGCCAGCTTCCGGTGTGGCAATCTGGCCCGGATCCCTCACGGCCAGCGAGCGGTTCCCTCTCCCAAAGGGAGAGGGTGATGGCTCCACCTAAATAACCGGCCATGCCCCTGCAGGAGCGCCAGCTGGGAATGCAGAGCCTGGCCACTTCTACAGGAATGGGGGCCGCGGCCGCAGGCCGAGCGCCCAGAGAGGTGAGGGCCAGCTACAGCCCGCGCCCGCCGTCCACCTCCAGGAATTGGCCGGTGACCCAGGCCGATTCGTCGCTGGCGAAGTAGAGGGCGGCGTAGGCTACGTCGGCCGGGTGGGCGCCACGGACCAGCGTGGGCGGCGGCGCGTCGAAGGCAACGGTGGCGTCGTTGCCGATCCCGCCGGGGCAGATGCAGTTCACACGAATGCCCTGGTCACGATAGGCTCGCGCCAGGCGCCGGCATAGCTCGATCAGCCCCGCCTTCGCCGCCGTGTAGCCCACATTGGCGCGCAGGCGCACCCGTTCTGAGGCCGCGGCGTGGATGATCGAGCCGCTGCCCTGGGCGAGCATCGCAGGGAGCACGGCTCGCGAGCAGAGGAAGGCCGCCTCCAGGTTGATCTTCTGGAGGTAGGTCCAGGCCTCGTCGTCAGTCTCGTGGGGTGCCAGGCCGGAGAAGGCCGAATCGCCCAGGTTGTTGTAGAGCACGTCGATCCGGCCGTAGGTGGCCAGCGCGGCCTCCGCCATCGACGCGGCCCCGTCGCGGGTGGTCAGGTCCGCCGTGTGC
>DAOTTI010000064.1:0-16010 GCA_034437795.1 Chloroflexota bacterium | reverse complement strand
CCCCTCTCCGTGTCGGAGAGGGGGGACGACGGCCACGGGTGTGGGGCTTGGCCCCGCCGCCCCTTGTCTGATCCGGAGCGGAGGCGGCGGCCATGAGGGGAGCGCTGGGCCCACGGCGGCTGAGCCGTCCCCGCTCCCGCCACGCCCCTTTCCTGGCGCAGGTTCAGGTTAGGGGATTGGCGCAGCGGTCAGTCAGCGCTCCGCGTCCGCCTGGCAGGCGAAGACCACCTTGATCGTGCCCATGGCGCCGTCGCTCCCCTGGCCGTTCTGGTCCCCGTCGCGCGCCTGGCCCGGCCGGTCTCCTTTGGCCCGCCGGCCGCGCCGGTGCAGCGCGGCCCACAGCGCCTCCCGCCAGCGGGACAGGGGGAAGCGATGCGTCACTAGGGCAGCCAGGGGGTACGACGGCCGCTCCATGAGAAGGCGCAGGGCGACCTCAAAGGTGTGCGGTGCCCCATCGAGCGACGGCTCGCGGCCGTAGGCGTAGCTACCCACCACCTGGAGCTCGCGAGCCCAGACGAAGGTCCAGTCCAGGTGGGGGACCTCGCCCGCGCACCCGACGACGACGACGCGCCCCAGCGGCCCGGCCACGCGCAGGGCATCATCCAGGCTTGATGCCGACCCGACGCAGTCGTAGACCCAGTCGAACCCGCCGGCATAGACCGGTCGGCCCCGCAAAGGCCGGTATGGACGCGCCCCCGCCACCTGCACGGCGGCGCCGCCCGCGCCCCTGCCGGCCCAGGATCCCCAGCCCGTTACTGGTTCGAGGCCTGCGACGGGCTCGCGGCGCCCCTCCACGATCGCATCGCTCCGGCCGGCGGCGGGCGGGCATTGCCGCCCTTCTCCGACCACCAGGTCGGCCCCCAGCCGGCGGGCCACCTGCGCCTGAAAGGCGTGGCGGGCCACCACCGTCACGTGGCAGGAGAGGCCCAGCAGGCGCAGGCCCGCCAGGACACACAGCCCCACCGTGCCCGCCCCAAGGATCAGGACGCGGCGCTGCGGCTCCGGTGGGAGCTTCAGCACGGCATGCAATCCGACGCTCAGCGGCTCCACCAGCACCGCCACGGGGTCGGGCAGGCCGGCCGGCACCGGATGGAGCTGGGAGCGGTGGACGACCATCTCCTCCGACCAGCCCCCCGGCAGATCACGGCAGTAGCCGACGAGCATGCCGGGGGCCAGGGGCCCGTCGGCGGCGCGCAGGCAGAGGGCCGGTCGGCCACCGCGGCAGAGCGGGCAGGGCTCCAGCCCGCGGACGTAGCACGAGATGACGGGGTCCACCACCACCCGCTGGCCCGGCGCCAGGTCCGGCACGGCCGCCCCCGTCTCCATCACGCGGGCCACGACCTCGTGCCCGAGGACGGCGGGGAAGGAAGTAAAGGGGGACAGGGCCGCGCTGCTGCGGCCAGTGAGCAGGGCCAGGTCGCTGCCGCAGATCCCCGCCAGCAGCGGGCGGAGGCGGACCCACTCCGGCCCCGGCAGGGCCATCGGGTCCAGCGTCACGTACGCTAGCCCCGGGATCCAGCCCGAGGCCAGCAGCCGCGGCAGCCAGCGGCCGGCTGCCCGCGCGGCCAGATAGCCAGGGATCGATAGCCGGTAGCGGATGGCGCGCACTACTCCCCGCTCCCCCGGGCAGGCCCTCAGGTCATCGGCACCTGGCGCAGGAGACGCCCATCGATGCGGGCGAAGATCTCGTCCAGGTCGGGGCCGGTAATGGTCAGCCCGTGGTTCTTCAGGCCGATCACCGCGCGGTTGGGATCGTCCGCCTGGCGCACCAGCGCCGCCACCTCCTGGGCCAGCTCCAGCGTGCCGCAGGGGTAGACCACCGTGGTGGAGCGGACGCCCTCCATCCAGGCGTGGACGTGGAGGATGGCGCCGACGCCCGGATGCTCGCGGTAGATCATGTAGTGCTCGATCGCATCGACGGAGACGCGCCGCGGCCGGCGGTGAGGCGGGACGCTCAACACGATGGCCCCGCGCGCAGCGTCGTAGCCCTTCACGAGCAGGATCTCCTGCCCGACCACGCGCAGGTGGCTCTTGTCCACCCCGCTGGCGCTCATCCAGAAGCGCTGGTCGTCTTTGCGGACGCTGACGTTGCCGTAGCTCAGGCCCCCGATGCCGAACAGGCGCAGGACGTGCCGGTAGTCTTCGGGCGGGAGCAACTCCTGGATCGGGAACGGCGCGGGGAGGAGGTCGAGCTCAGCCAGCCGTTGCCCCGCGCGGGAGATGGCCTCGGTGTACTCGTCGCCCTCCCACAGCTCCTCCGGCAGGTCGGGCTCGAAGACGTTGTCGATCACCAGGCGGGCCGTGGCCAGGGGCACCAGGCGCTCGGCCACGGCCGCGAAGAAGCTGGCGTCGTCACCGATGTGCGGGACGGCGTAGCAGCCCCGCTCCAAAGTGACGAAGCAGGCGACGGGCGCCGAGCCGGGCGCCCCGCCGTGAGCCAGCAGGATGAGGACGTTCGAGAGCGAACGGGCGAGCAGGGGGTAGCCTGCTTTCACGGCATCTGCCGGCACCGCGTCCAGTTCCGCCACGCCGACGACGAAGATGGCCTTGGACCGGCGCCGGTAGCCCCGCGGGGCCTGCGGATCGACGGGGTACAGCACGACCCCCGCCTCGTCGTGGCTGGCGGCGTCCCCCGACCCGCCATCCAGGACGCGCAGCCCGCGGGCCGCCATGGTCTGCCGGACGTTCGCCAGGAACCAGGTGAGCAGGTCGCCCGTGATGGGGGCGCGGGGCGCCGCAGCACCGTGTCGTTCCGTTACCCCCTCGTGCTGCGGCAGGGCAAGCGCGCTGGCCTGGCTGGCCTCCATGGCTCAAGTGCTCCTTCCGCGGTCTCAGCGCGCCGCGGGCGAGGATGGGCGCCGAGACCCATAGCTGGCCCTAGGATAGCGGCAGGCAGCCATGCTCCGGCAACTTGCGCGCCAGAAAGGGGGACTCGCGGCAAGTCCCAGACGAGCCAGGCTTCCCATGCCAATGGCCAGCGACGAGTTCCCGAGGGTGTAGGCTCCGCCTTGAGGCGAGCGCTGGGTCCCATCTCCCTTTGGGAGAGGGCTAGGGTGAGGGCTCCGCTGGTGAAGAACCCTGGCACACCCCAGACCATCCGACTGGGGGTACATCTGCGGCCCCGCCGGCCACAGCCCCGCACCCCTGCTGGCCAAGCCGCTCCCCAGCGGCGCCGTCGAGCCCGCGCCGGGGGGCTTGGCCGCATGATAGCCGGACCGCTTCAGCGACCGGCGAGCGCGGCCGCCGCGTGGAGGTCAGCGCAGACAGAGCACCTCCAGCGCCCGCGGCTGGATGGTGAACGTCGTCGGCGTGACCCCGTGCAGCTCACCGTCGGCGTGCACCGGCAGCGGGCGCGCAGCGGAGACCGTGAGCGACTGGCCGCGCGCCAGCCGGAACTTGGGATGGCCCACGTGCGCGCCATGGTACACGCGCGGAAAGGTGCGTAGCGCATCGAGCCGGCCCAGGTCGCCGACGATCGCCACGTCGAACTCCCCATCGTCGATCTGCGCGCCCGGCGCGATACGCAGCCCGCCCCCGTAGCGCTCGCCATTGGCCACCGTCACCGCCAGCAGCCGCTGCGTCCAGCGCCGGCCATCCAGCTGGAGCGTCGCCTCGACGGGGCGGTAGGTCAGCAGCCCCAGGATGGCGAGCACGGCGTAGGCGCGGGGGCCGGCCAGGCCGGCCAGGCGGCGGCCCCGCTGGCGCAGCTGGGCGACGTAGGCGTCGAGGCCGGCGCCCGCCGACTGCAAGAAGGGCCGGCCGTTGGCGAACCCGACGTCGATCCGCCGCCGGCGGGCAGCGACTAGGGCGGCCAGCGCGTGGCGCCACTCTCTGGGCATGCCTAGCTCCGCGGCCAGATCGTTCCCGCTCCCGGCCGGCAGCACGGCGAGCGCCGTACCCGTCCCCAGCAGGCCGGCCGCCACCTCCGCCGCCGTCCCGTCACCGCCGACGGCGACCACCACCTCGGCGCCGGCGGCCGCCGCCTGGCCCGCCAGGGCCGTGGCGTCGCCCGGCCTGTCCGTGCAGACGATCTCCCCCTGGAGGCCAAGGGCAGCAGCGGCCGCACGCAACTGCGGCACAAACTGGGTCGCCCGCGCGCCGGCCGCAGCCGGATTCACCACGTAGACGACGGTGAGCATACGTAGGGCGTAAAGCGTAATACGTAATGCGTAATAGGGCCTTGTGCGAGTTGTGTCGTGTTGACGGGACGTCCTCCCCGGCCGTAGGGGTTGTGGGGTCGAGACAGACCCAAGGACCCAGGAGGACCAGACGATGGTAGCTCACCAGGCGGTGGGTGGGGAGACTGACGGCGCGTTTGCGGTCTTCTGCTTGGCGATGTACGTGGTGGTCGATGAGCTGTGGCAGCGTACGTGGTGGTCGATGAGCTGTGGCAGCGGGTGGTACTGGCGCCCGCGCCCGGCGCCGGCCGGCAGCGACAGTGAACTGCTCACGATGGTACTGGTGGGCGAGTGCCGGGGCTGGGACCTGGAGACGGAGGCGGTGGCGTGCTGGCGGGAGCACCGGGACCTGTTCCCCATCGTGCCCGAACGCAGGCGGTTCAACCGTCGCCGCGCACTGATGCACCCGCTCAACGCGGTGCGCTGGGTGGCGCTGGCGCAGCTGGATCTGGCCGGCGACCGGCAGTGCGCCGTCGACAGTCTGCCGGTGCCCGTCATGCGCTTCCACCTGGTACCTGGTTCCCCAGCGGCGAGTGACTGGCGCGCCGCGGGCGCGAGCGTTGGCAAGGTGGCGTCCAAGAAGCAGACCAGCTTCGGCGACAAGTTGCACCTGCTGGTGACGTTGGGGGGCGTCATCCTCGACGTTGGGGGGGGCGTCATCCTCGACTGTGCGTTGGCGCCCGCCCACGCCCCCGACCTGGCGGTCGGTGCCGAACTGCTGGCCGAGCACCACGACCTGCTGGTGCTGGGCGACAAGGGGTACATCAGTGCGCGTGTCGCCGTGTCCCTGGCGCAGGAAGCGGGCATTACCCTGTTCACGGTGCCCCGCGCCAACCGACGGCACCAACTTCCGCCAGACTGCGTTGCGCTCCATGGCCACTGGCGCCAGATCATCGAAACCGTCAATGAACCGCTCAGCCCCCCGTTCCATATCGAGGAGAACCACGCCCAGCGCTTCTGGGGCTTGTGGGCCCGCCTCTCCAGCAAGCTCGCCGCCCACACCCTCTGTCTGCGCCTCAACCGGCAGGCCGGTGCCCCCGCTCCCCTCCACCTCAAGCACCTCGTCTTCCCCATCTAGCACAAGGCCCTAATACGTAATGCGTAACGGGTGGTAACGGAGGCCTGGCACATCGCCGCGTCGGGGGTGGTGAGCCAGTGCTGACGGGCACGGTCAGGGCGAGCCGTGCGCATCCGGGGGCCCGTGCGTCCCCGCGTCCGGGGCGGCGGAGGGAACGGGAAGCCCGTAGCCCAGCCGGCGCAGTTCCTCCCGCGCCACCGATGCCTCGTCCCAGGGGATGCTGTGCAGTTGGCCGTCCCGCGCGCCGATGATGGACTTCTCGTGTCCCTTGCCGGCGAGCAGTACGGTGTCCCCGCGCCGCGCGCGGGCCAGCGCCTCAGCGATGGCCTGCCGGCGATCGGGGATCCGCGCGAACTGGTGCCCTTCCACCGCGCCAGCGTCGAGCGCCCCCTGCGCGATCTCGGCGATGATCTGGTGGCGGTCCTCCAGGCGGGGGTCCTCGTCGGTGAGAATGAAGTAGTCGGCGCGCTCGGCTGCGATCCGGCCCATCCAGGGGCGCTTGACGCGGTCCCGCTCGCCGGCCGAGCCGAACACGACGATCAGCCGGCCGGGCGTGAGCGCCCGCAGGACGTCCAGCGCCTGCGTCAGGCTATCCGGCGTGTGCGCAAAGTCGACGATCACCTGGAACGGCTGGCCGCAGTCGATCCGTTCCATGCGCCCGGGGACGCCGCGGAAGGCTTGCAGCGCCTCGAGAGCGACGGCGAATGGTGCGCCAAGGGTACAGGCGGCGGCCAGGGCGCCAAGGGCGTTGTAGACGTTGAAGGCGCCCGGCACCTGGAGCCGGAGCGCGCCGGTCCCCCAGGGGGAGACGACGCGGCAGGCCGCCGTCCAGCCCGCGCTCTGGAGGTCGAGCGCGCGCACGTCCGCGTCGCGCGCCATGCCGTAGCGAATGATGGGGACGGGGGAGCGCGCGGCCAGGTAGTCGTAGCTGCCGTCGTCCACGTTCAGGATGGCCGCCTTGGGGATGCGCTCCATCTTGGGATGCCTAGGGTCCGGGCGCAGGAGCTCGAGCAAGCGCGCCTTGGCCGCCAGGTAGTTCTCGTAGGTGCCGTGATACTCCAGGTGCTCGTGAGTGACGCGGGTCACCACTGCCACGTCGAACTCGCAGCCGGCCAGGCGGTCCTGGTCCAGCGCGTGCGACGTCGCCTCCACCACGGCCCGCCGGCCCCCGCCGGCCACGGTCTCGGCCAGCAGGGCCTGCACCTCGACCGCTTCCGGCGTGCTGGTGTGCTCTAGCTTCTCCCGCCACTCCCCGGCCGTCTTCGCTGCGACGGTGGTGACCATTCCCGTCCGGTACCCCGCCGCCTCCAGGATGGTCGTGGCCATGGTGCAGGTGGTCGTCTTGCCGTCGGTGCCGGTGACGCCGGCCAGGCCCAGGCGCGCCGAGGGGAAGCCGTGGAAGGCCGCCGCGAGCCAGCCGAGGGCCCGCGGCGTATCCGGTACGACGACCACCGGCGTCCCCGGGGGCACGTCCACCGGTCGCTGGGCGACGACGGCGGCCGCGCCAGCGCGGACGGCAGCGCCGGCAAACTGGTGCCGGTCGGCGGCGTAGCCCGGGTGCCAGACGGCCACGAAGAGCGCCCCCGGCTGCACGCGCCGTGAGTCGTAGGCGATGCCCGTGATCTCCGGATCAGGGCCGTCGTAGTGGACGTGCTCGGGCAGGCCGGCCAGGAGCTCCGAGAGTCTCATGGGGAGGAGGCGTCGGGAACGGGAAACTGCGCGCGGACGGCGGCGTCCTTTTCCCTGACCATGGCCGCTAGCTCGGACTGGTAGCGCTCCATGGCCCGCCGCAGCGATTCGTTGGCGGTGGCCAGGATGCGCACAGCCAGCAGGCCAGCGTTGCGCGCCCCGGCAATGGCCACCGTGGCCACCGGCACGCCGGCCGGCATCTGGACGATGGACAGCAGGGAATCCATCCCATCGAGGTAGGACAGCGGCACCGGCACGCCGATGACGGGGAGGGGGGTGGCCGAGGCGAGCATGCCCGGCAGGTGGGCCGCGCCGCCGGCGCCGGCAATGATCACCTTGAGGCCCCGCTGGGCGGCCGTGCGGGCGTACTCCAGCATCTCCTGCGGCGTGCGGTGCGCGGAGACGACGCGCACCTCCACCGGCACCCCGAACTCCTGGAGCGCCTCCACCGCCGCCCGCATCACCTTCAGGTCGGAGTCGCTGCCCATGACCACCCCTACCAGGGGTCGTCCGCCAGGGTGTTGCGCCGTCTCCGCCGTCATCTCAGGTTCCTAATGCGAAATACGTAATACGTAATTTGCGACGTCCGATATCTTCCGGCTAAACCAACCATCTTATGCCTTCCACGTTACGCATTACGCATTACGTATTACGCATTACTCAAGATCCTTGCCGCCCGCGACGCTCGCGCCCTGATCTCTGCAAGATCCTGTCCCACGACCGTGACGTGTCCCAGCTTGCGCCCTGGACGCGCCGCCTTGCCGTACAGGTGGACGTGGACGCCGTCGATGGCCAGCGCATCTGGAAGCAGGGTGAAGGGATCTTCGTCCGACTCGCCGATGACGTTGGCCATCGCCACTGCGGGGGCGACCAGCGCGGGGCTGCCCAGGGGCCAATCAAGAATGGCCCGCAGATGGTTCTCGAACTGGGAGGTGACGCAGCCTTCGATGGAGAAGTGGCCCGAGTTGTGGGGCCGCGCCGCCAGCTCGTTGATCAGGAGCTGGTCGCCGGCGACGAACAGCTCCACGGCCAGGATGCCGGTCGCGCCGATCGCCTCGGCGATGCCGAGGCCGATCTCCTTGGCCCGCACCGCCAGGCGATCGGGGATCGGCGCCGGCGCCAGCACCTCGCGGCAGATGCCGTTCACCTGCACTGTCTCGACGACGGGGTACACGACGGCGTCGCCGCTCGGCCGGCGGGCCACCAGCACGGCGATCTCTCGCTCGATAGGGACGTGCTGCTCGACCAGCAGGTCCAGGCCGCGGGCCGTGGTCTGCTCCAGCAGCGCCTGGGCGCCGGCCAGATCGTGCAGCAGCCACACGCCCCGCCCGTCGTAGCCGCCCTGCGCTGCCTTGGCCACGACCGGCCAGCCGTAGGCGTCCGCAAAGGCCAGCACGTCGTGCGCCGACGCCACCGGTCGGTGCGGAGGGACGGGGAAGCCACGCATCCCTAGCTCGGCCCGCTGCCGGCGCTTGTTCTGGGCCAGGGCCACCACGGCCGGCGACGGCCGGACACAGTGGCCCGCGGCCTCCAGGCGCATCAGCTGCGCCGGGTCGACCAGCTCGTGGTCGAAGGTGATCACGTCGCAGCCGGCGGCGAACGCCTGCACGTGCTCCCAGGAGGCCGGCGGCCCGACGACGACGTCCGGCGCCACCTGCGCCGCGCTGTCGTCCGCGCGGGCCGCGAGCAGCCGGACGTGCACGCCGAGCGAGATGGCCGCCTGGTAGCTCATGCGCGCCAGCTGTCCCGCGCCGATGAAGCCGACGCGCCGCTCTGGTCTTGCCGCCACGGACCGATTGTAACGGGGGGGATCCGTGATCCCGTGGGAGCGTGGCCAGGCGGTAGACTTTGCGATCACTGTTCCCAGATTTCGGCTGGATCCATATGATCACACCCGCACCACACGCGACCAGACCCGTACCGCCTGCGACCAGACCCGCGCCCGACGCGGCCAGACCCGGACTGTCTGTGACCAGACCTGGGCCACTCGCGGCCCCGCCGGCGCGACGGCGACGCCTCGGCCTCTTCGAGGCCGTTCGCGCCCTGATCTGCGGGGTGCTGACGCTCTGCCCGTCCTGCCGGCGGGGGTGGATGTTTCCATCCCCATTTACCTATCGGATGCAGGTGCACTGCCGGCAGTGCGGCCTGCAATTCGAGCCTGATCCCGGGGAGATGACGGGTGGCATGGCCATCAACATGGTGCTCACGTCGATCCTGGGCACCGCTGGGGCCATCTACTTTGCCGTGTTTACCACCACGCCCATGGGGTGGACGGCCTTCGGCCTCGGTGCGGCGGCGACCGTCTTCGGCCTGCTCTTTCACCGGCCGGCCCGCGCCCTGTGGGTGAGCGTGCTCTACGTCACCGGCGCCATCTACGAGCCGGGGAACGACGCCCTCACGCCCCGTCCGCCGACACGGGGGGCCTCCAGCGGCTAGGCCGCAGCGTGCTCAATGGAGCCCTCACCCAGGGAGACGGGACCCTTCCGCCAAGGAGCCCTCACCCAACCCTCTCCCTGTGGGAGACGGAACTCAGCAGAGCCCTCACCCTTTCCATCTCCCTGTGGGAGACGGAATTGCTTACCGGTGGTGAAGGACCGGTTGCGCCTGCCGGTCTTCCTACGGCTGTAGCTCCTGCTTCACCCGCCGCAGGGCGTCGATGTGGCCCGTGGGTGAGTCGAGGCCGGCGCCCATGGTGTTGACCGAGACGTGCGTGGCGCCCATCCGGCGCCACCCTTCGAACTGCTGGCGCCACTGGCGCGGGTCCCCATCGCGGTAGCGGAGGCCCCCTTCCAGGCCGATGGCTGCCGGATCGCGCCCGGCCTGGCGAGCGTACTCTTTGACCCGTTCCCATGCCCTTTCGATCTCCGCGCTCGGGGAGCCGGTGAGCATCCAGCCGTCCGCCAGGCGGCCGATGCGGCGCAGCACGATATCCGGCCCGCCGCTTTGCGCGCCCCCCATCCACAGGGGGATCGGGCGCTGGACCGGCAGCGGGTTGATGCCGGCGTCGCTGATGTGGTGCCAGCGTCCGTGAAAGCTGACCAGGGGCTGCGTCCACAGCGTGCGGAGCACCGTGATCTGCTCAACCACCCGCCGGCCGCGATTGTGGAAGTCCTGGCCCAGCGCCTCATACTCCACCTCGTTCCAGCCGATCCCCACTCCCAGCCGCAGCCGGCCACGGCTGAGCACGTCCACGGCCGCTGCCTGCTTGGCCACCAGCACCGTCTGGCGCTGGGGCAGGATGATGATACCGGTGGCCAGCCCGATCCGCTGCGTCACCGCGGCCAGGAAGCCGTAGAGTACGAAGGGCTCGTGGAACTGGCTCTCGGCGGTGTAGGGCCAGCGCCGCCCCCGTCGCTCAGGGGTGTTGACGTTGGCGCCCACCACGTGGTCATACACCAGGATGTGGGAGAAGCCCATCGCCTCCACCGCCTGGGCGTAGTCGCGGATGGCCGCGGGATCGGTTCCGATCTCCGTCTGGGGGAAGACTGCTCCAAGCTGCACGTCTGGCATCTCACACTTCTGTGGATCGAGCACTGGATGGCTGCAGGCGTTATACCCTGCCGGTGATCGGTGGCGCAGGGATACGCTCCCAGCGAGCATCACGTGGCGGCCGCTCGTGCCGGCCGCTCACGCGATCCGGCTCGCCGCGGTTCGTTGGTCAATCGCCGGCTCTTCGGCTGCGGCGCTGATGCCCCGCAGGGCCATGACCGGTTCTTCCCGGCCAGCGGAGAGTCCCGTCTCCCTCTGGGAGAGAGCCGGGGTGAGGGCTCCGCTCGCGAGGAGCCCGGGCGAGATCTGTGCCAGGCCCACCGCCGCGGGCTCAACTGGCGGAGCCGGCAGAGCCGTGCGGCCGTAGCCCGCGGCCACGGTGCAGGCCTGCCCGCAATGGGACAAAGGAGTACCATCACGTGCAGGGCACTGACTCACCACGTGTCTGCCCGCAGGAGGAACGCATGGCCACACCGGTGACTGAGACGGCAGGCGGACCGGCTGGCGCGCCCGTGCCGCTCGTGCGAGCGCGCGCCCTCGACCACGTGAACCTGCACGTCCGTGACGCGGATGCGTCGCTCCGCTTCTATACGGACGTGCTGGGGCTCACGATCGCGAGCGTCGATCGAGACGACGACGGGCGCGCCACCTTCGTCGTCCTTAACGCCGGGCCGCAGAACGTATTCTTGATGCGCCGTCCGCACTACCAGGTTCCCGCGGACCGGAATGACCGCGGGCTCAACCACATCTGCATCGAGATCGAGCCAACTGATCCAGCCCAGCTCCTGGAAGACCTGCGCGCCCGCGGCGTGCGCCTGCGCAGCGAACTCGTCCGCCGCCGGAGCGATCGCGGGCCCACCGTCTCCATCTACATCGAGGACCTCGACGGCCACGGGATAGAGATCAAGCAGTACGTGGCGCCCTGACCGCGCTGTGAGGATGGACCTCACCCCCTTCGGCCGCGGCCGCGCCGCACCCTACCCACTTCGCCCTACCGCGCGGCTTGGCCCCGCCGCCCCTTCTCCGACGCGCAGAGGGGGAACGACGGCCATGGCCGTGCGGCTTGACCCCGCCGCCCCCGCTCCGCGTCGGAGCGGGGGAACGACGGCCCCGGCTCTGCGGCTGGGCCCCGCCGCCCCATCTCTTGCACGCGGGCGAGAAGGAATGAGGGCCCATGGTCTGGCGCCATGCGGGCCTGGTGCGCGCTCCTGAGCACCAGTAGCACGTGGCAGCCTGGTGCTACCCGTGGTAGGCTGCTACCTATGGATCGATCGAGAGCTCAGACCGCCGTGCAGACGGCGGGATACGGGACGCCTCTCGCCGCGGCGTCGCCGGCGGCCGGACGCGGCGCAACGCTTCCCAGGCTCTTGCAGGCTCGCGCCGCCGAGGGCCGGCCCGTGCGCGTCGGGCTGGCCGGCGCCGGCCGGTTCGGCACCACCGTTGCGGCGCAGGTGGGGCAGATGCCGGGGCTGGCGCTGCTGGCGGTGGCAGACGTTGACGAGCGGAACGCGCGCGCTGCGCTCGCCGCGGCCGGCTACGCCAGGCTCGCGGCCGAAGACGTGGTCCGCCGCGGTGATCCAGGAGCAGCGGCCGACGCGATCCAGCGTGGCCGGCCGGTGATCCTCGACGACGCCACACGGCTGCCCGGCCTCCCGCTGGACGTCATCGTGGAAGCCACCGGCCGCCCCGACGTTGCGGCGCAGGTCATCTGGGAGGCGCTGGGCGCCGGCCAGCACGTGGTCAACGTCACCGTGGAGGCCGACGTGCTGCTAGGCGCCCTGTTCCGCCGCCGCGCCGACGCCGCCGGCGTCATCTACACCCTGGCGGACGGCGACCAGCCGGGCTGCACCATGCGTCTGGTGGAGTGGGCGCAGTCGCTTGGCTACCGCGTGGTCGCCGCGGGGCGGGGCACGCAGCGCCACCCGTGGGACCGCTATGGCCTGCCGTCGGAGGCCTTCGCTCGCTACGGCTTCGACCCCGGCCTGGTGGAGCGGCGGCGCCTGAACCCCAGGATGTACAACTCCTTCCGCGACGGCTCCAAGGCGCAGATCGAGATGACCAGCCTAGCGAATATGACCGGCCTGGAGCCGGACGTGCGGGGCATGCACGAGCCGTCCGCCGCGATTGAGGACCTGCCGCGGCTCTTTGCCCTCCGCGCCGACGGCGGGCTGCTCTCCCGCGAGGGCGTAGTTGACCTGGCCAATGCCGTTTCAGGCGACGGCCATACCCTGCTATCCAATCACATCGCCAGCGGCGTCTGGGTGGTGGTGACGACGGAGAACCCGCTCCTCCAGGAGGATCTGGCCTTCTACGGGCTGCCGGCGTCGCCGGACGGGAAGCGGGCGGTGCTCTACCGGCCCTATCACCTGTGCGGCATCGAGGCGCCGGTCTCCATCGCGGAGGCCGCGCTCCTGGGGCGGCCCACTGGCTCTCCCCTACCGGTCCCGGTGGCGGACGTGATCGCCGTCGCCAAACGCGCCCTGCGCAGGGGAGAGCGGCTGGACGGCAGTGGCGGCGAGACGGTCTACGGGCTGATCGAACGGGCCAGCGTGGCCCGCGCCGAGCGGCTGCTACCGCTCGGCTTGGCCGACGGCGTCGCCGTGACGCAGGAGGTGCCGCGGGATACGCCCCTGACGTATGACATGGTGGCGCTGGATCAGACCTCGCCTGCCGTGAGGCTGCGGCGCGAGCAGGATGCCCTCTGGTGAGTGTGTTTACTGGGCCGGAGGATCCACCAACGGAGCCTTTACCCTCGCCGTCTCTCAAAGGGAGCGGGGACAGATCAATGCGGAGCCCTCACCCTAACCCTCTCCCACAGGGAGAAGGGACTCGTCGTTAGTGCTGAAGTACTCGGGCCTGGTCGCGCGACCTGGCCTACACCCCTGCCAGCGCCTGCTCGAAATCGGCCAGGAGGTCGCGCCAGTCTTCGATCCCGATGGAGACGCGGACCAGGCCCGGCGTGATCCCGTTGCAGCGCTGCTCCTCTTCGGAGAGCTCCGAATGGGTGGTGGTGGCCGGATGGCAGGCCAGCGTCTCCACCCCGCCCAGGCTCACGGCGTTCTTGGCGATCTTCAGCCGGCGCAGGAAGTCGAAGGCCGCCGGCTTGCCGCCGTGCAGCTCGAAAGAAAAGACGGCGCCGGCGTAGCGGCACTGCTTCTCGAAGATGCGGACCTGCTCCGGCTCGTCGAACAACGTCGGATAGTAGAGCTTCTTGATCTTGGGGTGCCCCGCCAGGTGCTCAGCGATGCGCTGCGCGTTCTTGCTCTGCCGGTTCATGCGCAGGGTCACCGTCGGCAGGCGGCTATCCAGCAGCCAGCACTCATCCGGCTGCAGGATGTTGCCCAGGATCGCTCGTGTGCCGCGGAGCTGGGTGATCAGATCCGGCTCCTTGCCCAGGATCACGCCGCCCAGCATGTCGCTGAAGCCGGAAAGGTACTTGGTAGCGGAGTAGACGGCCAGGTCCGCCCCCAGCGTGAGAGGGTGCTGGAAGGCCGGCCCCAGAAAGGTATTGTCCACGGCAACGATGGGCGTATCGGGGTGCTCACGGGCGGCCGCCACGGCCGCGCCAATATCCGACATGCGCAGCGTGGGGTTGGCCGGCGTCTCAACGAAGACGAGGCGCAGGCGGCTGGCGCTGCCAATCGCCGCGCGCAGGCCGGCCGTGTCTCCAGCCGGTACGGGCACGCCGCGGACGCCGAACGGCTCCAGGAGCTGGTGAATGAGGTGCTGCGTGCCGCCGTACAGGGGCGTGGTATAGACCAGGCTCGTCCCCGGCTGCAGCACCGTGAAGAACAGCGTGGAGATGGCCGCCATCCCGGAGTTGAAGACAGCAGCGGCCTGCGCCCCCGGCTCGAGCGGGACGATCTGGTCCTCCAGGATCTCGGCGTTGGGGTGGGAGAGGCGGGCGTAGATCAGATCCACGTCCTCGCCCTCAGCGGGGTGAGACTTGCCCAGGGCGATGGCAAAGGCCCGCTCCGCCGCCTCGGGGCTGGAGAAGACGTAAGTGGACGAACGAAACACGGCCGGGCGAGCCGACCCGACCGACAGGCGGGGATCGAAGCCCCGCGTGAGCACGGCCGTCGGCGGGCGCACGACGTAGGAGGCCCGCCTCTTCCCGGTGGACGCCATTGTCACCTCTCCTTTATCTGAGCCGCTCATGGCTCAGCTACGCACTGCTGCATCGACAGTGCCACGGTTGATCAACCGGTGATCAGGTAGTGACCCAGGCGCGTGGCGCCTCGTGATCAGGCGGCGATCACGTTGCCGCAGGCGCTGCCCACCTGACCACCACCTGATCACCACCTCACATCCACTTGGCCACCACCTGATTACCGCATACCTCCGATAACGGCGCATCCCCATCCAACGATGAAAGAGTAGCCCATATGCTTTCTGTAGAACCTGAGACGCAACACCCACGATGGACGATCTCACGGCCAGCGCTCCCTGGCCGTTCTCCGGCGACCCGGGGGCGGCCTCGCCGCTCGCTACTTGGAACTCGCTACTCGCTACTCCCTGCTCCCTACGACTGAGGCACTCATGCGTCGACCGGGCCTGATGGACCTGTTGCGCGCCCTTGCCGGGCGCTGGCGGTGGATGACGCTGGCGGCCCTGCTTGCCTGCGCCGTCACCGTTCGGCTGGGCTTCTGGCAGTTGGACCGTCTGGCGCAGCGGCGGGCCTTGAGTGCGGAGCTCACTGCGCGGTTCACTGCCGAGCCAATAGTCCTCACGGAAGCGGGGCTAGGGCCGGGGACGGATCCGGAGCAGATGCTCTACCGGCGGGTGCTCGTCCGTGGCACCTTCGACCACAATGACGAGCTGGCCCTCACCAACGAAGTCTGGGGCGGCCGGCTGGGGCTGCACCTGATCACCCCGCTCGTCCTGGCCGGGAGCGACCGCGCCGTGCTGGTGGACCGGGGCTGGATCCCGCTGGATGAGGCCGGCCCCGCAAGCTGGGCCCGCTACCGTACGTTCGGGCCGGTGGAGGTGGAAGGCTGGATCCGGCCCAGCCAGCACGCCCGCGGCCCCGTGCGCGGGGCGAACGCGGCGGGGACGCAACGCCTCATTGCCGCGCTCGACGTGCCGCAGATCCAGCCCCTGGTCAGCCACCAGTTGCTGCCGTTCGTCGTCGTCCAGCTACCGGACGATGGGCGGCTGGTGCAGCTTGAGTCGCTCCCGTACCGCAAGGCGCCGGCCACGGACCTGGGCGACGGCGTCCACCTGATCGCCGCCGTGCAGTGGTTCATCATCTCCGGCATCATCGTCGCCGGCCAGATCATCTACGTCATGCGGCACATGGAAGCCCGACCCGACGTGCAGGGAACCGTGCGAGGCCCCTCTGGCCGGACCACACCAGGACAGCGGTCCGAGGCAGCCCTGACCGCCCCGGGCCAGGAGAGCCGTCCGAGGCAGCCCTGACCGCCCCGGGCCGAGGCGGGTCATCGCCACCGGCTGGCCCGGATCATTCAAGAGCGGAGCCCTCACCCTAACTCTCTCCCAAAGGGAGAGGGAACTCTTCCGGAAAGGTAACAAAGGTAACAGCGAGCCGTGCGTAGCGGATGGGTGCGAGTGATGGC
>DAOTTI010000063.1:0-18793 GCA_034437795.1 Chloroflexota bacterium | reverse complement strand
CTGCCGGCGCGCCCCGCGCCGCGTGCCGGTCGTGCCATGGCATTCCCTCCCGTCTGCTGTTCCGTTGCCTTGGTGCCACGCCTGCGCGTCACCACTGCTCCGTCCAAGCTGGTCCTTGCTGAGCCCTGTCCAGGTTGGTCCGTTACGTCGAGCCGGCCCAGGCTGTTCTCGCTCCCTTTGCTCAGGCGGCGCGCGACGCGCGGCCGCGCAGCTCCGCCAGGCGCCGGAACAGGCGCCGTTCCTCCTCGCTCAGCCCTGACGGCAGCAGCGCTTCACAGCGCACGTAGAGGTCGCCGCGCTCGCCCGGGCGCCGCAGGCGGGGCATGCCCTGCCCCCGCAGCCGGAGGGTGCGGCCGTTGGGCGTCTCCGGGGGTACGGTCACCGTTAGCGTCTGCCCGTCGAGCGCCGGCACGGTGATCTCACCTCCCAGGACCATCGTGGTCAACGGGACCTGGACGGTGAGATAGAGGTCGTCGCCGCGGCGCTCGAACCGCGGGTGTGGCAGGACGGTGACGCGCAGATAGAGATCGCCGGGCGGCCCTCCGGCCTCGCCCGGTGCGCCCTGCCCCGCCAGCCGCAGGCGGGTGCCCGTATCCACCCCCGCGGGGATCCGCACCTCCACCCGCCGCCTGCGCCCGTCGGGATCGGTGATCTCGATGGTCCTGGTGCCGCCGCGGAAGGCCTCGTCCAGCGTGATCTGAAGCTCCGCCTCGATATCCTCGCCAGCCACTGGCCCCCGCGGCCGAGCCGTGGCCGTGGCCGTGCGGCGCCCGAAGCCCCCCAGGCCACCCAGGCCACCGAACCCGCGCGCGGGCTCCCCGAACAGCGCCTGGAAGAACTCTGAGAAGGGCGATTCCGTACCGAAGAGGTCCCGCAGGTCCTCAGGCGTGAAAGTGCGGTACTCGACGCGCGGCCCGCTGGGGCCGGCGCCCCGCCATGCCCGGCCGGGTCCTGCGCCCGCGAACCGCTCCCAGTCGGGGCCGAGCTGGTCATACCGGCGCCGTTTCTCGGGGTCTGAGAGGACCTCGTAGGCCTCCGCAATCTCCTTGAACCGCTCTTCCGCCTCCTTGTTGCCCGGGTTCACGTCCGGATGCCACTGGCGGGCGAGCTTGCGGTAGGCGGCCTTGATCTCCTTCTCCGTCGCGTTCCGCGGCACGCCCAGGATCTTGTAGTAGTCCTTGTATTCGACAGCCATCTGCACCCATGCTCCGCCGGCCGGATAAGAAAGGCGCAAGAACGGGGCCAGAATGGCGTTCGAGGTCCCCAGCCCGCCCGCTACGCGCGCCCCAACGTCTTCCCACCACAAGGGATCGGTGCTCATCGTGCGCCTCCGTGATCCGTGCTTTCGGTATGTCTGCCTCATTGGCGAAGGGTCGTTACGGCCGCCGCGGGCCACCGCAAAACGCAAGGTCTACTCACAGCAAGGAGCAATGCTCAACTACTGGCCGCGCCACGCTGGGGTGGCCCTGGCCTGAAGCAGGCAGAACCGAGCCGCACCCGACAGCGCCGAGCTCAACAGCGCCGCGCAGAACCGAGCCGCGCCGAGCGATCCTTTACGGCGCCCTGGCGCGCCTCATATACCGGTCCAACACCGCGACCCTACAACTCACCACAGATGCACACTCCCATTGAGCAAAGGACCGCAACCGGCGCTAGAAAGGAGGCGAACAGCGGATGACCTTTCTTCCAGTGAGCATCTCGGCTGACGCCGGCCTACTGATCCTTCGGGTCGTGATCGGCCTGCTCTTCATTGGCCACGGCCTGCAGAAGCTGGCCGGGTGGTTCGGCGGCTATGGCATCGATGCGACGGCGGGGTACTTCGCCTCGCTCGGCCTCCGTCCGGCACGGCTGTGGGCCATTCTCGCCGGCCTGGGCGAGACGCTGGGCGGCGCGGGGCTGGTGCTCGGCTTGCTCACCCCCCTGGCGGCCGCCGCCATCGTGGCGGTGATGCTCTCGGCGATCGCCTTCCAGCACTGGCCGAAGGGGCTGTGGATCAGCAATGGCGGCTATGAGTACAACCTGGTACTGCTCGCCGCCATGGCCACCATCGGCCTGATGGGGGCCGGCCAGTACTCGCTCGACGCGGCCTGGCGCATCGGGCTGCCGCCCGTGCCGACTTTCGTCGTGGGCGTGGTGCTGGCGGTGATCGCCCTGGCGATTGAGCTGATCACCGCCGAGAGGAAGGCCGAGGCGCGGCCGGCCGAGGCGGTGCCGCAGGTGCCAGCGGCCAAGGCCGCCTGAAGCCCCCAGGGCTGCCGGCTAGGCGGCGCGCCACCGCCGGCCGGCAGCCACGCCCAGCCTCTTCATGGCCGGCGCACACTCCCTCTCCCTCTGGGCGAGCGTCGCCTCTCCCTGTGGGAGCGGGCTAGGGCGAGGTCCTACTGTCCCCTTGCCTTAAGGGCCCCTCTCCCATAGGGAGAGCGGGGGCCCGCGAAGCGAGTAGCGAGTGAGGAGCCCTCACTCGCTGCTCGCTACTTGGGGCAGGACTAGGGTGACGGCTCCTCGCTCGCTACTCGCTACTCCCCCTGGCCAAGTCCTCTGGTCCGGGAGAGCGCCAGGTTCAGGGCTCCGCCCACGAAGAGCCTGGCTCGAGACCGCCCCGCCGATCAGTGCGGCGGCGTCATCATCGCCATCATCGTCGTGGTCGGGCCCTCGAGGGGACGCCGGACGTCGTACCAGCGTTGCAGCCACTCGTCCATCTGGCGGATCTCCTCCCCCTGGCTGATCACGATGCGCTCCGCCAGGGTGTAGAGGTCCTCGTGGTGGCCGTGGATCAGCACCGGCGCCGCCATGGCGATCGCCATCGCATGGTGGTCTGTCATGGCGCTCATGAACTCCACGTCGAAGGCAGGGCCGATGAGGGCCTCCAGCCGTGCCATGCGCGCCCTCTCGTCGGGCAGCAGGTTGTGGAGCATGGGGGCCATCCCCATCATGGCCTCCATCGGCATCTCGGCGCCGGCCGGTGGCTCGACGCCGTACCAGTCCCGAAGGAACGCCGTCATCTGGGCCATCTCGTTCCGCTGGTCCTCGATCATCCTGGCGGCCAGCTCACGGAGCTCAGGGCGGGTGGCCTTTTGAGTGGCGAGCCCCGCCATCGCGATCGCCCCGCGGTGGTGTGGCACCATGCCGCGCAGGAACTCCATCTCGACGGCGGCGCTGGTGGGGTTCGGCGCCGGGTCGCGCCCCGTGAGCTGGGCGGCGGCTGGGGGAGCCAGGACGAGCGCGAGGAGCAAGGCGCTAGTGGCGGTGCCGAGCGCGCGGCGCCCGGCCCTGCATACTGGTCTGGTTGCAAAGGCAGGCATGGGTCTGGTCCTCCTGCTTCTAGATGGGCGGCCAGAAACCCTCTGACGCCTCCGCTCCTGGCGCAGGTGAAAGCTTCCGGCCACACGGTGAGAAATAGGGTCGGTGGATCTCGGCGGAGCGGTCATGCGGGGAGCGCCGCAAGCAGACGCTCGCAGGCCTCGGCGCAGCGCCGGCACGCCTCGGCGCACAGGCGGCAGTGCTCCATCTGCATCGCTTGGGCGTGGCGCTCGCACTCGGCACCGCAGGCGCGGCACGCGGCCACGCAGGCCTGAAGCTGGCTGCGCAGCACGGACCAATCGGCCTCGGTCTGGCGCGAGACGAGGCGCGCGGTCGCGTCGCACACGTCGGCGCAGTCGAGGTTGAGCCGAATGCACCGGACGAGCATTGGCAGGTCCCGCTCGCCAAGGCAGGCGTCGGCGCAGGCCGTACACGCTTGGGCGCAATCGAAGCAGGCTTGGACGCAATCCGCCAGCGTTCTGCGGTCGGTTTGTGAGGCCAGTGGATGAGCCTCGATCATCTGCTGGGTCACAGGCATGGTCTGACTCCTGTGTGGCATTCGAAGTCTCGGTCACGGAGCGCCGGTCCCACGTCCGAAGATGGGGCCCGGATGACTTGCTGGGGCGGAGGCTGAGCACCGGCCGGCCGAGGACGGCGCGACGGGCGTTGCCGCGTCCACCGGCTCGCCGGCTTGCCGAGAGGCCCCCTACAACAGGAAGACCTGGAACAGGGCCTGGGGATCCGCCGCCCCACGTGGGGCCGGACGGGCTGGGCGCCCAAATGCGGGCTCGACATCCCTTGGCGCCAGTGAGGGAGCCTGGCCGAAGGCTCCGGCGCGCATGAGCTTGAGGGGGTTGCCCGCCGGGAGCGCAGCGACGATCGCGCAATCGTCGGATAGGTCCCGTTGCGCCACGAGCCCTGTCCCGCGACCCGGCCGCTGGTGCGACGGCAAAGCGCCGGCGTTGTGCTGCCCGTGCTGGGCGCCGCCGCGCTCCGACTGATCGGCGTCGGCGCGTCGGAGAGGATCGTGCTGCCTGTGCTGGGCACCGGCGCCCACCGAGAGCGCCATGCCGTGCAGCGGCGAGGCCATCAAGACCAGGTGCGACAGCAGCATCAGTAGCAGCGTCAGGGCGGCGTGCTGGACTTGACTACGCGCCGCCGCGGGCGCGTACGGTGCCATCGCCCGCCACGCTGCAACTTCCATGCCGGTTCTGGCAACGGGCGGCGCTGAGCGCGCCGCGCCCGCGCCTCGCCTGTTCGCCGTCTTCCCACTGCAGGCTGGGGCAAGCGCGGGTGGGGCGCAGCCCTGGTCCGCAGGGAGTGAGGAACCAGTGGTCGTAGAGCACGATCATCGGCAGCGGCGCGGCCTCGCCCGCAGGGGCTGAAGGCTAGCCGAGGACCAGGGGCTGCGGACGATCCAGGCGCGGCCTCGCCCGCAGGGGCTGAAGTGTCACGCAAACGCGTGATCAAATGGCGGCGAAGGCGCAGACGCGACCGAAGGGGGTGAAGTGTCACGCAAACGCGCGATCGAATGGCGGCGAAGGCGCGGACGCGACCGAAGGGGGTGAGGTCCGTCCTCCCCCGCGGTCCGCCGCCTCGCGTGGCGCCGGACCGCGTTGATCCGAACGCTTTGCGCGCACTGCGCGCACCGGCCTTCGCCGGGGCGTGCGCAAGAGAGCCGGATGGCGCTACTCGGCCAAGGTCCCCGTTCCCTCTCGTATACCGACGCGGCGCGGCGGGTGGGGCGCCGGTCGGGCGACGCGGTCGGAGAACTGGTGGCCCGGTTCAATCGGGAGGGACTGGCGGCCGTCGAGCCACGGCATGGGGGATGCCCGAGGGTCAAGTACGGCGTGGCCGAGCGGGAGCGGATCCTGGCCGAGGTGCACCGCACGCCGGACCGGGCGCGGGACAAGACGGCGACTTGGTCGCTGACGACGCTGCAACGGGCGCTGCGGACCGCCGAGGGCGGGCTGCCCGAGGTGGGCCCATACACCATCTGGTGCGTGCTGCACGAGGCCGACCTGAGCTGGCAGCGCGACCGGTCGTGGTGCCACACCGGGTTGGCCAAGCGCCGCCGCAAGGCCGACGAGGTCGAGGTCCACGATCCGGACACGACGGGGAAAAGGGGCTGCTCGAGCAGGCGGAGACGCAGATGGAGGTGCCGACCTGGACCCAGGATGAGGCCGGGCCGTACCAGGCGATCCCCCCGCCCGGCACGCACTGGCGCCCGGCGATCAGCCCGACCCGCTCTCCCCATGAGCACCTCCGGCACGGCACGACCAAGCTGCTGACCCTGTTCCACCCGGCCTCGGGGCAGGTCCGGGGCAAGGGCGTCACCAGGGCAGCCAACGCGGTGATGCATCCCTGGCTCAAGGCCGAGTTGACGGCGATCCTGGCGACGCTGCCGGAGTCACCGATCCAGAGCGAGGCGGCGCGCCGGGCCACCTGGAAGCACTGGCAGGACGGGCTCACCGTCCGGTTCACCCTGCCCGAACGCCTGCCGCCCCTCCGTCTGCTGCTGGTCCTCGACCACTTGACCGGCCACAAGGCCCCCAGCCTGGTCCTGTGGCTCGTGGCGCACGGCGTGATGCCCCTGTACACGCCACTCACGCTGTATACGCCACTCAGCGGCTCCTGGCTCAACATGGCCGAATCCAGCCAGCGGATCCTCGTCCGCCGCGCGCTCACCGGCGAGACACCGACTTCCCCGGACGACAGCATCGACTGGCTCGAAGCGACGGCGCGCGGCTGGAACGCCGATCCCACGCCCTTCGAGTGGGCTGGCAAGCGCCACCTCCGTCGCCAGCGCAGCCGTCAGCGCCCCATCATGCCCTCGGCGGCTCCAGTGCCTGCGCCTGCCGACCGGTCCAGCGCCGACCTACACCCCCCGATCAATGGCGTCGTTCATGCCAAGTGGCCCACTAAAGCAAAGCCAAGGTGAAACCCACAGACGGGGTGATAGGCTCTCTCTGAGAGGCGGTCAATGAGGACGCGGGTGGGCGAGGTCCCGAGATGGCGGACATCAGAGAACTCCTCAGGCGCATTATGTGGGTTCATCGTTCACACCAGGCGGAGGAGCTGAAAGGTGTGAGCCAGGATGGTCGCTGCCACCCCGGTGAGCAGGCCCCAGAAGGTCTTGGCGCCGTGCCGCGCCAGGCCCAGCCGCTCGGTCAGCTCGCCGGTCGTCGTCTCGATCCGGTTGCGCAACGCCGCCACCGGCCGCCGCATCGCGGCGGGCAGCCGCTGGCGCTCGGTCCGGCCGGGTGTCAGGATGACCTGGGTGCCCCGCGCAGCCTGGGTGGCCACCCAGGCTCGACTGGCGACGCCGCGGTCGAGCAGCAGCCCTCGCGGGCTCGTGCCCTCCAGCAGGGTCTCGGCAACTGCCCGCTCGTCCACCGCCGCCGGAACCATCCCCGAAGCCCGGACCAACCGCGGGTCCAGGTCGGTCCGCAGCGCCAGGCGGCAGCCGTAGAACCACTCGCCGTGGGCCGCATCCCGCCCAAAGCCGGCGTGCAGGTCGCCCGACCCGTGCCACCCATCGGGGCCCCGGACCCGACTGGGGTGCTTGACGGGCCGGGCCGTGGTGTCGAGCTGCTGCCAGGGGTCTTCGGGAAGCTGGCTGGCCACATGCTGCCACAGGTATGCCAAGGCTCCCCAGAGCCCGCGGACCCGCCGGTTGAACTCGCTCTGGACGGGCAGTCGGGGGAAGGAGTGGGCCCAATCCTGACGGACTTCGGCCAGGAAGGCCGCGTCGCTCGGCCGCGCGAGCAGGTGCCGCACCAGGGCAATGGTGAGCACCTCGGCGTCGGAGCAGGCTGGGGCTGGTCCCGGGCGGCGTGGGACAGGCACGATGCCCGTCAGCAGGGCGTCGTCGACCAGGACGTAGACGTGGACAAACAAGTCGGCCAGTGGCATCATCGGGACAGGCCTCCACGGCAGGGAGTGGTGCTGCACTCCTTCTCTGCCCGTGGGGGCCTCCCCTTGTCAAATCAACCCACATAACGCGCCTCAGGCATCGCTCTGCGCTCCTGCGGCCGCTCTGCGGCGCGCTTGGTCCACCTTGGCCAGCGCGTCCACCGCCTCCGGGTCCACCACCTGTCGGAGCGCTGCCTCCATCTCCGCCAGCGTCTGTGCGTACGCCGCCTCCCCGACCAGGTCGTGTAGCTCGTCCGGATCGTGCGCCAGGTCGAAGAGCTGCGGTCGCTCGCCGGTGTAGTGGCAGTACTTGAGCGCAACGCGCTTCAGCATGTACCCCGCGCTCGCCATGCCGGCGGCGTGGTACTCGGCCAGTACCACCCTCCTGCCGGCTTCCCCTCGTACGGCGGCGCGCGCCGCCTGCAAGAGGCTCTGGCCGGGGAGCCCCGGCTCCGGTGGCGCCGCGGCCAGCTCCAGCAGTGCCGGCAAGACGTCTACCAGACTGACGTTTTCTGGTACCCGCGCCGGCTGGCTGATCCCTGCTCGCCTGGCTACCACATCCGGCAGGCGCACCACCAGGGGCACACGCACCGCCGGCTCATAGAAGCAGTGCTTCTGCCACATGCCGTGGTAGCCGGCCATCTCGCCGTGATCGCTGGTATAGAGCACGACCGTGTGCTCGCTTAGCCCCGTGCGGTCGAGCGCGTCCACGATCCGTCCGATGCGCTCATCCACCAGTGTCACCAGCGCCCAGTAGCAGGCGATCGCCTGCCGCACGGTCTCGGCCGGCAGCGTCGCCTCGTTGTGGATTGCCCAGCGTACGCGCTGAATGACGGGATGCTGCCTCTCCAGGGGCTCGTCCCAGGCGGCCGGCAGCGGGATTGACGCCGGGTCGTACCGCTCAATGTACTCCCGCGGCGCGATGAGCGGAAAGTGCGGGTGGATCAGCCCGACGTACAGCAGCCACGGCCGCTCGCCGCCGGCAGGCCTGGCCTTCTCCTGCAGGAAAGCCACCGCCAGGTCAGTCACCCGCGCATCGTGTTCCAGATGGTCACGGGTGTGCTCCAGTTCAACGCTCTCCACCGTCTCCAGCGCGCCGTGCTCGCTGACGTGCGAGTTGGTGCGGCGGCGCGCGCTCGCGGTTGCCCGGGGGCCGGCTCACGGGGCTGTACCAGCGCGGCAGGTCATCCGCGAGCCGCCGCTCGAACCCGTGGCGCCGCTCCGTCCCATGAAAGTGGTCCGCCCGCACAACACTGTCTCGTAGCCGGCCGCAGCCAGGGCATGTCCCCACGTGCGGTAGCCCACGGGCGGGAGCGAGGCATTGTCGAAGGCCGCTACCTGGTGAGGATAGCGCCCGGAGAGCAGCGAGAGGCGCGAGGGGACGCACAGCGGGCTGGTGCAGTACGCCCGCTCGAACAGCAGCCCGCGCGCGGCGAGCGCATCGAGATGCGGGGTCTGCGCCCGCGGGTGGCCTGCCGCGCCCATGACCGCGCCGTCATGCTCGTCCGAGCAGATCACCAGAAGGTTCGGCCTGGCGTCAGCCATGCGCGCTCACGCTCCTTAAACGCGGTATGAAAAGGGACGCACGAGATGCACGAGCAGGCCGGTGTGGCCCGTCACCGATTCGTCGAGGCATGCTACCGCGCTGTCTCTCGTTGACCTGAGGACAATGGACAATGGGGCAGGCAAAAACGACCGTCGCCAGTTCGCCGAGGCATGCTACGGCGCTGCCAGCAGCCGGTTGGCGGCAGCGGCCGCTGCTAGCGCGGAGCCACGCACGCTGCGGCTGTTCTCGTTGAGGGCCAGGTCCAGCTCGCGGTTGATCTGAGCCATGATCTCGCCGAAGCCCTTCAGCGCGGGGAAGAAGAGGCCGTATTTCAGCGCTTCGAAGAACGTCTTGGCCACATCCGCCGGTACGCCGGCCGGCGGGTAGATCTTCTTGGTCGCCGGAGTGGTGGTTTCCGTGGCCGCCAGATGCTCCTGACCCTGGTCGCCTACCAGCCACTTGATGAACTCCCAGGCGGCTTCTTTCTGCTTTGAACCCTCGGCGATGCTGTAGCCGGTAGCGTTGCCCCATGTGCGCCGCCCGCCCGGTCCCTTTGGCATCAAGGCCACACCCGGCTTGAAGGCCACCGCACTGAGCCCGGTGTAGGCGAAGCTCCCGGTGACGCTGATGGCGATCCGCCCGTTGTTGAAGGTCGCGCCACCCTCCTGGCCCTGGGCCGGGGCGAAGCGATGCCGGTAGCGCAGGCCGTGAGCGAACTCCAGCGCCGCGATCGCGCTGGGCTGATCGAGGAGGCACTTCTTGCCGGCTTTGTCGAAGAACTCGCCGCCCCATGAGTACGCCAGCGTGTTCCGCACGTTGGGGCCAAAGTCCATGACAAAGCCCTGCTCACCCGCCATGAGGGGGCCAGGCGCTGGGCGGCGGCGGTGAACTCCCGCTCCCACGTCCAGCTCTCGTTTGGCTCGGCCAGCCCGGCCCTGGCGAAGAGGTCCTTGTTATAGAAGAGCAGCATGGTAGTGACGAACCGCGGCACTCCGTACAGCTTGCCGTCCACGGTCATAGCGTTGAGCGGCTCAGGGTAGAAGGCGTCGCGGCTAAACCCCTTGCCCCGCGTCTGCATCAAGCTATCGAGGGGCGTGATGAGCTTGCTGGCCACGAGATCGCCATAGACGTTGGCGTTGAGCGAGATGATGTCCGGCGGCGTGCCGGCCGCGGCGGCCGCCTTGAACTTCTCCAGCACCTGGGCCTCCGGCTGGCCCGGGATGGGGATCACCTTGATGCTGGGTACGGCCGCCATGAACTTCTCGACCGCCGCCGCCCGCGCCTCGGCCAGTGGCCCCGTCCCCGAGTTGTAGGCGTACTCGATCGTCGCCGGCGGAAGCGCCGCGGCGCCGCCTGGTCCCGATGTCGTGGTACCCGGCCCGCAGGCCCCCAGCCCCGCTGCTGAGACAGTGGCTGCGCTGGCGACGAGCCTGCGCCGGCTCAGTCCTGTTTGCTCGGCCGGCATTCGTACTCCTCCAGCTCGCTGATGCTACTTCCTCATGGCGCTTGCTGATACCGTTCGGCAGGTGGTTCAGTGCGCCGTTCCGGTGGGTGTCGCGTCCACGGCGGCACCCATGCGCGGAGGCGCGGCCGGGGTCATGCCCGGTTCCGGCTCAAGCACGGCCCCACGGTTGACCAGCTCGCGGCGCAGCGCCGCCACGCTCACCTCACCTACGGGCCGGTTGCCGCCCGTCGACCAGGCGGCAGCGATGCCGGCCGCCTGCCCCATCATGCTAGCCGTGGTCATGACGCGTGCCGACGACAGCGCCAGCTGGTCGGCGGAGAAGCAGCGCCCGGCCACCAGTAGGTTCTTCGTCCCACGGGGGATCAGGGACCGGTACGGCACGTGATAGGGCGGGACGTGCCGTTCCTCCCAGTTGATCTGGTACACCCGCTTGTCTGTCGTCGGGTCCATGCAGTCCAGGTAGAACACGCCCAGGGCGACGCCGTCGTCGAAGAGCCGGCCTGCGCGCAGGTCGTCCACCGTGAGCACGTACTCCCCTACCGCGCGCCGGCCCTCGCGGATGCCGATACGTGGCGAGATGTAGTCGAACTTATACTGCGGCAGGTCGTGCCGCCCCAGGGGGTGGCGCTGGACGTAGTGGATCATGCTCCACATCAGGCGCCGGGCGTGGATCTCGGCCTCGGTGAGCGACTTGCCGTCCGTGGCGTCGTGGCCCACGATCTTCAATTTCAGCCCCACCTTCCCGTCTCCCTGCGGCCAGACCGAAAGCATCGGCAGCTCTTCCGCGGCGTGGTAGACGCGCAGCGCGCCCCCCGGCGCCGCCGGTGCGGCGGGCAGGTCCTGGCGGACCTCGCGGCCGGCGTGGCGCAGAAAAAAGTTGATAGCCATCGGCAGCTGGGCGCCGTCACCCTCCCGCCCTTTCACCGTTGGGAAGCCGGCGAGATGGGTCACGTCGCCGTCGCCGGTACAGTCGATGACCGTGGTGGGCCGGATGGCCTGCAGGCCACTCTTGCTGTGGAGGATCACGCCGTCGATCCGCCCGTCGCGGCAATCCGCGTCCACGACGCGCGTGTGCAGCCACAGGTCGACGCCAGCCGCCAGCGCTTGTTCCTGGAGCACGATCTTGAGCACCTCGTGGTCAAACGGGCGGGCCTCGCGCTCGCGATACGGCTTATAGGGAGCGATAGCGTCCAGGCGCTCCAGCTCGCGGACGACGGCGTCAAAGACCTCACCCTGCCCGGTCGTCTCGCCGCAGAAGGCGGCCGTACCGGCGGTGGTGGCCGTGCCGCCGAGGTCGGCGTGCTGCTCGACGAGCATGACGCGGGCCCCCTGGCGCGCGGCCGCCACGGCCGCGGAGAACCCGGCCATGCCCCCGCCGGCCACCAGCACGTCAACCGGGGGGAGCGTCTGCAGGCGGCGCGTGAAGTGGTATGGTACTTCCTGGACGGTGCCGTTCATCGGCCACCATTGTACAGCGCTAAACGGATTCAGGTCAATGGTTTTAGAAGAGGGGGCCGCCGGTGACTGAGCCCCTGGCCAATGGCCGCCCCACCTATCGGGACATCGCTCGTCTGGCGGGGACGTCGCAGGCCACGGTGTCGCTGGTGCTGAACAATCGCGACACGAAGGTGGGGATCTCGGCCGCCACCCGGCAGGCCGTGCTCGCGGCGGCACGCCAGCTGGGCTACACGCCGGACCTCGGCGCCCGACGCCTGCGCCACCGCCAGAGCGGCGCGGCTGCGCCGGACATCACGCTGGCCATCCTGCGTCCCACCGGCACGCCCATCGGCCTGAGCGCGCGCCTGATCGAGGCCGCCACGACCGCCCTGGCGGCGCGCGCGCCGTCGGCCCAGCTGGTGGTGGAGGAATACCAGCCGGGCCGCATCAGCGAGCATCCCGGGCTGTGCGTCGCCTCCCGCTTCCACGGGGCCATTCTGACCAGCCTGACGCCGGACGATGAGGCCTTCCTCGAGAGCGCTACGCTGCCCGTGCCGGTGGTCGCCTTCCAGCGCCGGCTCGAGCGGCACCCCTGGGTGGACGTCGACAACGTAGTGGGAGGCGCGGCTGCCACCCGCCACCTGCTTGAGCGCGGGCGCCGGCGCATTGCCGCCGTCGGCTGGTCGTCGGTGCCGTCGCGCGCGGTGGAGCGGCGCCTGGAGGGATACCGGCGCGCCTTGCGGGAGGCCGGTTTGGGAGAGATGGAGCGGGTCGTCTGGGCGCCGGAGCTCAGCGAGGCCGGTGGCGCGGCGGCCGGCGCTGAACTGCTGGCGACGCGGGGGCAGCGACCAGACGCCATCCTGGCCTTGAGCGACGTCCTGGCGCTGGGCGTGCTCCACGCGGTGCGTCGCGCCGTCCTGCGCGTGCCCGAGGACGTGGCCGTCGTCGGCTACGACGACCTCGCCTTCGCCCCATTCCTGGCGCCGCCGCTGACTACCATCCGGCTGCCGTATGACGCCATGGGCCGCCAGGCGATCGACTGGCTGGTGGCAGCCGTGCGCGGGCAGGCGGATGCGCCCCTGCGTGGCCTGTACCGGCCGGAACTGGTGGTGCGCGAGTCCGCCTGACCGCGGGCGGGCGCGGGCGGGCCGGCCCGTCTTCGGGGATGAGCCGGTTGCATTGTTGCTGTAGTGGTTCGGGAGATCCTGGTCAAGCGATGTCCTGCCGCTCACCTGCAGCGGGTCACCGCAACGGACCTTGGGCCAAGCCACTACCACCACCGGTTGGAACCGACACGGGGGCCGGCGCAACGTGTATGCCGGCACTCGGGCGCTATACTGGTGCTGCGCCCAGGGTCGCTCGACGCCGTTGCGTACTGCGAGGAGTGTGTCCATGGCTGTAGAGCCTGCTCGCCCCATTCAGCCGCCCTCGCCGGAGCCGTGCGAGCCAGAGGTGGAGTACCCCGAGCGCGACGGGCGGCCCATGGGGGAAACCGAGGTCCACATCCAGTGCCTGATCGACACGCGGGAGGCGCTGCGTGCCTACTTCCGCGACGATCCCAACGTGTACGTCGGCGCCAACCTGCTGCTCTACTATGAGCGCGGCCAGCCCTTTCTCGTCGTCTCACCGGACGTGTTCGTCACGCGGGGGATCCCCAAGCTCCCCCAGCGGCGCGCCTACAAGCTGTGGGAGGAGGGGCGCCCGCCCAGCTTCATCCTGGAAATCACGTCGCGCGGCACGCGGCGCGAGGACCGTGTAGTCAAGAAGGCGCTGTACGAATCGCTCGGGGTCCGCGAATACTTCCTGTTTGATCCTCTGGGCGAGTACCTGAAGCCCCCGCTACAGGGCTATGAGCTGGTTCGCGGCCGCTACCGGCGCAAGGCCGCGACCGAGACGGGGGCATCTTCAGCAGGGAGCTCGGGCTGGAGCTTCGTCCGGAAGGGACGCGGCTCCGCCTCTACGATCCGGTGACCGGCGAGCGGCTGCTTACGCCTGAGGAGGAAGCGGAGCGGCGCCGCGCGGCGGAGGCGCGTGCGGCGGCGGCTGAGGCCGAGCTGGCACGCCTGCGCGCTCAGCTTGAGCGCGGTCGGTGAGCTCTGAGCCGGCGTTCATGCTCAGTGGAGCCCTCACCCGAGCCTCGAGTTCCGCCATGCTTGACGGCTGAATTAGCGAGGGCGTGGCTCCCGCTGGACTGCTGGAACGCTCTGAGGATAGAGATCGCAGCAGTCTGGAGCAAGCGGTGCCCCCCGTTGATGGGGCCGGAGCCGTTCGCTGTGCTGTTGGCCCCGTTTGCCTCCGGCTTTCCCGCGCCGACGTCCCAGACCGTTCGCCCGCTGGCAACAAGCGGGCTGCCGTGCCCTGACCGTTGCACGGTGACCGGCGTGGCCGTCGCCGCGGGGGTGGTCGGCGGTGCGGGGGAGCGCAGTTGGCGCCACCGCTCGATGTTCCACCGGTTCGTTCCTTGGGCGCGGTGGGAGCCAGCTGCGCTGGGCAAGGTCGGGTTCACGCTGGCGGGGCGCCTGCTGCCGATGGACGCGGCGCTGAGCGTGCTGGTGCACAACCGGCTGGCCCGCAAGCAGGGCCGGGCGATCGCGCTGGGGGCAACGCCCCGATGTCCCCGCGGCCCCGGGGAGCGCCACGACCCGCTGCGCTCGCGCGGATAGAAGGCGTTTGCCCGCGTCGGGCGCGTATGGCAGGTGTGGGTGGTGCTCGCGGTCTGGCTGCCGCTCCCCGCTGGCGGGGTGGGGGACCTCCGTAGCGTAGCCGTGCCCTTCCGGTGCCGGCGGTGCATCGCCAGGGCTGTCCATCGGCAGTCAGCCCCGTATCCGCCAGGGTGCGCCGACGCGGCCCACGTCGCGGCGCTACATCGTCCTGTGCGACCCCAATGGACGCCGTTTGCTGCGGCACGGAGCGGTGGGCCAGCGTCGCCTTCCGCTTGGAGCGCCACTTGGAGCGCGACGCTGCAGCGTGGACCCCGGAAGTAACGTTCTTCGTCGTGGAGGGGCGGCTCAGCTACGCCGATCCCTCAGAACGACGCGGCGTTGGCCGTGCGCCCCACCACCCCCTTCGCCGGACTGGTCGTGGCGCGGGTGGTGCGATGGTCCACCATCCAACGGCAGGCCGGTCGCGTGGCCACCTGGCTGGTGCGTCCCTGGTACCGGCGCAAGCTGGCCTCGTCCTTCGCCGACGTGCTCGCCACCCTGCGCCAGGCCGGCACCGCGGCGGCGGGCGCCTGGGCGCGACCAGCCGGCTTGTGGACGTCGCCGTGCCCACGACCACGCCCATCAAAGTCCGGCGTCCGGCCGCGTGATATCAAGTGCCTTCGGGCATTATGGCGGAACTCGAGGCCAATGCTTGGCCATGGTGATTTTGATGGACGCAGCCAGATTGCGGAACCGGGCAGCATCATCGTGATGGAGCACTAGACTAAACTAAAGCCAAAGTGGGACCTACATGCTGAGGGGCCCGAAGCGTTTTGGTTGTGGATGTTCCAAGGGCATCCGCGCGGGCCTGCAACACGGTTCGGCAGCGGCGCCTGACGTCCTCGGTGCGGGCGCCCAGTCCATGGAAGAACGCTCCGACCTGCTCCCGGACCCTGGCCTTGGTGCCCAGGCAAGTATTCGCCGTCACTTCGTCCCGGACCAAACCCCAGATCGCCTCGTCGGCGTTGAAATCGGGCTGAAGCCAGGCAAGGGAATCAGCCGCAGGTGCAGGTCCGGGGTCGCCAGGTAGACCCGCAGCGCCTCGCCGTGGTGGGCCGGGCCATTGTCCCAGAGGATGCCCAGCGGCTCGGAATGGTGGGCGCGCACCTGGCGCAGGAAGGCGGCCGAGGTCTCCGCGGTGCAGTTGCTCTCCACCAGCATCTCGTCCACCTCGCCGGTCTCCAGGCAGACTGCCGAATAATACGTCACCTTCTCCTTCAATCCGGGGCTGGTCGAGCCGACCAGGGCGGGCTCGCCCTTCAGCAGCCATTTGCCGCGCGGGTCGGCGTCGGCATGGAAGTGGCCCTCGTCCACGAAGAAGATGTCCGCCCCGGTCGCCCGGGCGTCGCGCCGCAGCTCGGCGTAGCGCGCGACGAAGGCCTCCCGCTTCGCTTCATCCGCCTTGGTCAATCGCTCCTTCGGCCGCTTCAGGACGAAGCCCAGCCGGTGCAGGTAGTTCAGGCAGCTGCTCCGACAGCGCCGCACCCCGAAGCGCCGTGCGACGAACTCCCGCACCCCCTTGTATCTTGGTTAGTGGTGACGCCGGGTCGTCACTGGGCCGCGGCAGACCGATCCTCCTTGGGTCTGCCTGAGACCGGCTGAAAGCGTGGGTCGCCGTGGCCCATTTCTCTGCGAGCCCGAACAGTTGCCTGGGCCAACAGAGCCCACATCACGCAAGGCCGGGCCAAGGAGGAGGAAGCGACTATGTCGTCGACACCCGTCACCATTGGCATCGACGTCGCCAAAGCACAGTTGGACATCGCGGTCCGCCCCACCGGCGAGCGGTGGCGCGTTCCGAACGACGAGGCGGGGATCGCCGCCCTGGTCGCACGGCTGCAGCCGCTGGCGCCGCAGTTGATCGTGCTGGAGGCGAGTGGCGGCGGGGAGACCCTGGTTGCCTCCACCTCGGCCGAGGCCGGTCTGCCGGTGGCGGTCGTCAACCCACGCCAGGTGTGGTACTCCGCCCGCGCCATCGGGCAGTTGGCCAAGACCGACGCCCTGGACGCCCAGGTGCTGGCCCGCTTCGCGGCGCTGGTGCGGCCCACGCCCCGTCCCCTGCGCGACGCCACCCAGCAGGCCCTCAGTGCCCTGCTGACGCGGCGGCGCCAGGTGCTGGGCATGCTCACCGCCGAGCGCCAGCGGCTGGGCACCGCGCGGGCCGCCGTCCGCGGCCGGGTCCAGGCGCACATCCGCTGGCTGGAGCAGGAGCTGGCCGACCTGGACGACGAGCTGGGGCGGACCATCCGCCAGAGCCCCGTCTGGCGCGAGCGAGAGGCGCTGCTGCGCAGTGTGCCGGGCATCGGCCCGGCCACGGCGATCACGCTGCTGGCCGAGTTGCCCGAGTTGGGGCAGCTGGACCGCAAGCGCATCGCCACGTTGGTGGGGCTGGCCCCGCTCAAGTGTGCTAGCGGCACCCTGCGCGCCAAGCGCGTCGTCTGGGGCGGCCGGGCACGGGTGCGCAGCGCCTTGTCCATGGCCGCGCTGGTGGCGACCCGCTACAACCCGGTAATCCGGGCCTTCTACGAACGGCTGCTGCGGGCGGGCAAGCCGAAGATGGTGGCTCTGACCGCCTGCATGCACAAGCTGCTGCTGATCCTTAACGCCCTGGTCCGCCATCACACCTCCTGGCACGCCGCTCCGGCTCAAGGAGCTTGACACCCAAGACAATTGCTTTCAGCTCCAGTTCGCCGCCTCGATCCCGACCGCGCGTGGCGGCGCTTGCACCGCCGCCTTCAGCTCGGCCTGCTGAGGGCCGTTGAGGGCGGGGGAGCCCCCGGTGGGCTCGAAAGCCAGCGCCGCCGCGCCGCGTCGGCAGAAGCGGGCGAGCCAGTCGCCAATCGTGTGCGGGTCGCGCTCCCGCGCCTTGGCCACCTGCGCCGCCGAGCAGCCCCGCGCCAGCAGCCACAGGGCATGCCAGCGCGCCCCCTCGCGCGGCGTCGGCGCGCGGTACATGCGCTCCCACAGCTGGTGGGTATCGACGTGCTATTGCTCTAACGCGTCCAGTAACTCCCGCATGGCCAGTACTCGCGGTAGGTGCTCTTCACAGACAGCGTACCGCGGCTGCCCTGTGGGATTCACCTTGGCTTTGGTTTAGTTGGCCGCCCTCCACCAGCGCCTGGATGAACGCCTGAATGAATAGTGGCGACCCGCAGGCACGCGTGTCGAGAAGGGCCAGCAAGTCAGCGGGTGGCTCGGTGCCCAGCACGGCGCGAGCGAGCGCGATCGCGGCCTCAGGCGCCAAGCGCTCCAGCGCGATCTCCTCTGCCAGACCGAGTGGCCGCAGCGACTGAGGCAGGGGGCGCAGCAGTTGACCGCCGTCCGCCTCTTCGAGACGGTACGTCCCCAGGACAAGTACAGGCAGGTCGGCCAGACCGCGCGCGAGGTAATGCAGCAGCTCGAGAGAGGTCGGACGGGCCCAGTGAAGGTCGTCCAAGAACAGAAGCACGGCGCCGCGCTTCGCCAACCGTTCAAGCAGCCGGGCAACCGCCTCGAAGAGGTGGGTCTTCTGCAAGGTCGCCCAGCGGCTCGGGCGCTGAGAGCGCGAGGTGGCCGAACAGGCGGCTGCGCTCCTGTAGGCCGCTCACGAGGATGGCTCGATCCCGTCTATCGAGGGCGCGCAGGTAGCGACCGAAGGCATCCAAGAGTGGGGGGCATAGGCCAGGGTGCGCTCCAGCGCGTGGCCACGTCGTCCGAGGACCGAGAATCCCCGTGTCTGCGCCGCGCTGGCCGCTTCGTGCGCGAGGCGTGACTTGCCCACTCCTGGCTCACCCACAAGGAACGTGGCTCCACCATGGCCAGCCGCAGCCCGATCAAGTGCGGCCGAGACCCGGCTCAGATCATCGGCGCAGCCGACCAGGGGAAGAGAGACGGGTGCAGAGAAGTTGGCCATCTCGCTAACCGCGGACGATGTTAGGCCGCACGGCAGTTGGCTGACTATGGCCAAGATCGAACTGTCCATCTTGAGCCGCCAGTGCCGGCAGCGGCGCATCGCGGACAAGGCCATCCTGCCGGCCGAGGTCACCGCCTGAGCCGAGCGCCGCAACGCCGCCGGCAACACGGTCGACTGGCGCTTCACCACCGCCGACGCTCGCATCAAATTCGAGCGCCGGTACCCCAAGTTTCAGGAGTAACACAGCACCAGCTCCCCGAGGCAGGGCAAATCCCGAACTTTTCTCACTCTGGCAATCCTGGCCAGGGCAAGGCTGGCGGCGCGGGGGGCCTCGCGCCTCGCCTACCATTTCGAGTGCGCAGAGCCGCCCCGATGTTCCGAGCCGCGGACAGGGCTAGCTCGCTCCTCTGGGCAGCACCGCCATCCCATCGCCTTGGCCCAGGAGTGGCACAGGGCCCTGGATGATGGGGAGTGCCCGTCGCGGGCCGCCCGGCGCGCCAGCTCGGGGGCACCCGGGCGCGGGTGACGCAGGTCCTGGG
>DAOTTI010000062.1:0-29135 GCA_034437795.1 Chloroflexota bacterium | reverse complement strand
CGCATCGCCATCATGTCACTCTCCTCTCGTCACTGGCCGACCCACCATCACCAACCTTGAACTTTGAACCTTGAACTTTGAACCCGTCTTACATTCCGCCGCGCTGGGCCAGGTACGCCTGCTTGAAGGCCCGTTCGGCGCGGGCCAGGATCGTGCCGATCGAGCCGGGAGCGATCCCCAGCGCCGCGGCGATCTCCGCGTAGCTGAGCCCCTCGGCGCGCAGCAGCAGGCACTCACGCTGCCGTGCCGGAAGCTGAAGCAGCACACGACGGACGGCGTCCCGCTCCTCGGCGCGATTGGCCGCCTCCGCCAGGGTGTCGGCGCTGGCGCCCTCCGCCCCGCCCGTGATGGGGTCGCGCGCGGCGGCCGCCTCGCGCCGGCGCCGGCGACGTTCGGATCGCAGCGCGTTATAGCCGCGGTTGATGGCCACGCGATAGAGCCAGGCCCGCAGCGGCGCGTCATCCGCTTCCGGCGGGTTCCGGTAGAGCTGGACGAACACCTCCTGCGCCAGGTCCACGGCCTGATCCGCGTCCCCGACCAGTCGCGCCACCAGGCGCACCACCGCGTCCCAGTGCGTCTCGAAAAGCCGGCTAAAGGCCGCGTCGTCCCCCCCGCGCAGCCGCGCCAGCAGATCGACCTCCTCGGGCGACGGCCGCGCGTCACGCACGGCGGCCCCTGGCGGCGCCGGCGGGATAGGCAGCCCCGCGGCGTGCTCCCACACCGGCTGGGTCACGCCGCCGGCCACGCCACGCGCCGCGTCGCGGGCCACGCCACGCGCTGGGCCGTCTGCGCTCCGTGCCACGCCTGCCACGCGCGGCCAGAGCCGGCCCATTTCGCCCCGCTCAGTGTCCGGCCCCGCCGGCGCCAGCGTCTCTCGCACAGCTCGCGTCCCTTACCCCTAAAACACCGCCGGCCAGCCACATTGTGACACTGGCTTATCACCTACGGCTACGTGGCCGAAAGGCGACTGGTTTCTCAGCAGCATCACCTTCTCGCTTGAGCCACATTGTGACACCGGCGGCTACGTGTCCGGAAGAGCTCTGGCACTTCTGCTCGAGGTACGAGCGTCAAAGGCCCTCTGGGCGCGCAGCGAGGACAGGGCTCACGCGCCTGATGGTGCAGGCTCGTCGAAGCCGACGAGCACCCAGCCTCCCACACACCTGATGGTGCAGGCTCGCCAAGGCAAGCCACAGTGGGCACTGCTCCACTCCGGAACCCTCCGGCTTGGTCTTCAGGGCCACGCCGCCAATCGAAGGCAAGCCACAGTGGGTATTGCTCCACTCCGGCACAGCTGCTGCCCGCCGCCTGGTATGGCCGCACTGTTAGGACCGCGTCACGCGTCAGGCCGGCATGGGCCGTCAGGGCAGCGTGTGCTGATACCGCTTCAGGCCGGTGATCCCCTCTCCGTATCGGCCCGTGGGCAAAGCCCTCTCCCCGTGGCCCTCGTCCCCCCTCTCCGTGTCGGAGAGGGGGCTAGGGGGTGACGTCTCTCCTCCCTCCCGGCGCGGCCCCGACCGAAGGGGATGAGGTCCCTCCTCTTTGGCCCAAGGGCGTGAGGTCCGCAGGCCGCGCCACCGGATGTCTTGTGCGGGCCCCCACACCCTATGACCCCGAAGATTACAAAACGAACTCCCTCTGCTGTCCCTGCACACCTGCCCGCTAACACGGTATTTGCACACGATGGCCAGGTGCAGCAGCTGGAGACGAACCCCTATTCGCGCTGCCCTCACCACCGCTCCCTGCCCCGGTGCCGGCGACGAACGCGCCCCTTGTACCGTCACCGTCACAGGGCCAGCAGGGAGATGAGCGTGCCCCCTCGTGCCGTCACCGTCACAGGGGAGGCAGTGCCGCCCCCGCAGTACCCCATAGTGCGACACAGTGCCCCACAGTGCCCCGCGGTGCTATAACAGCCAGTGACGATGGCAGACGACGCTCGACTGGCCGAGATCGTGCGCGGCATCTGGTCGCGCGATCCTACCACCTGGACCGCCGCCACCGCCCATCACCCGTCCATCAGGAACCGGCTGGGCTGGCTCGACGCGCCCGCCACCATGCGCCACCGCGCCGGCGAGCTCAAGGAGTTCGCCCGTGAGGCGCGACAGGCCGGCTTCACCCATGCCCTGCTGCTGGGCATGGGCGGCAGCTCCCTCGCGCCGGACGTGCTGCGCCTCACCTTCGGCGTCAAGCCCGGCTTCCTCGACCTCGCCGTGCTCGATTCCACCGACCCCTACATCGTCCTCCAGTTCCAGCGCAGCCTGCCCGCCCAGCACACCCTGTACGTCGTCTCCACCAAGTCGGGCACCACCACCGAGACGCTGGCCTTCCTGCGCTTCTTCTATGACCATACGCGCCGCGCGGCCGGCGATCGCGCCGGCCGGCAGTTCATCGCCATCACCGATCCCGGCACGCCGCTCGAGCAGACGGCGCGCGACCTGGGCTTCCGGCGCACCTTCCTCAACCCCCCCGACATCGGCGGCCGTTACTCCGCCCTCTCCTACTTCGGCCTCGTCGCGGCCGCCCTGCTGGGCGTCGACCTCGACACCCTGCTCGATCGCGCCGAAGCGGCCATGCGCGACTGCGGCACGGACGTCCCCCTGGAGCACCATCCGGGCGCCCGGCTGGGGGCAGCGCTGGCGCGCCACGCCGCCACAGGGCGCGACAAGGTGACGCTGGTCTGCCCCGAGCCATTCGGCAGCTTTGGCTACTGGGTGGAGCAGCTACTGGCGGAGAGCACGGGCAAGGATGGCAGCGGGCTGGTGCCGGTCGAAGGGGAGCCGCTCGGCCCGCCGGGCGTCTACGGCCAGGATCGCGTCTTCGTCGTCGTCGGCGACCCGCAGCGGGTGGTCACTCCCGCAGACGGCAAGCGGGCGCTGGAGGCCCTCGAGGCCGCCGGCCATCCGGTCATCCACCTGCCGGCCCGAGAGCCGGCCGACCTGGGCTACCAGTTCTACGTCTGGGAATTCGCCACGGCCGTGGCCGGCGCTTGCATGAGGCTCAATCCCTTCGACGAGCCCAACGTGCAGGAGAGTAAGGACAATACCACCCGCGTCCTGGCCGAGTTCCAGGCCACCGGCCACCTGCCGGCCGTGCCGGAGATCGTGGCCGGCAACGGGCCGGCCCAGCCCCTGCATGACCTGCTGCGCCGCGTCCAGCCCGGCGACTACGTCGCCCTCCTGGCCTACGTGCCCCGAACGGCGGTGGCCGAGCGGGAGCTGACCGGCTGGCGGACGGCATTGCGCGACCATCTCAAGGTGGCGACGACGCTCGGGTATGGGCCGCGCTACCTGCATTCCACTGGCCAGTTGCACAAGGGCGGCCCGGACAACGGCGTCTTCGTGCAGCTCGTCTCCGATGATCCCGAGGATGCCCCCATTCCCGGCCTGCCGTACACCTTCGCCACACTGAAGCAGGCCCAGGCCATCGGCGATTACCAGGCGCTGGCCGGGCGTGGCCGGCGCATCGTGCGGATCCGGCTCCGTGGCGACCTGGAGCCGGCCATCCGCGGGCTGGCCGTAGAGACCGTCCCGCTCTTCCCCTGGTGGGAGGCCGGCCACCAGCGGCCCCGCGGGCCGTAGCTGGCCCGCCCATGTGGTAGGGTGGAGGTATGCAGCGAGGCGATGGAGCGATCCCCGCTCGGGCCGAGCGTGAGGCCCGTCCCCCCAGCAGCATCCGCGAGCTGCAGCGCCGCCGGCGCGACGCCGCGCGGGCGCGGGCCGGGATCGAGGCCGTCCTGGCTCAGCCGAACGAGGTCGAAGCCGAAGCGGCGGAAGGCGCCCCTGCCGGCGCGGCGCCGCCGCGGGTCTACGTCGTCTTCCACGGCACCAGGTGGGAGGACGCGAGCGCCGGGCTGCGCGAAAGCGACGCGATCGCCGGCATCTACGCCACCGAAGAGGGGGCCCGCCGCGCCGTCGATCGCCTCAACCGCGCCGCGTCCGAGCGCACCGCCGGCGGTGAACGCATCGAGCACGACGCCTGGTACCAGCCGTACACCGTGGAAGAGTAGCGAGTGCCGAGCAGCGAGTTGTCACCAAACCTAACCTGGCTTCTTCACGGCTAGCGAGGCGTTCCCTCTCTGTGGGACAGGGTTCAGGGGCGACGGCCAGGTCGCGGAGCGTGGCGTTGAGCCCCGCTCCCTGGGAGAGCGGGCGGCGGTGAGGGCTGCACCCATGGAGAACCCGGGCGAGCGCGCCGTGTACGAGCGCTCAGATGCGATTGGTATAACTCGCCACTCGCTACTCGTTCCTCGCTAGTCGCGACTCTCACCGGAGTGAGATGTGGTCACATCGAGCATGCCGAGCACAGCGGACCAGCCGTGGTACCGGCGCGTGATGCGCTGGGGGCAGATCAATATCCGCGAGATCGACGCCCTGCCGGAACGGTTCGACGTCGACTGGTGGGCCGGCTACTGGCGGCGGACACGCATCCAGGGGATCATCCTCAATGCTGGAGGGATTGTCGCCTACTATCCCAGCGCCCTGGAGCTGCACCGGCGATCGCCGTATCTGGGCCAGCGTGATCTCTTCGGCGAGCTGACGCGGGCCGCCCGCGACCTCGGCCTGGTCGTGGTCGCCCGGATGGACAGCAGCCGCGCCAGCGAGCGCTTCTACTACGAACACCCCGACTGGTTTGCCGTGGATGCCCAGGGGCAGCCGTACAAGGCGGGCGACTTCGACGGCCTCTTCTACACCGCGTGCATCAGCGGCCCCTACTACCGCGAGTACCTGCCCCGCGTCCTGCAGGAGATCTGCGAGCGCTACCGGCCGGATGGCTTCTCCGACAACTCCTGGTCTGGGCTCTCTCGCCGCGCCGGCATCTGCTACTGTCCCCATTGCCGCGCGCAGTTCGCCGATTATTCGGGCGGCCTGGCCCTGCCGCGGGACCGCAACTGGCAGGATCGCGCCTATCGCGCCTGGATCGAGTGGAGCTACCACCTGCGGGCCACGATCTGGGAGCTCAATAACGCCGTGACGCGCCGCTATGGCGGCCCCGACTGCCAGTGGAGCGGGATGAACAGCGGTAGCCTGGTCACCCAGTGCACCTCCTTCCGCGATTGGCGGGTGATGGCCGAGCGCGTGCGCATCATCTTCCTGGACCACCAGGGCCGCTCCGGCAGCAGCACCCTCTGGCAGAACGGCGAGCAGGGCAAGCTGATCCGTTCCCTCATGGGCGATGACGCCCCGATGCCAGAGTCGATCGCCTTCTACAACAACACCAACGCCAGCTTCCGGCTGGCGTCCAAGCCGGAGCCGGAGGTGCGCCTGTGGTTCTGCGAGGCCGTGGCCGGCGGCATCCGCCCCTGGTGGCATCATGTCGGCGCCTCACACGAGGACCGGCGCATGTTCCGGACGGCGGAGCCGCTCTTCGCCTGGCACGAGGCCAATGAGCGCTACCTGCGGGACCGCCGGCACCTGGCGTCGGTGGCCATCGTCTATTCGCAGCGCAGCGTCGACTTCTACGGGCGCGACGAGCCGGAGGACCGCTGCGAGGCCCCCGCCCGCGGGCTGGCCGCGGCCCTGGTCCGCGCCCGGATCCCCTACGCCATGGTCAGCGCGGACCGCCTGGAGGCGGAGGACCTGACCGGATACCGCGCCCTGCTCCTTCCCAACGTGGGGGCGCTCACCGATGCCCAGTGCGAGGCGCTGCGGGCCTTCGTCGACCGCGGGGGCGGCCTACTGGCCACGGGCGAGACCTCGCTCTACGATGAGTGGGGCGATCCGCGCCCCGACTTTGGCCTGGCCAGCCTCTTCGGCGCCCACGCCATCCACTCCAGCCTGCCCGCGCGGGGCCGCGAGCCATCCTACTTCCGCTTCGTCGATCCCCCTGAAGCCCGCCCCCAGCCCCTCCGCGTCGGCCCCACCGCGGCCTTCACCGCAGGCTGGGACGAGACGGCCTTGCTGCCCTTCGGCGGCAACCTGACCCTCACCCGCCCGGCCGGTGTCGGGGAGCGCGTCCCGCTCACCTACGTGCCGCCCTTTCCGACGCACCCGCCGGAGTTCGCCTACATGAAGATCGAGCGAACGCATCTGCCCTGCCTCTACCTGCGGGAGCAGGAGGCCGGCCGCGGGCGCGTCGCCTACCTGCCGGCGGACGTCGACCGGCTCTACTGGCGCCTCCACCAGCCGGACCACGCGGAGCTGCTGGCGGCCCTCGTGCGCTGGGTCGCGGGAGACGAGCTGCCCGTGCTTGTCACCGGCCCGGGCCTGGTCGACGTGCACGCCTACGTCCAGGGCGGCCGGCAGCCGGCGCGAGGCTCCGGCACGGTGGAAATTGCCGACCGCGCCATCGTGCACCTGGTCAACTGCACTCACGCCGGCACGTGGATGGCGCCGGTGGACGAGCTTACCACCATCGGCGAGCAGCGGGTGCTGGTCCGCGGGCGGCGCGCCACGGGGGCGCACCTCCTGGTGGCAGGAGGGCCCGCCCGCCTCGACGACGCCGGCGCGGCCATCGTCCCCTCGATTACGGACCATGAGGTGGTCGTGGTAGAGTTCGCGTAGGGAACCTACCGCGCAGGCGAGCGACGCCCGCGCACGCGCACACATGGGCAGAGGGAGATCTGGCCCCGACGGGGCGCGGGCAGTCGCGACCATCACACAGGGAGCACATGAGCGGCGCTGAAGGCCCTGAAGGGGAGCACCTGCTGGCCTCGCTGGGAGTGACACGGGGCGAGGCGGCGGAGGTCATCCACCAACACCTGATGGCCCGCCGGCTGTGGGCTAGACCTCCCGCACGACCGGCCACGCCGGCCGAGCTGGTGAAAGTGGTTCGGACCTATGCCACCCGCAAGGCGGCCTTCGCCGAGCTGATGCGGCAGGGCAGGCTCCCGCCACGTCCCGGCGACGAGCCGTAGGCGCAAGCCGGCCTCGCCTCAGCCTCCCCAGGGAAGAAGCACCCTCTGCCTAGGGTAGTCCCCTGTCCCTATGGACGAGGGGATGAGCTGGCGGCGATCGGCGCGCTTGCAAAAGGTAGTCCCCTGTCCCTATGGACGAGGGTGAGAGCACCACCCAAAGTCCCCTCTCCCTTTGGGAGAGGGTTGGGGTGATGGCTCCGCTTCGGAAGGAGTCCCGTCTCCCTGTGGACGAGGGCTAGGGGTGAGGGCTCCGCCATCGAATAGACTGGGCGAGGGCGGCCCCGCTATGCCTCCGTCCGCGGTGGTTCGGGCGTGGCGCGCGGGGCGCCAGCGGCAGGGGCATCCATGACGTACACGCTAAACGCGCTGTCGCCGTGCGTGCGCGTCTTGATCTTCCGCAGCCGGCCCGCCACGTCAGGAAGCTGGCGCCGGCTGGAATGCTCGACGACCACCAGCGTGCGCTCGGCGACCAGGCGGGACGTGCCAACCAGGTCCAGCACGGCGCCCACGTCCAGGGCGTAGGGCGGATCCATCAGGATCAGGTCATACGGCTCCACCGCCCCGTCGCTCATGGCGCTGGCCAGAAACCGCTGCACCGGCCGGCAGTGGATCCGCGCCCGGTCGCTCAGCTTGGTGCGTTCCAGGTTGGTCTGAATGGCGCGGCAGGCCGCCTCGGCCGACTCCACAAAGTCGCACCAGCTCGCCCCGCGGCTGAGGGCCTCGATCCCCAGTGCCCCCGACCCGGCGAAGAGGTCGAGCACACGCCCCCGAGCGCCGGCCGCTCCGAGCGATGAGAAGATGGCGCCCTTCAGCAGGTCAGAGGTGGGCCGCGTGCCTTCACCCTTCGGCGCCACCAGCGGCACGCCGCGCGCCTCGCCGGCGATCACTCGCATCGCCCGAATTATGCACCAGCCATCACGCACGCACGGACAGCGGCGCAGGCCGAGCCGACGCGGTCAGGCCTCGGCGCCGCCCGCTGGCCAGAAGGACGCCAGCTGCGCCGCCAGGGCCCCGTGCTCCGGCGCTTCCAGCCGCGGGTCGGCGCGGTCGATCGCCTGGGCCTGCCGCCGCGCCGCCTCCAGCACGGCCACGTCGGAGAGCCGCGCCACCTTGAGGTCCGGCAGGCCGCTCTGGCGCGTGCCAAAGAACTCGCCGGGGCCCCTCAGGCGCAGGTCCTCCTCGGCCAGCGCGAACCCATCGTGGGTGTTGACGACCACCTGCAGGCGCTCGTTCGTCGGCGCGTGCTCGGCGTCAGACAGCAGGAGGCAGTAGCTCTGGTGCTCCCCCCGTCCTACCCGGCCACGGAACTGATGGAGCTGGGCCAGCCCGAAGCGGTCCGCCCCTTCGATCATCATCACGGTGGCGTTCGGCACGTCGATCCCGACCTCCACCACCGCCGTCGAGACGAGCACGTCCAGGGCGCCGTCGCGGAAAGCGGCCATGATCGTCTCCTTCTCCCGCGGCGGCATCCTGCCGTGCAGCAGCCCCAGGCGCAGGTCAGGGAACTGGCGCTGCAGGCGCTCGAACTCTAGCCTGGCCGAGCGGGCCTCGATCTTATCCGAATCGTCGATCAAGGGGCAGATGATGAACGCCTGCCGGCCGGCCCGCACCTGCCGGCGCAAGAAGTCATAGGCCCCCGCCCGCTTGTCCGGGTGGACCAGAAAGGTCTTGATCTGCCGCCGCCCCGGCGGCAGCTCATCCAGGACCGAGAGGTCCAGGTCGCCGTAGACGGAGAGGGCCAGCGTGCGCGGGATGGGCGTGGCGGTCATCACCAGCACGTCAGGGTTGTAGCCCTTCCGGCGCAGGGCGCCCCGCTGCCGCACGCCGAAGCGATGCTGCTCGTCGACGATGACCAGGCCCAGCTGCGCGAACTCCCCTTCGTCCTGGATCAGGGCGTGCGTCCCCACCAGCACGTCCACGCCGCCGACGCGGCAGGCCTCCCAGACGGCGGCCTTTTCCTTCTTGCGCAGGCTGCCGGTGACCAGCTCGACGCGGAGCCCGAACGGGGCCAGCAGCTCCGACAGGGTGCGGTGGTGCTGCTGGGCCAGCACCTCCGTGGGCGCCATAACGGCCGCCTGGTAGCCGTTGCGGGCCGCCACCAGGCAGGCGGCCGCGGCCACCACTGTCTTGCCGGACCCGACCTCCCCCTGCAGCAGGCGGCTCATCGGCACCGGCCTGGCCATGTCCGCCAGGATCTCCCTGATCGCCCGGCGCTGGGCGCCCGTGAGCTGGAAGGGGAGCCGGGCGGCGAACTCCTCCATCAGCCCGGGCGGGGCCTGCAGCGCGACGCCGGGCTGGGACTCCTGCCACTCGCGGCGCCGGCGCAGCACCCCCAGTTGGATGAGCAGGAACTCGTCAAAGGCCAGCCGCCGGAACGCCTGCGCTCGCAACTCGTCGTCATCGGGGAAGTGGGCCTGGCGAAGCGCCTGCCCCAGCTCCAGCAGGCCCTCCGCTGCCAGCACCGGCGCCGGCACCGGGTCCGCCAGCGCGCCGGCAGTGGCGTCGAGCGCGCGCCGCACCCACAGGCGCAGCTGCTTATCGGTAATCCCTTCCGTCTTCGGATAGAAGGGCACCAGCCGCGCGGTGTGCAGCAGGTCGCCCGTATCGAACTCGAACTCTGGGGAGGTAAGCTGCAGCCCGCCGCCGTAGCCGTACTCTACCTTTCCGCTGAAGACCACCTCGCCCGGGCGAGAGAGCGTGCGTACCAGATACGGCTGGTTAAACCACACCGCATGGCAGAAGCCACTCTCGTCCTTGATGATCGCCTCGGTAATGACCAGGTGCTGCAAGGGCGAACGCTTAGTCTGCACCTGCCAGACGGTGCCGTAGACGGTCGCGACCTGGCCGGGCACGAGGTCGGCAATGCGCGAGATGCTCCGCCGGTCCAGGTGGCGCCGGGGCAGGTGGTAGAGCAGGTCCCGCACGCGATGGATGCCCAGGCGCGCCAGGGCCGCCACCGCCTTCGGCCCGACCCCCGGCAGGTCGCCCACCGGCGCGTTGGGCGAAAGCGACGGCAGCGGCCGGCCGGGAGCGACGAGGGACGCCGAGGCGCGACCCTGAACCGCACCGCCTGCAGCCCTTTCGGCTGTGGCCGCGCCGTGCCGGCCGCGTCCCGCCGCCTCCGGCGCGGGACGGCGGGATGCGGCGACGCGCCCTTCCGTGGTTCTGCCATCCTGTCCGGTGGGGATGGGGGGCCGAGGCGCGGGGGAGGCAGGCGCGACCGGAGCGGCGCCGCTCCGGGTCGGCGGATGGGCGAGGTCCTGCCGGCTCGCCAGCTCAAGCAGCAGCGCGGCCACCACCTGCCGGCGGCGCTCCGGCGGCCACGCGCCATAGCCGGCAAGGGCCGCGACGGCCTTCACCAGCCACGGCCTCGCCGGCGACTCCGGCGGCTCGGCGGCGGCCGCCTGCCGCACAAAGCGTTCCAGGCCGCCCACGGCGGCGCGGTCCTGCAGGGCAGTACGCCGCTCATGGACCAGCACCTTGCGTAGGCGCTCGAGGGCCGGCGGCAGCGGGCTGGTCGCTGCGCCGGCGGCGGTCGGCGCGGAAGCCATGACGGTCGAGCCGTTGGAGATTGCGCTGGCTGCCTCACAGTATAGTTGTCGCGGCCGCAGCGCTTGGCACCGGCCACGTCCCCACCGCCAGCGATGACCATCATCTATCTCGTCCGCCACGGCGAAAGCCAGGCCAACGTGGAACGCGTCTTCTCCAACGGGCGGGTGGACCTGCCCCTGACGGCGCGGGGCCTGCGCCAGGCGGAGCAGGTCGCCGCCTGGCTGGAAGGGCGCGGCCTGGCCCACGTCTTCACCTCGCCGCTGCTGCGCGCCCGCCAGACGGCGGCGGTGATTGGCCGCCGCCTGGGGCTGGACGTGAGCGTGCTCGCCGACCTCGACGAGATCCGCGTCGGCGACCTGGACGGCCAGCGCGGGCCCGAAAGCTGGGCCATCCACGACCGGGTCCTGGCCCGCTGGCGGGCCGGCGACCGCGCTGCCGCCTTTCCCGGCGGGGAGACCTTCGGCCAGGCCTGCGACCGCTTTGCCGGCGCGCTGCGCGCCATCGCCCAGCGCTATCCCGATCACGCGGTCGCGGCCGTGACCCACGGCGCCATCCAGGGCACGGTGCTGCCCCGCCTGTGTCCCGCCCTTGGCGAGCACATCGCCGGCGGCGCCCTCTCCTGGTCGCTACGTAACGGCGCCATTACCTGCCTGGAGGTGTCCGCGCAGGGGTTCACCTGCCGCGTATGGGGCCACACCGGCCACATCAGCGCCGAGGACTGACGCGCTCGCTGCCTCAGCGCGGGCCTCACCAGTTATAGGTCGCCGGCCGCTCACCTCGATTGCTCACGGCCAGCGACGAGCATTCCGTCTCCCAAAGGGAGAGGGGTAGGGTGATGGCCCCGCATTCGACTAATCCAGGCACGGCTGCCGATGCCGCACGCGTTGCAACCGCAGGCGCGGGGCATCAGGAACCGGATCCCAGTCGGCCGGGGAACGTCAGCTCGGCAATCCCCGATTTATCCAGCTCGCCAAGGCCAAGCTCCACCATGCGGTCGTACTGGCGCTTGGTCGCTTCGGCCAGGGGGAGGGCCAGGCCGGCGGCGCGGGCAAGCGCGAGGGCGATGCCAGAGTCCTTGGCGGCGTGGGCCGCCGAGAAATAGCACTCGTGGTCGCGGTTCTGCATGTCCAGACCGTCGGTCTCCAGCACGCGGGAGGCGGCGCCGGTCTGCGAGAAGACCTCCCGCAGCATAGCCAGGTCCAGGCCAAGGGCGGCGCCAAGGCCCAGGCCCTCGGCCAGGCCGGCAGTGTTGATGTTCATGACCATGTTCACCAGCGCCTTCACCTGCGCCGCCTTGCCGGCTTCGCCGATGTACCGCAGCTCCTTGCTCATCGCCCGCAGGATGGGGAGCGCGCGCTCGTACGCCTGGCGCTTGCCGCCGACCATCAGATACAGCGTCCCATCACGCGCCTGAGGGATGCTGCTCGCCATGCAGGCCTCCAGGCTCTGGGCGCCGGCGGCTTCCACCAGGCGCTCCACCTCGACATGTACCTGTGGCGTGACGGTGGCGCAGTTGATGAAGAGCCTGCCTTGCGCCCCCTGGAGCAGGCTATCGCCAGACCCCGCGAAGATCGAGCGCATCGCGGCGTCGTCGGTGACGACGGTGATGACAACGTCGGCGGCGCGAGTGACCGCGGCCAGCGATGGGGCGGCCGTTGCGCCCAGCTCAGCGGCAAGCTCCCTGGCCACGTCGGTGCGAATGTCGTGTACAACCGTGACCGAGAAGCCCTCGTCCTTTAGGTGGCGCGCGATGCCGGCGCCCATGCGGCCGACGCCGACGACGCCGATCCGGTGCTCGGCCTGTGACAGATTGGGCATAACCTCCCTCCGGTGGCCCTCATGGGGCACGCTGGGCAGGAGTGTACTGGCCCTGGCCACCACTCGGGCGGCGCGGCCCCGACCGAAGGGGGTGAGGTCCGTCCTCCCCTCGCGGCCCGCCATGCCGGCTGCTCCAGGCATTTTGCACACGCTCGATCGTCTGGGATGGCTTGCCCCATGCGGGCCGGCCGATTACACTGCGGCCCACTGGAGGGACCTTGCCATGGTCGCTAACGAAGACCGCACGAACCGCGAAACACGCGTCTGCGTCGAACTGGGCACGGAGCGAGACGCGGAGCTCATTCGCTGGTCAACGATCTGGCGACCGGGGCGCTACAGTCCCTTTGAGTCGTATGCCCTACGCACTCCCGACGGCTGGGTGCTGGTGGACCCGGAGGAGCCGGCAGCAGCTGCGGCGGGGCGCCTTCGCCTGCTGATCGGCCGGCGGCCGGTCGCCACCGTCCTCACCAGCGACATGCATGAGCGCGCCTGCTATCTCGTGCGCGAGCGATGGGGCACGCCGGTCTGGGCGCCGGCCGCCGGACTGCCGGAACGGGGCGGGGAACTGGAGGGCCGACCCGACCATACCTACCAGGACGGCGATCGGCTTCCAGGGGGCATTCGCGCCATCCAGATCGCCGGCCTGCGCGCGGGCGATCACGCCTTGCTCTGGCCGGCGCCGAGTGGCCAGAGCGTGCTATTCACCGGTGACGCCGTCAACGGGCAGGTGGAGCTTGCGCTGGCCAGTGAGGACCACTACCGGCGCGGCGCAGGGCTCTACTTCGGGTCGCGCCCCCAATACCTTGAACGCCACCCCCATCCGGATGAGTTCCTGCGCAGCCTGCGCCGACTGCTCGACGAGGAGTTCGACATCATCTGTGGCGCCCATGGCCGGCCCTACCGCGATGGCGCCAGGGCGGCCCTGGCGCGCCTGCTGGAGTCAGCGCGCGGCGCAGCGAATGCCGGCCGCGTGTCGTAGACGCCAGCCCCGAGTCGTCACGCGTGGGGCCCTCGCGCCTGCAGGCCAGGCGGTCGAGGCCGTCCAGGCCCGGATCCGTCACATGTGGAGCCCTCACCCTCGCCCTCTCCCTTTGGGAGAGGGGACCGTCTGCAGCCTATGCCAGGTTGCCCTGGCACCCTCACCCTCGCCCAAAGGGAGAGGGGTCTGCCCGCCGGCCAGGAAGAAATGCGGCCGAGAGCGTCGCGCGATAGCGGGTCACGCGCCGTGCCGCGGGCACGGGGAGCGATGGGGGCTGCGGCGATGGGCGAGGCGGGATGGCGGCGGTCACTCGGCGCCGGATGGGACGTCCGCCGGGGGAGGCAGGGCGCCGGCTGGCGCGCCGCCGTTCGGCGCCGTCAGCAGCCGCCCCGAGTTCAGGACCACCGCCACCGTGCTCAGGTTGTGCAGCAGGGCGGCGGCGAAGGGTGAGATGAGACCGAGGGCGCCGGCCACGACGCCGATGCCGTTGATGCCCAGGCTGGCGGCAAAGTTCTGGCGCACCAGGCGCATCGTGCGGCGCGAGAGCCGGATCACCTCCGCCACGTGCCGCACGTCGTCGGCGGCTAGGGCGATGTCCGCCGCCTCCAGCGCCACGTCCGCCCCGCCGTGCCCCATGGCGATACCGACGTCGGCCGCCGCCAGGGCCGGGGCGTCGTTGATGCCGTCGCCCACCAGCGCCACGCGATAGCCCTCCTGCTGCAGGCGCCGCACCAGGTCGAACTTGACCTCCGGCAGCGCCTCCGCAGTCACATCCTGGGGCGAGATGCCCAGCTGCTCCGCAATCACCGCCGCAGACTCCGGCGTGTCGCCGGTGATGAGGCACACCCGCCGGACCCCGGCGTCCCGCAGGGCCTGGACCGCCTCGATCGCTTCCGGCCGGAGCACGTCCGCCACCCCGATCAGACCAATCACCTCGCTGCGACCTGTTCCCGGGGCCGGCGCGCCCGCGCTCTCACCATCAGCCCCGTCGCCCGCGGGCAGCGTGGCCGCCGCCTGCCGGCCGGTCTTGGAGGGCGCGCTCGACGCCGGACGCTCCCCGTTGGGATGCCGGCGCACCTCGTGCTCGCCCGAAAGGCGCCTGACGTCAACCGCCGCCTCGGCCACCCACAGGACCGTCTCACCCCGCTCCCGCATGCGTCGCGCGGCCCGCTCGGCGCCTGGCGAGACGGGGATCCCGAAGTCGTCCAGCATGTGGCGGCTGCCGATCACCAGGGGAGTGCCGTCCACCGCAAAGCGTACGCCGTGGCCGACGATGATCTCATAGTCGGAGTGAGGCGGGATCTCGATCTCCCGCTGGGCCGTGTGCTGGAGCACGGCGGCCGCCAGGGGATGCTGCGAGTGCAGCTCGCCGGACGCGGCTAGGGCCAGCACGCGCTCGGGGGTATAGCGGTCGCTGATAGCTAGGACGCGCGTGACGCGCGGGGCGCCGGTCGTCAGCGTCCCCGTCTTGTCGAAGACGACGGCGTCGAGCGTCCCCGCCAGCTCCAGGTACAGCCCGCCCTTGATCAGGATGCCGCGGCGGGCCGCGCGGGCGATGGCCGCGCTCACGGCCGTGGGCGTGGCCAGCCCGGCGGCGCAGGGGCAGGCGATGACCAGGATGGTCATGCTACGCAGCACGTTGCGCGTGAGCAGGAAGACGATGCCGGCCAGGGCAAAGGAGAGCGGCACCGTGCGCCGCGAGAAGCGATCCGCCAGGCGCTGGATCGGGGCCTGGACCTCCCGCGCCCCCTCCACCAGCCGGATGATGCGCCCGATGGCGGTGTCGGCCCCCACCCGCGTGGCCTCGATCAGGAGCGAGCCGCTCTCCACCAGCGTGCCGGCGTAGACGGTATCGCCGGGGTTGCGGAACACGGGGAGCGACTCGCCGGTGATCGGGGCCTGGTTCACCGAGGCGAAGCCCCGCAGCACCGTGCCATCCACAGGGATCTTATCCCCCGCGTGCACCATCACACGGTCCCCTGGCTGCACCTGTTCCAGCCTCACCCGCACCTCCTGCGCCCCCTCGCCGTCGCCGGTCACGATCCACACCCACTCTTCGCCCACCGACAGCAGGTCCGCGATGGCGCGCCGCGTGCGGTCCAGCGTCATCTCTTCAACCAGCTCGCCGAGGGCAATGAGCCAGACTACCACCAGCCCCGTGATCGCCTCGCCGAGCAGCAGCGAGGCCAGGGTGGCGGTCGTAATCAGGGTGTCGATCTCCGGCGCCTGGAAGCGCAGCAGGGGCTTCAGGCCACGCGCGAAGGTGGGCAGCCCCACCAGGATGGCCGCGCCGGTGGCGAACACGGCCACCGGCGGAAATGAGGGCGCCAGCGGGCCACCGAACAGCCGGATGAGCAGCAGCCCTCCGGCCGTGATCCCGCCAGCGATGACGCGCATCCAGTCCCGCCGGATCGGCTGCTCCCCCGCGCCGGCTACTGCGGGCGCCCCGCTGCGGTCCGGCCGGATGGGCCCATTGGCGCGGCGCTCGCTGCCGGTCGTGCTAAGCGGCTCCGCGCACGCCCCGGCTTCGGCCACCCTGGCCAGCACCGCGTCCAGATCCCGGATGGGGGCGCCGAAGACGAGCAGCGCCCGGCCGGTCACCGCGTTGACGCTTGCTTGGGTAACCCCATCCAGACGGCGCAGGGCGGCCGCTAACCCCGCTGCACGGCGCGGGTCGTTGCGAATGGACGGCACCTCGACCCGCAGGCGCTGCGGGAGGATCGACCGCGCTCGAACGCCGGCATCCTGCCGGCCGGAAAGAGATCGCTGCTTCACCATACGCTTTCTGGTGGATGGACGATTAGCCTGGCCTATTTGCGAGCGGCGCCTCCACCGCCCGCTGCGCGGGCCCCCACTCTCCCAAAGGGAGATAGAACGCCTCGCGGGCTCGGACGACGCGGTGCGCTGGCATCAGCGGCGCAGCGCCGGCTCGCGCAGCCAGTGCCACAGGCTCCAGAGGGCCTGCGCCACCAGGCCGGCGGCCACCCCCAGAAAGAACTGTCGCAGACGGGGGCCCACGTGCGGCGCTCGTCCGGGCGCTGGCCGGCGCTCGCCGCTCATTTCGCCGCCGCGGTCTCCGCCTCGGGGCGTTCGGCCCGCGCCGCGGCGCGGGCCTCGGCCACCAGGTCCTCCCAATCCTCGCGCAACCCTTCGGCCCGCGCCCGCGCCCCATCTCCCAGGATGATCGCCTGCTTGATCGCCTCGCGCGCCAGCGGACGCGCCCGGCGCGCCAGCACGGGGCCAGCGGCCCGCGCCACCAGGGCCGCCAGCACGCCGAGCGCGAAGGTCCCTAGCCGGTCCATTGCGTGACCCTCCTCCGGCGCCTACTCGACCGAGATGATGTAGTCATAGTGGGGCTGGCCACCCGGGGCCACCTCCAGCTCGGCCTTGGGATAGGCGGCTCGCAGCGTCTCAGCAAAGCGCTGCGCATCGTCATCACCCACCTCCGCGCCGTAGTAGACCGTAAGCATCTCCGCCTGCGCCGCTCCGGCCTGGTCCAGCGCGCGCCGGGCGACCTCCAGCACGTCGCACCCCGCGGCGACGAGCTCATCGTCCAGAAGGGCCACGACGTCGCCCTCCTTGATCGCCACCGATCCGATAGTCACGGAGCGAGTAGCGCGCGTGACCTCGACGCTGCGCACCGTTCCCGCCGCCTCCTGCATGGCCGCCACGTTCTGCTCAGGCGGGGCCTCCGGATTGAAGGCCAGCACGGCCGCGATCCCCTGCGGCACGGTACGGGTGGGGACCACCAGCAGGCGCAGCCCTTCATTCGCGCCCAGCCCGACCGCCTGCTCGGCCGCCCAGATCACGCGGCTGTTGTTTGGCAGCAGGATGGCCGTGCCCGCCCCCGTGCTTCTGGCAATGTCCAGCAGGTCGCGGGTGCTGGGGTTCATCGTCTGCCCGCCCGGGACGACGGCGGCCACGCCCAGACTGCGGAACACCTCCGCAAGCCCTTCGCCCGGCGCCACGGCCACGACCACCGCGCCGGCGCCTGGCGCCTGGCGTGCTTCCTCGCCCGCCGCCACACCCGCCACCTGCGTGCGGAGCCAGGCGTCGTGCTGGGCGTCCATATCCTCAATCGAGACCCGCTGCAGCCGGCCGTGGCGCGCGGCATGGGTGAGCAGCTGCCCGGGGTCTTCTGTATGGCCATGCACCCGCACGACGGTGTCATCCCCCACCACCAGCGCCGACGCCGCCAGCTGCTGGAGCTCTTCACGAATCCTGGAGACGTCGAGGCCCTGGCCACAGATGACGAACTGCGTGCAATAGCCCCATTCCTCGACGGGCACGGCCGAGAGGTCGGCGCCGCGCAGGGCCGGAACGCCTGTGGCGGGGGCGGCGGCCGGCTCTGCCGGCGCGGCCTCGGGCAACGGCTCGCCGCGAAGGGCGAAGACCATCCCTTCCAGGACGACGCGGTAGCCCTCCCCGCCGGCGTCCACCACGCCGGCCTGGCGCAGGATGGCGAGCTGCTCGGGCGTGCGCTCCACCGCCTCCTGCGCTGCCGCCAGGGCCTGCTCCAGAATGCAGCGACAGGTTGGCGCCGGCGCAGCCGTTCTCAGCGCGTGCTCGGCGCCCGCGCCCGCCGCCCGCGCCACGGTGAGGATGGTGCCTTCGACCGGCTTGGTCACGGCCCGATAGGCGCTATTGGCCCCCTCGACCAGCGCCCTGGCCAGCAGGGGCGCATCGCAGACGGGGCTATCGTCGAGCGCGCGGGCCATTCCGGCAAAGATCTGCGAAAGAATGACCCCCGAATTGCCGCGGGCTCCCATCACCGCGCCCTGCGCGGCCGCGCGCATCACGTGCCCCGCGCTGGCGAGATCGCCGGCCTTCAGCTTGCCGGCCGCGTCCACGGCGGCGCGCATGGTGAGCAGCATATTGGTGCCGGTGTCTCCATCCGGCACGGGGAAGACGTTCAGGGCGTTGACGGCGCCGGCGTTACGTTCCAGCCAGGCCGTGCCAGCAGCCAGCAGCGCACGAACGGCTTGGCCATCGAGCGGCTCGGCCGGCGCCGGCCGTGGTGCAGGCTCCTGGTGAGCCGCGGGGGCAACTCTCGCCATGAGCGTGGTACACTTTTCTCTCGGTCACGCGAAGCATAGCACAGCGCGACGTCGCTTCCTGACCCGGCAAGGTCTTCGTCCCTTGCGGTTCACTACCCCACCTGTCCGTCTATCTGTCTTTCGATCGCTGACCCACCGTCGCCCGGCCTGGGGCCCGAGTGGGACGAGTGGGAGAGGAGTATCCGTGGCCAGTCGTTGCGAATTCTGCGGCAAGGGCTCCGCCGTCGGACGGAACATCCGTAGCAAGGTCTCCGCCGGCTGGGCGCTGCGCGCCCCGAAGAAGAGCCGCACGTTCAAGGCCAACGTCCGCCCTGCCACCATCCTGGTCGATGGGACGCCGAAGCGAGTGCACATCTGCACGCGCTGCCTGCGCACCATGACCAAGACGGCGTAGACGGCCTCGCGGCCGGTTAGGGGCTGCCGGCGACCGCTGCCCGCAGGGCGGCCATGCCTTCCGACACCGGCCGGTGGCTGTTGTAGATGGCGGAACCGGCCACCAGGTAGCCGGCCCCGGCCCGAACGCACAGCGGCCCCGTCTGCGTGTCGATCCCCCCATCCACCCCGATCTCGACCGCCGTGCCCGCCAGGCGCCGCGCCAGCGCCTCGATCCTGGGCAGGGTCTCCCACAGGAAGGGCTGCCCCGCATAGCCCGGCTCTACCGCCATCACCAGCACCCGATCGAAGGCCCCCCAGAGATCGTTCAGCACGTCCAGCGGGGTGGCCGGTTTGAGGGCCACGCCGGCCACGACGCCGGCGGCGCGCGCCGACTCCAGGGCCGCTCGCAGCGGCGGGGCGCCGGCAAAGGCCTCCGCGTGCACCGTGATCGCGGCCGAGCCGGCCTCGATGAACGGGGCCAGGTGGCGCTGCGGCTCCGCCACCATCAGGTGCACGTCCATCGGCAGGGCGGTGCGGGCGCGGAGCGCCGCCACTAGCTGCCGGCCGAAGGAGATCTCCGGCACAAAGCGCCCATCCATGACGTCGACGTGGATGGCGTCCGCCCCCGCCGCCTCCGCCTCGCGTACGGCCCGCCCCAGGCAGGCGGGGTCGGCGGCAAGGATTGAAGGGGCGATCCGCACGGCTCTGGTTATGCTGGTCACCAGGCACCCCTACTGCTTGACCACAGCGCTAATGGGCCACTGGCCCTGGATGTGGCTATTGGCGCCTCCGGCGGCATGGCCATCGGCATGATCCATCGGCATGACCAATGACCCGCGAGCGCACCATCAGGTCAGCGATTTGGCATTGCTTCCCTGGCACGCAGGCTCCCGTTCCCGAAGCGGTCGTCTGAAACGGTTTGAAACAGGCTCTAGGCCGGGCGCCAGCGCTGCACCTCCGTCTTGAGCTGGCCGCAGGCGGCCTTGATCTCTCGCCCCATCTCGCGCCGCACGGTGCAGATCAGCCCCCGCTCACGGAGGATGTCATGGAACCGCTGGACCACGTCCGGCGGCGACGGGGCGTAGGGAAGCTCCGCCACGGGGTTCATCGGGATCAGGTTGACGTGGGCATCCAGGCCCCGGAGCAGCCGGGCCAGGTCCCGCGCCAGGACCGGCGAGTCGTTGACGCCGTCCAGCAGCACGTATTCGAAGGTGATCCGCCGGCCCGTCCTGGCCTGATAGTCACGGCAGGCGGCCATCAGCTGGGCCACGGGGTAGCGCCGGTTGAGCGGCACCAGCCGGTTGCGCAGCTCGTCGTTGGGCGCGTGCAGGGAGACCGCCAGGCGCACGGCCAGCGGATGCTCGGTCAGGCGCGCCAGGCCGGGCAGCCAGCCGGAGGTGGAGACGGTCAGGCGGTGCACGCCCAGCCCCGCACCCTTGGGATGGACCAGGCGCTCCGCCGCCGCCATGGTGGCGTCGAAGTTCAGCAGGGGCTCGCCCATGCCCATGAACACCACGTTGCGCACAACCGGCGGATGCTGGCGCGACCAGCGCAGGAAGTACAGCGCCTGCTCCAGGATCTCGCCAGCCGAGAGGTTGCGCGTGAACCCCATCAGCCCCGTGGCGCAGAACGAGCACCGCACCGGGCACCCCACCTGCGTGCTCACACAGACAGTGGCGCGCTCGGCGCCGGTGCCGTCCCAGCGCTGGGGATAGCGCATCAAGACGCTCTCGATCAGCTCGCCGTCGGGCAGGCTGAGCACCACCTTGCGCGTCTCCCCATCCGACGAGACGAGCTCGGCGCGCGGCTCCAGGGCGGTGAAGCGGTAGCGCTCGGCCAGGGCCTGGCGCAGCGCCTTGGGGACGTTGCTCATCTCGCCGAAGCTGGTGATGGTCGACCGATACACCCAGGCGGCGATCTGGTCGGCGCGGTAGGCCGGCTGGCCGAGCGCCTGCACCACCTCCCGCAGCTCGGCCAGCGAGAGGTCGGTCACCGGCGGCAGCGTCGTGCCGGTCGTCTCAGGAATGGTCGTAGCGCCGCTCTCCGGCGTCTGGATCATCGTGGCAGTCACGGCAGACCCAACCCTCATCCGCGCGGCGGCACCCGCCTTCTCCAGCCAGCCGGCGGTGCGGCGCAGCGGCCGGGTGTTGCTCGCCGGCCGGTAAGACCAGGGCGGGAAGCAGCAGGCGCTGAAGCGATGGCGCTCGCTCGCGTTAATCCTCGCTCCGCCGCATGCCGCTGAGCAGATAGGCGAAGTAGAGGACCTGCGACAGGGCCTGCGCCAAGCCGGCCACGTAGGTCAGCGCGGCCGCATCCAGGACCTTGCGAGCCATGTCGTAGTCCTGGCTGGTCACCAGCCCGTTCGCCTCCAGGAGCGCCATAGCGCGGTGAGAGGCGTTGTACTCCACCGGCAGAGTGACCGCGGCGAAGACCGCCGCCCCGCTGAACAGGATCAGCCCCAGCGTCGCCAGGTGGAAGGAGCTGACGAAGAAGCCGATGATGAACAGGATGTAGCCGAGGTTGCTCCCAATCCCCGCCACTGGCACCAGCCCCGTGCGCACCCGCATCGGCACGTAGGCCGTAGCGTCCTGGATGGCGTGGCCGACCTCGTGCGCCGTCACCCCGATCGCCGCCACGGAGTAGCTGGCGTAGTTGGAGTCGGAGAGGCGCAGGACCTTGGCCCCCGGATCATAGTGGTCGGTCAGGTCGCCGGGGACGCGCTCAATCTGGATGTGGTACAGGCCGGCGGCGTCCAGCAAGCGGCGCGCCACCTCGGCCCCCGTCATGCCGGTGGCGTTGGCCACCTGCGCGTACTTGCTGTAGGTGCTGCGCACCTTCCACTGGGCGTACAGCGCCAGCAGCAGCGCCGGCATGGCAAAGACGAAGTACATTGGGTCCAGGTAGAACATCGCTCACCCTCTTCTACGCGCCTCTACGCGCTCCAATCGGCCGGCGTAAGCCAGGTCCGCACGAACCCCGTCTTAGCTGCACTTCTGGGCCGTGGCGGCGTTGTTGCCGGTATCGAAGGACTGGCCACAGGCGCACGTCCGCTTGGCGTTCGGATTGTGCACGGTGAAGCCGGCCCCCATCAGACCGCTCACGTAGTCGATCTGCGAGCCGCGGACGAAGTTGGCGCTGAACTCGTCGATGAAGATCTTCAGCCCTGCCTGCTCCACCACGAAGTCGCCTTCGTCCGGCTGCTCCTCGAGAGACATGCCGTAGTTGAGACCGGAGCAGCCGCCCGGGCTGACGAACACGCGCAGCCCCAGATCATCCCGCCCTTCGCTGGCAATGATCTTCCGCAGCTCGGTGACCGCTTTCTCGGTCAGGGTGACCAGCACCGGTTCTGTCGCCACCATCTCGCTCGTTTCGCCCTTCACACGCCAGTTCTTGGTAAATCCTACCAGAATAGGGAACGGGTCCTGTGCCCCTGGGGAAACGCCGGCGCGCCGCCCATATCTGGGGACTGGTCGGCCGCACCAGGAGGTCTGCTAGAATGCGTCCGGAGCACCGGCGTGACCACAGGGTCTGAGCCTGCGACACGGTTGTGACCAAGACGGTGCCACATCAGAGTGCTGCGGAGCACCGGCGTGACCACAGGGTCTGAGCCTGCGACCGTGCAACGACGCCAGGCGCTGGCGTGGCTGGCCGCCGCCGGAGCTGCCGGAGCGCAGCCGGCCATGGCCGCAACCATGATTGGCTGCGGCAGCGGGCAGGCGGCCGCTCAGCCCACGCCCACAACTGGCGTGACGCCCACGGTGCCATCCCCGTTCGTCGTCCGCATCAACATGCGCCCCCAGGAGGCGCGCCTGGGGACCGACGAGCAGGTGGTGGCGCAGATCGGCTTCTATACCAGCCAGGGCCGCCCCGTAGCCGGCGCCCAGGCCTCCGCCGTCGTCAACTATCCAGGCGGCCCGCGGACGATCACTTCTGAGATCACGACCTTCCCTGATGGGCGCGTCGACCTCGCCATCCCCGTCGCGCCCGCCGGGTCCGGCGTCACCCGCGGCATCAACGTCCGCGTGGAGGTGGTGATGCGCTACCAGGGGCAGGAATACCGGCAGGCGTCCGGCTTTACCGTGCGGTGAAATGACCGTCCGGTGAAGCGCGCGCCGGCCAGGGATCTGCGCCCCCAGCGTCGCTGGAACGTCACGCGCTCAGGGTAGGCGCGCCAGCGCCGGCCGGTAGCGCGCCAGGGGCACGTCACCGGTACACTCTGCCTTGATGCTATCCGGTGATGCATCGCCCCTCATCTCCATGCTCCGAGAGGAGCTGCGCCGCCAGCGGATCTTCCTCTCGTCGGACGAAGAGGCGGCCCTGGCGCGGCCCCTGAGCTACCAGAACGACGACGACCTGGCCTTCGATCGGGTCCGAGGGCGGGCGGCCTGGTTCCAGCCGATGCTGCGCAACCGGTTCATCCGCGATGGCCGCCCCGTCGCTCGCTGGCGGGAGTACATCCTGGCGGACGAGGCCGCTGCCGGCGGCGAGCGGACGGTCATCTCCCACCTCGCCCGCCAGGTGCTGGAGTGGGCGGCCCGCACCAGCGATCGAGGCGCGATGTTTGGCGGCTTTGTGGCCAGGACCTTCCGCTGGATAGGGCTGATCCTGGCCCTGTTCGGGCTGTATAGCTGGTCCACCGGCGAGCGTCTCGGCGCCGGCATCCTGTTCACCGTGGTCGCGGTGCTGCTGCTGGCGAGCTGGGCCGTGGCCAGGCTGGCCGTCGCCCGCACGGCGCTGCTCACCGAGCAGCTCCTGGCCGGCGCCCCGCCGGACGGAGGCGACGGTCCGAGCGAAGCGGATACTCCCAGCCCGAACGGCGCGCTCAGCGCGTGACACCAGCCGCCAGTGCGCCGGGCCAGGGGGCGCAGCAGCGGCCCCCTGGTACCATGCCGCGATCGCCCACCGCGCCGGCGCAGGGACACGGGCGGCGCTCCGCCTCGTTACGAGACGGCGCTCCGCTCCACCTGGGGCAGGAACTTGAGCCAGGCCTCGCAGGCATGGCCGTTCAGGCGCTGCACCCACAGGAAGTACTGCGCCGGCGGGGGCCGGCGCGGCGGTTTGAGCAGACGCATGCGCGCCTCTTCGACCGTCTTGGCGCCCTTGCGGTGGTTGCAGCTACGGCAGGCGCTGACCAGGTTGTCCCAGCTATGCGTCCCGCCGCGATGCTTGGGTACGACGTGGTCGAGCGTCAGCTCCCGCGTGCGCGTGCCACAGTACTGGCAGGTGTAGTCGTCGCGCAGGAAGATCTCGCGCCGCGACAGGCGCACCTGCGGGCGCGGCCGCTTGACCTGGTAGGCCAGCCGGATGACGCTGGGGCGAGGCAGGACACGGGTGGCCGTGCGGATGCCGTCCGGACTGTGCTCGAGGATTTCCGCCTTGCCGCGATCAACCAGGGTAAACGCGCGCCGGACGTTGCAGATATTGAGTGGCTCGTAGTTCTGATTGAGGACAAGAACAGTAGAGTTCACCGGTGCGCGCACCCCACCTGTCGCAACCCGAAGGCCGGGTTAGGCTTTGTGTTTTCTGCGGCGGCGGAACATTGCTGCCCGATTCTAACACAGCAGCCTGTGATGCCCGCTTGACCATCCCGCCGAGGTGCCACCGCCTCGTCCGGATCCGGATGATGCACCGCCAAGTTCCCTCCCCCAAAGGGAGAGGGTTAGGGTGAGGGCTCCACAACCGGGAACACTATGCGCACCCAACTCCCTGTCTGGCGGCGGCCCTACGCCCAGTGGTGGGCCGGAGCGCCGGCGGTTCGTACCATAACTGCTCGTGGCCGCTCGCACGCTGGAGAAGATCACGGTCGTCGTCACCGTCACCATGCTGGGGGTCGCGCTGGCGGCGGGGGTGGGCGCCGCCCCTGCCGCGCTGCTGGCCGTGGCGCTGGTGGTCACCGTCTCCGCCGGCATGGACCTCGTGCTGCGCGGCGAAGCGCGCTACCACCCCACACCGGATCTCTTCATCCTGCCGGCAGCCCTGGTGGTGGGGGCTGTGCTCTTCCTGCCGCTGTTGGCCAGCGGGGCAGCCATTGTCGCTGGCCTGGTCGTCTTCGGCGCCCTCCTGTTCGCCGTCTTCTGGTTCGAGCATGCGATGCGCGCCGGCCAGCTTGACCACCGCCAGGGGGAAACCGTCCTGACCCTGATCACCTACGTCGCCGCCTTCACCCTCTACGCCGCCATCTACCAGCTCAAGACCCGCACGCTCATTTCGGCTCCCGCCATCCTGCTGGTGACGCTGCTCCTGGCGACGCGCCAGCTACGGCTCGTCCAGGAGGGAGCGCGCCTGAGCGAAACGGCCGGCCCTGCCGGCGATGGACAGGCCAACGCCGTGCCGAGCGCCGTGCCGGCCGGCGCGACCGCGGCCACGGCGCGGCCTGCCAGCGTCCCGTCACCACGCGGGGACGGCCCCGCCAGCCACACCCCTGCTGCCGGGGCGCGGACGGGCACCACCAGCGCTCAGCAGGCCATCGTCGCGCCGCGCGCGCGGCGCCAGGCAGGCAGCGGCTGGGGGCAGGCGCTAAGCTACGCCGCCGTCGTGGCGCTGGCCGTGAGCGAGATCACCTGGGCGCTGAACTACTGGCCCCTGAACGGCCTCTTTGGCGGGGCCTTTCTCCTCTCCACCTATTACTTCCTGGTCGGGACGCTCTCGCATCATCTCCAGGGCCGCCTGACGGCGCGGCTGGTGGCGGAGTACGGCGCGGTGGCCGGGATGGGGATGCTCCTGCTGGCGCTTACCGGCCTGACCAGGCGAGCGGCATAGGCTGGCCTCTTCATCCTCGGAGCCCTCACCCTCTCCCTTTGGGACGGGACTCTTCGCTGGCCGTGAAGAAGCCCGGCTAGCCGCCGGCCCCTTCGCCGACGCGCAGCGGGGTCGGCAGGGTCTGGGACGGGCGCTGGCGCCAGCCGGCCGCTCCGGCCAGCGCCACGGCTGCGGCCAGGCTGAGCAGCATCGGCACGATGCCGATGTTGTCCGCCAGCGCGCCGATCACCAGCGCCGGCACGGCGGAGACGGTGCCCGTGAGCATGAACAACAGGGCAAAGATGCGCCCGCGCAGATGGGGCTCCGTAGCCTCGGAGACGACCGTCTGCGCCGGAATGGTGACCAGACTAAACCCGACGCCCAGGGCGAACGTGAGCAGGCAGATCAGTCCCAGATAGCCAAGCGTCTCGCCAGGGGGCAGGGCCCCCGGGCCGCGGCGGGCTAGCTCCGCCTCAAAATACTCGAAGACGGGGCGCACGAGCGCGAGCAGCGCCAGCGAGGCGCCCATGGCCACCAGGCCGCGGCTGGCTAGCTTCTGGCGGTCCACCCCCACCCCAAACTGGCCCAGTAGCGCTGTCGCCAGCAGCATGCCCAGCCCGGCGGGGGCGAGGACGTAGCCCGCGTCTTCCGGCCCCAGCCCCAGCACGCGGGCCACGAACCCGGGCCCAAGCGTCGCCAGGGTCATCAGCAGCGCCGTGGCCAGCGTCAGATAGCCGATGGCCACGCTCACCTGGGGCGTCAGGCGCAGGAACTGCCGCGCCTCCACCATGTCGCCCCATACCCCGCGCACGTCGAGCGCGCGAGCGATCGCCTGCCGCACCGTGCTCCGCACCTCCTCACGGCGGGGGATGAAGGCCACGCAGGCCGCCGCCAGGCAGTACATCACCACCACTACGACCAGCACCGCCGTGACGCCAATGAGCTTGTACAGCGTCGGCCCGATGAGCACGAACCCGGCGATCTGGGCCACGGTGAACGTGATGTTGAAGAGCGACGTGGCGGTGATCAGATCCTGCCGGCGCACCAGCAGGGGGAGGATGGCCCCTTCCGCTGGAGCGAAGAACTGGCTGACCGCCGAGGCGATGAAGGTCACCAGGTAGATCACCTGCAGCGGCCGGGGCGCCATCACGAAGGCCGCCATGAGGGCCGCGCGCAGCAGGTTGGTCCACAGCAGGACCCCCCGCTTGCTCACTCGATCGACGAAGACCCCCGCCGGCGGCCCGAGCAGGAGCGCCGGCAAGCTAAAGCTCACGATCACCCAGCCCACGTTGGTGCTGGAGTGGGTCAGGCGCTCCACCTCCACCACCAGGGCGAAGTTGACCGCGTTCTGCGCCGTCTGCGACAGCACCTGGGCGGCCCAGACCAGCAGAAACAGGCGGTTGGTCAGCACCGCCCGGTAGCCTTGCTTTGGCCCCCTCGCCGGCACGGCTACACCTGCGGGCCCCGGGCCAGGAACAGTCTCAGCCGGCGCTCCAGCGTGCGCCGGGGGAGCAGTACGCGATGATCGCATCCTAAGCAACGCAGGCCGATGTCGGCGCCGAGCCGGTAGATGCGCCAATCATAACTGCCGCAGGGGTGCGGCTTGCGCAGCCGCACCACGTCGTCGATCCGGAACTCCATCGGCTGCGCCGGGTTGTAGCGGGGCGCAGGGATCGGCCCCGCCCCGCCTTCCACGGCCGGCGCCTGGCCGCTCACCGCAGCCGGTTGATCCGCTGGCGCAGGTCCTGTGCCACGCGCCGCGCCGCCGCCCCGAAGTCCTCGGCGCTTGAGGCGTACAGTACCTGGCGGGCGGCCACGACCAGCAGGCCCGCCCTTTCGCCGTCCAGGCCGGCCTGCACCGCCTCCTCCAGTGAGCCCTGCTGCGCCCCGATCCCCGGCAGCAGGATGGGCAGCTCGGGACATAGCTCACGAACCTGCGCCAATTCTCGCGGATACGTCGCGCCCACGACCAGTCCGGTGTTGCGCTGGTGGTTCCATGCCCGCACCCGCTCCGCTATTACCAGGAATAGCGGGCGTCCCTGCACGGGCAGATCGGTGATCTCGGCCGCGCCGGGGTTCGACGTACGGCAGAGGATGAACACCCCTCGCTCGGGCCGGTCCAGCAGGGGCGCCAGTCCGTCCCGCCCGACGTACGGGTTCGCCGTCACGGCGTCAAAGCCGTACACGTCGAACAGCGCCTGCGCGTAGAGGCGCGTCGTATGGCCAATGTCGCCCCGCTTAGCGTCGCCCAGGGTCATGATCTCCGGCGGGACGAGGGCCAGCGTCTGGCGCAGCGCCTCCAGCCCCGCCGGCCCCAGCGCCTCATAGAAGGCCAGGTTCGGCTTGTAGCAGGCCACCAGGTCGGCTGTGGCCGCGATGATCTCGCGGTTGAAGGCCAGGATGGCCTCAGCCGGAGGCAGCGCGCGCAGGTGCGCTGGCAGGCGCTCCACCTCCGGATCCAGCCCGATGCAGAGCAGCGAATCGTTGCGCCTCACCGCGGCCGCAAGGCGCTCCAGAAAGGGCGTGGCCGGCGGCGCGACGGTGGTGGTCATGGGCCTTCCTCTCGCGGCGACCCGTCCGGGGGAGGGGCCGGCCCCTCCCCTGCAGCCTCCCGCGTGCGGGCGGCGGCGCGGCGCAGGAAGGCGACGATCTGTGCCAGCGGCGCCCCGATGTCCTTCGACGTGTCGACCTCCAGGGCCGGCTCGCTGACGGGCTCCGCCGCGGCCGCCATGCGCTCGTGCACCTCCCAGCCGGCATCCGAGGCGTAGGTCTCGACCACGCCCGCAGCGCGACGCGCCAGGCGCTCGGCGACGACCTCCGCGGGGGCGACGGTGTGCACGACTAGCGTAGGGGCGCCCGCCTGCGCGGCCAGCCGGCGCACCCGCTGCCGACCGTCTCGCCGGAGGTTGGTGGCGTCGAAGATCACGCTGTAGCCGTCGGTGAGGAGCTGCTGCAGCAGGGCGTAGCAGGTGAGGTAGACGAACCCGCTCTCGCCGGGCGTGTACGCCGGCTGCTTGAAGAGCGCCTTCCGTACCTCGTCCGACCGCACGATGGCCACCGGATGCCGCGCCGCGATGGCCGCGGCGAGCGACGACTTGCCGGTACCCGGGAGCCCGCTCAGCATGACCAGCGCCGGCCCCGTGCCCTCCGGCGCCCTTCCCTGCCAGCCAAAGCGCCGGCGCAGGGCGGCCGCCGCCGTAGCGACGCTCTTGGCCAGCGGGGCGCGCCTGCCCTCGGGCGCGCCAGCGCCACCGGCGTGGGGCGGCTCGCCACTTGCGGCATCCGCCGGCGGCGTTGCAGGAGTGGCAGGCGTGCTGCCCGCGATGTCGCGGCGCTCATGGCCACGCGGGCCGTCGCAAGCTCCCTGCGCCACGGTCAGACCCTCTGTTTCAGCATAGCGCAGGCCACGGTCCGGCCGGCCCCCGCTGAGAAGGTCGCACCGCGGACGCGGCCCACCGCCGGCGCCCGCGAGCCAGCCGGCCGCGTCCGCGCCGGCCCCGCCGAAGCGTCTGGGCGTGCACCTCCTCCAGCGCCTGGCGCGGCTGCATGAGCGGACCAACCGCCAGGTGCGCCTGCAGTCGGCGTCATCCAGATCACATCCCCTGGCGCTCGCCCTCGTGCTCGGCGCGGCGCAGAAACCACAGGGCGCGGGCGATGTGGTCGGTGCAGGACGCCGCCAGATCGAGACCCGCCGCCAGCCGCGCGTCGTCGCCGGACGCGATGGCGGCAGCCGCCTCCGCCAGCACGCGGCGGGCCTGCTCGATGG
>DAOTTI010000061.1:0-10118 GCA_034437795.1 Chloroflexota bacterium | reverse complement strand
GACCGGCGCAAGGAGATGCTCAAGGACATCGCCATCCTCACCGGCGGCGTCGTCATCTCCGATGAGCTCGGCCGCAAGCTGGACAGCGTGCGCCTGGAAGACCTCGGCCGCGCGCGGCGCGTGGTCGCCGACAAGGACAATACCACCATCGTCGAAGGCTACGGCTCGCCCGAGCAGGTGCAGGGGCGCATCAAGCAGATCAAGGCGCAGATCGAGGACACCACCTCGGACTACGACCGTGAGAAGCTGCAGGAGCGCCTGGCCAAGCTCAGCGGGGGCGTGGCCGTGATCAAGGTGGGGGCGGCCACCGAGACCGAGCTCAAGGAGAAGAAGCACCGCGTGGAGGACGCCCTCTCGGCCACACGAGCGGCCATCGAAGAGGGCATCGTCCCCGGCGGCGGCGTCGCCTTGCTCAATGCGATGAGCGCCCTCGACAGCCTCAAGCTGGAAGGGGACGAGGCCACGGGCGTGGCCGTCCTGCGGCGCGCGCTGGAAGAGCCGATCCGCATGATCGCGCAGAACGCCGGCTACGAAGGCTCGGTCGTGGTCGAGCAGGTCCGGCGCCAGCAGCAGGAAAAGGGAAACAAGAACCTGGGCTTCGACGTGGTGGCGGAGCAGTATGTAGACATGGTCGAGGCCGGCATCATCGACCCGGCCAAGGTGACGCGGTCGGCCGTCGAGAACGCCGTCTCGATCGCGGCCATGATCCTCACCACCGAGGCGCTGGTCACCGACATCCCCGAGAAGGAGAAGCCGGCCGCGCCCATGCCCGAATACTGAGCCGGCCGCCGGCGGCTCGCTGCCGGCCCGCATGGCCCACACCGAGTGATCAGGTTCCCGTCTCCTCTGGGAAACCGTTCCCTCTCCCAGAGGAGACGGGGAGGCCCTATCTCAGGCGAGGCGTCCCCCTCTCCCTGAAGTCCCCTCTCCCAAAGGGAGAGGGGTAGGGTGAGGGCTCCGCTCTTGAAGAATCCGCGCTAGGGCGCGCTACCGCCCGTCCCACGGTACCGTGCGCCCGCCGTCGCGGACGGCGCCGCGCGGCGTCCGCTGCGCTGCCTGCTGGCTCACGTCCCTCCCCCACCGCGCCTCGCGTGGGCGGGAGGACGCCCCCGACCGCGCCTACTGCGCTGCCTGCTGGAGCAGCGTGCGCGCGCGCTCCAGGCGCTGCACGTCGTTGGAGAGGATGCCGGTGCGAATGTTGTTGATGGCCGAATTGACCTGGTTCGCCGTCGGCCCGGTCTGAGACTTGATCACGTCCTCGACGCGGTTCGCCTCCCGCTCCAGCTCCGTCTTGGCCCGCGCGATATTGGCGTCGTACTTGGCGATGATGGCGTCGATCAGAGCGGCCGTCTTCACCTGAAGGCTCGCCGCCAGCTTCTTGACGTCGGTCTCGCCGGCGGCGACGCTGCCCGTCCGCTGCTCAGGCCCCTGCTGGCAGGCGGCCACTGGCGCTGCCAGGGCCAGCGCCAGCGTGGCCAGGATGGTCCTGCGCGCGATCGGGCTAGCCGCGCGTGCCGCGGCAAGGGAACGAGATAGGCGAGCTTGGCGTGAATGGCGGGGGAAGAGAGGTATCATGCCGGTCCTGCTTTCGAGGGCGCCGCACTCGTGCCGGCGCAGGGCGATCACGCCCCGCCCGGCCAGGAAGAACAGGCGCTCTCCAGGGAGTATAGCGCCCGCCCGCACCAGGGAGCCCGGGCAACCGTCCTGCTATACTTTCATGTCCGCGTGGCACCTGGCGCACACGGTCAAGACACGGGTCGGTGCCCGAGTGGTTAATGGGAGCAGACTGTAAATCTGCCGGGCTGAAATGCCCTTCGGTGGTTCGAATCCACCCCGGCCCACCGCGACCAGGCCCCCGCCTCGACTTCCCGGCGGGGGCCTTCCGTTTTCACAGGGTTCATTTCACAGGGTTCATTTCACAGGGTTCATTTCACAGGGCAGCCCGTACCGGGCCCGCCGCGATCGGCCCCTGACGGGTTTGGCCGGCACGGGTGTGCGAACGCGCCAACCGACCTCACGGGGCCAGCGGGCAGTTCCCTCTCCCCTTGGGAAAGGGCGAGGGCTCCGCTCGGCGATCGCTTCCCTCTCCCACTGGGAGAGGGCGGGGACCTGATCACCCGCTACGGATGAGGGCGCCGCAGGTGAAGCGGGCTACTGGCCCGCCGCCAGGCTCAGCCGCCGGCGGACAGGCTGCCACTGCCGTCTACGGGCGGTATACCGGTCGGCAGCCCCCCGGGCGATCGCCCCGCCATGCGGACCAGCCCCTGCTGCTCCGGTGTCACCCATCCCACTCAGCGGCGAAACCTGGCTATTGGCGTGCCCTGTGGACCGGCCGCCGGTCGTGCCCCAATCTGCCGGCCGGCGCGCTCAACGCCAACGAGCCATCCTTCCCCGTCCAGGCCTCAACGGCGCTCCTGCTTCGTGCTGCGGGCGCAGGGCAAGGCAAGCCGGTCCATTCGCGCCAGCGCCGCAACCAGCGCCGCAACGCGATGTCAACCAGGTCGTTACGTGTCCCCCAACCGCCACGTAATAGAGTGCATGCGCGGCTGTAGTCGGACCTCCCCACCAACTGGAGCCAGCCCCCTGCCCGCCGGCGGCGGAAGCGACGAGCGACGAGTGGACCTCCAGCACCTGCGGCTCCGTATTCGACCCCTCCTGGTGCTGTCTCTCCTGTGGCCCGCGGTGGCCCTGCCCCCGCCGGCCGGCGCCGCCGCGCAGAGCGTTATCGCCCCCTTCAATGCCGTCATTGTCAATCCGTGCAACGGGGAGTCGGTCACGCTCAGCGGCCGGATCCATACCGTCGTGCAGGACACGCAGGATGCCGCTGGCGGCACCCATTCCGTGGTGCACGTCAACTTCCAGGGCATCGGCGGCCAGGGTACCAGCGGCGCCAGGTACCGCTTCACCGGACTGAATACCCAGGTCGTCACCAACGAGACCCTCGGAGCATCGGTGACCACCACCGTAGTCAGCACCCGCCTCGTTGGCCAGGGACCGGTGCCCGACCAGGTGATGCACCTGCTGGTGCACACTACCATCAATGCCAACGGCGAGGTGACCGCGTCGATCAGCGAAGTGCAGTCCGAGTGCCGGTAAGTACCGCTACACTGCGGATACAGCCGTACAATAGGGGGACCGCCTCTGATGGCCGGCGGCCGTCGCTGCCGGGGTGCCCCGGCGCCGCGCCGCCCGGCTTGTCGGCTGGCGATCAGACGTTCGTCAGTCGCTCCGCTCTCGGGAGGGGCGCCGGGGTCTTGCTGGCTGCTCGGAAACAGAAGGGGAGTTGAGCGCGAAGGAGTGCCTATGGCCAGCACGCTGCGTTTTGGGCGGGCAATTGTCGTATCCCTCCTGGCCGCCGTACTACTGGTCGGTCCCGCTCGCACCGCAAGCGCGGTGGTGGAGTGGTGCGAGGTGGATCCGCTGGTGATCATCGTCACGCCCGGCGGCAACGTGGCCGCCGTCCACGTCACCAACTATGGCCTGGGGGCGCAGAACCTGCCCGCCGTCCAGGCAGCCAAGATCGTTCCCAGCGTCACCCCCGTGGGGTCGCTGCCGTCGCGGGCGACCGACGTCAAGATCTACGTCGCCATCCCCAACGGGGCGGGTGGGGCGAGCTTCGCCACCCGCAGCGTGGTGAGCACCGGTCCCAACGCCACGGGTACGATCCTGGCCACCGCCAGCGGCCAGAGCGGGCAGACGCTGGTGCTGAGCTTTCGGCTGGAGGTTTCCTGAGCACCGCCATGCTGAGCGTGTGGCTGCTATGGGCCGGATTGCCGGGATGCTGTTCACCGTCCTATAGGTGACCATGAGCCTGTCGCGCTGGGCACAGCTCTACCTGTGGCTGGTCGTCGCCGGCGCGGCCGCCTTACTGGCCTGGTGGCTGCGGTCCTGGCCGGAGCCGCTGCCGGCCGATCGCGGCGAGTGGATCCTGCTAGGCACGTTCGTGGCCCTGGCCATCCTCGCCGTGCACTTTCCGCTGGAGATCGTGCCCCGCCAGAAGGTAAATATGGCCACCGCGGTCTACTTTGGCTCGCTGCTGCTCTTCGGCCCGCCAGCAGCCATGATCGTCGGCGCGCTGAGCCAGCTGGCCGGCGGGGCGACGCGAGCCCTGCGCCAGCACGCGGACCGCGCCACCCGCCTGCGCAGTGTGCGGGGCATCCTGTTCAACGCCGGCCAGGTCGCCATCGCAATCGGCCTGGGCGGGCTGGTCTACTTTGCGTTTCTCCCGCGGGAGACCCCCGCATCGCTGGACCAGCTACCAAACCTGTGGGCCCTGCCGGCCGCGGCCGCGACGATGTATCTCGCCAATAGCCTGGCGGTAGCGGCCATGGTGGGGTTGCAGCAGCGCCGGCGTCCCACCGCCATCTGGCTGGCGGCGCGGCGGATCGATGCCCTCCAGGTGGCGGCCCTCTACCCTATTGGCGTGCTGGCTGCCGCGACCACCGCCGAGTATCCCTGGGCGCCCGCGCTGCTGGTCCTGCCCGCCGCCGCCATCTATCTTTCCCTGCGCCGAACGATGCAGGTCCTGGCCCAGGCGCAGGAGCTGGCGCGACGCGACGCCGAGACGGCCGCCCTGCGCAAGCTCGACCAGCTGAAGACGGAGCTGATGTTCACCATCTCTCACGAGCTCCGCACGCCCCTCACCGTGGTCCACGGCTATGCCGAGCACCTGGCCGCGCGGGCGCGCACGCTCGACGCCGCCAGAGTGGAAGCGGCGGCTAGACACATCCTGACCGGATCGTCCCAGATCCGCCGGCTGGTGGAGGATCTGCTCGACTTCGCCCGTATGGAGCGCGGCGAGGTGGCCATGCGCCTGCAGGAGTTCGACCTCGCGCGTATCCTGGACGACGTGATGGCCGCCTTCCGGCGCCAGCCCGGCGGCGACCGGCTGGTGGGGGTCTATCCCGCCTCGCTGCCGATCTTCGCCGACCAGGCGCGTGTGATGCAGGCCATCTCCAACCTGGTCGAGAACGCCCTGAAGTACGCCCCAATGGGGCCGGTGGTCGTGCAGGCGCGGGTGACCGGCGCCAGCGCGAACGGCACCGCGCCGCGCGCGGTGCGGGTAGAGGTGACAGACCAGGGTCCCGGCATCGCCCCTGAGGAGCAGCCTCGCTTGTGGGAGAAGTTCGTGCGCGGGCGGGCTGTGGCCGGGCTCAACGTCGCCCGCGGCAGTGGCATCGGGCTGGCGGTAGTCAAGGCCGTGATCGAGGCGCAGGGCGGGCGCGTCGGGGTGGAAAGCACCCCCGGCCGCGGCGCGTGTTTCTGGTTCGAGCTCCCGTTGCCGGCCACCGCCGATGCCTTCCCGGCCCCGTCGGCTGAGGCGCACCGCTTCGCCGGCCGCCGCGGCCGCACCTCCGCCGCCTGACGGTCAGGGCTCCGTCTCCCTCGGGGACAGGGCTAGGGCGAGGGCTCCACTATTCGCACCGGGGGCGTGCGCAACCATTCCGCATCGCGCCAGGCCCTGGCCCTCGGTCCCCTCCTCCGACACGGAGCGGGGGCAGCGGGGCCAAGCCGCACGGCGGTGGCTGGCGTTCCCCCTCCCCGCGTCGGAGAGGCAGCTAGGGGGTGACGTCCCTCCTCCCTCCCGGCGCGGCCCCGACCGACGGGGGTGAGGTCTGCTCCGGCCGCCGATCCGGAAGCTCTACGTGCACCATCCGCACCGGCCTCCTCCCCCACATCCGCCGCCTTGCGGTATACTTATAGCGTCATTGCCCTGGTGGCTGGAGCGAGGCGGACCCACCCGTTCCCATCCCGAACACGGTCGTGACCCGCCTCAGCGCCGACGATACTCTGCTCGAGAGGGCACGGGACAATAGGTCGCTGCCAGGGCATTTTTCTTTTTGCCTACCACTTTCCCTTCCGTCCATTCTCTCCGGCGCGCCACGGTCGCACGGCGCGTCGGACGAGTGCGGCGTCCCCCTCAGCCTGGCTTCCTCCGTACATCCCTGCATTGCCGGCTTTCCCCTGGGCGCTGGCGCTCCGTAATGGCCTGACAGCCCACTCACCGCCAGCGACGAGTCGTCTCCCTCTGGGGGCGCGCTGGATGAGCGGCTCGTCAAGTCCCCTCTCCCTCTGGGAGACGGCGAGGGTGAGCGCTCCTTACTCGCTACTCGCTACTCGCGACCCGCTACTTCCTCCACTGCCCAGGACGGAGGCTCGGTCACCATGCCGCCCTCGGGGAGCAGGCGGGTGGTGCCGGCAAAGCACGCCACGGTCGCCCCCGTCGCCTGCACGAACGCCTGGGGCGAGAGCGCCATGGAGCGCCCGACGTCGAGCGCGATCACCAGGCGCGGTATCGCCAGCACCAGCTTGTCCACGTAGCAGCGGGCGTGGTACGCCTCCGGCACCGCCGGCAGCGCCCCGGGTGGGGCGGGCAGGTCCGCCCAGCCGACGCGTCCGACCCCGCGGTCCCCGCGGAGCACCCGCAGCACCTGCGCGCCCAGCAATGCCCGCAGGCGCGGCGCCCCGATCTTCCGGTCGGCAGGGACCAGCGCCAGGATGGCCTGGTCATCCGCCTGGAGCAGGGTGGCCCTCCCCGCCTCATGCAGCGCTACCCCCCACAGCGCCGCCAGGTGGCGCGCGTGGCGGGCCGGCTCATGCGTGCGCACCTCGTACGCCGCCCCGAGGCGGTCAAGGGCCGCCCGCAGGCGCTCCACGGCGCGGTAATCGAAGACGCGTAGGTGCGGGCCAATCTCTACCGAGGTGGTCACGGCCGGCTCATCTCTCCCGAATTATGCGGCTTGAGCACACCGTCTCCGCTTCCGGCTCCCCTGCAGATGCCCAGGGCCCGCGCGCGTCATTTCGACCCCTCGCCCGTTGCATACACAGGAGATTGGCAGGATGGCGGGACAGATCGTGCGCGGCGGCGCGGCCGCGCTGTTTCAGGTGGTGCTCGAGGTCATTGTGGGAGCGGGCCTGCTGTGCCTCTTCATCCTGGCGCTAGCCTGGTCCCCCTTCGACCGCCGGCTCGGCTTTCACGCGCGCCGGCACGCCCACCGCCTGGAGGCGAGACAGGCGAGCGGCGCCTTACCCCGCGAGCGGCCGGCCGCGGACCGCGCCTTCGGGATCGCCGGCAGCCCGTCCTGAGCGCAGCGCCGGCCAGCTCCCTTCGCCGTCGCTCCACAGCCGACCCTGATCAGGGACTGCCCTGTACGTGCCGCGCGGCGCGCTTGGCAGCGGTCATGCGGGTGCGGTGCTGCTGCCGGCCGGCGCGGCCGGTTACGTGCTTGCGTTGCGCCTGGAGGCGCGCGGGCGGCGGTGGGTAACGCCGTGGAGCTGCTGAGCGGCGCTGGTCACGTCCTGGGCATGCGGCAGAGCCGTGTCACGCCGCTGCGAGGCCACGGCCGTGGTCAGCGCCTTCAGCAGGACCGTCGCCGCCTTGCGAGAGGCGAACTGGCCAGAGGCGAGCGGCTCATCGCCGCTGAAGACGACCAGCGGAATGCTCGCCAGCTCGGCCGCCGGCGAGCCGGCCGCTGCCGTGACACAGATGGTGGTGATCCCCCGCTTGCGGGCGTACTCCAGTGGCTCCACGATCGTGCGGGAGGCGCCATGAAACGTGATCCCCACCAGCACGTCGTTGGGGCCCAGCAGGTGCAACTCGGCGATCTTGGTGGCTGGATCGCTCGCCCAGGCGGCGCGGGCGCCACTACTTCCCTACTGGAGTGAACCGCTCATGGAGCAGACGACATGAGCCGGCTGCGGGTGGCTGTGGTTGGCGCGGGCAACATCGCCCAGGAGCACCTGAAGGTGCTCACGAACCATCCCGAGTGCGACGTCGCCGTGCTGTGCGACGTCAACCCGGCGGCCCTGGCCGCCACCGGCGACCGCTTCCACATCGCCGAGCGCGTCGCCGATCCGGCCGCGCTGCTGCGCCGCGATGACCTCGACGCGGTGTTCGTGCTCGTGAGCGTGCTGCACGTCGCGCCGGTCGCGGCCCAGTTCATCGCCCTCGGCCTGCCGACGTTCCTGGAGAAGCCGCCGGGCATCTACTCGTCGGACACGGCGCGGCTGGCGGAGCTGCAGCACAAGCACGGCACCATCGCCATGGTCGGCCTCAATCGCCGCTTCTATTCGAACCAGCTGGAGGCCAGGCGCCGCCTGGCGGAGATCGGCCCGGTCCAGACGCTGACGGTCGACGCCCATGAGGATCTGGCCCGCGTCTCGCGGCAGAAGTTCCCGCCGCTCGTGCTGCGCCGCTGGGCCTACGCCAACGGCATCCACGGCCTTGACCTGCTGCGCTTTTTTGGCGGCGACGTGGCGGACGTCGAGTCCCGCGTGCGGACCGTCGAGAACGACTTCCCCGACTGCTTCACCGCCACGCTGCGCTTTGCCGGCGGCGCGCTCGGCCGCGTGGCGATCGACTGGTTTGCGCCCAGCCAGCACCGCTACGAGGTGCGCACCGTCGGCGCGCTCGCCGTCTCCAGCTTCGGCCTCGGGCGCACCATCCTGCGCGTCCGTGGCCGGCCAGACGAGCCCCTTGAGCCGGATGACGACGATGTCCGCTTTAAGGCCGGCTTCTGGAAGCAGGCCAGCGCCTTTCTGGAGGGCGTGCGCCAGGGCAAGCAGCCGCCATGGCCGGCCGCCGGCCTGGCGGACGCCCACCAGACGATGGTCATGATCGACCAGATCTGCCAGCTGCCGGCCGCCCCCGACGCGTCTGAGGAGACGCACGAGCCAGCGAATGGATAGGCCGCCCAATATCGTCATCCTGATGTCGGACCAGCACAGCCCGCGGGTGCTGGGCAGCGCCAGCGACCCGGTCGCCCGCACGCCCCACCTGGACCGCCTGGCGGCCCGTGGGGTGCGCTTCGCCACCTGCTACGCCGGCTCGCCCCTCTGTGTGCCGTCGCGCGCCACCTTCCTCACCGGGCAGGGCTGCTCCGCGATCGGCGTGTGGTCGAACTTCTGTACCATGCCGTCGGACGTGCCCACCTTTGCGCACGCCCTGGCCGCTGCCGGCTACGACACCGTGCTCTGCGGCCGGATGCACTTCAGGGGTCCTGACCAGCGCCACGGGTTCATGCAGCGGATCATGGGCGAGGTCATGGGCGACGTCACCGGCCCCAACGACGGGCGCGCGGTGGAAATCCTGGGCCACATCCCGTGGGCGTCACAGGGCCAGGGGCGCAGCGCCGTCACCATCGCCGGCCCCGGCTGCACCGGCTTCCGCGCCTTCGACGCGGCGGTCACAGTGGCTGCGGTGCGCTCTATCCGCGAGCGGGCCGCGCGCCCCGGCGCCGGCGACGACCGGCCATTCTGCCTCGGGCTGGGCTGGATCTCGCCCCAGAACCCCTACATCGCGCCCAAGCCGCTCTTCGACTACTTTTACGACCGCGTGCGCGCGCCGGCGGTGCCGACGCGCGTCCGTGAGGCCCACCACCCGGCCGTGCGCCGCTGGCGCGACGCGCGGGGGAGCGACGACGTGTCGCCCGACCAGGCGCGCACCGCGCTGGCCGGCTACTACGGGTTGGTAGCGCTCATCGATGAACAGGTAGGGCAGATCGTGGCCGCTCGCGACGAGACGGGCCAGCGAGAGCAGACGGCCATCATCTAGACCTCCGGCCACGGCGACCTGCTCGGCGAGCAGGGCCTGTGGCAGAAGAGCACCCCCTTCGAGGGCTCGGTCGGCGTCCCGCTGAACGTCTCCTGGCCGGAACGCTTCGGCCACGGGGCCGTCGTGCGCCAGCCGGTCAGCCTGACCGACCTGGCGCCGACGTTCGTCGATCTGGCCGGCGGCCAGCCCCTCCCCCACACGTCCGGGCGCGTGGCCAGTGACGATGGGCGGGCGCGTGTGAGGCACGCCCCTCCCCCACGCGTCCGGGGGCGTGCTGACGCCCCTGCTCCGAAGGGAGCCGCCGCCGGCCGGCTGGCGGCGAGAGGTGTACGCCGAGAGCATGCATCAGGCGGGCTTCCCGCCGTCGCGCCTGGTGCGGCGCGGCCGGTGGAAGCTGGTGCGCGACCACGGCAACGACCAGCCGCAGCTCTTTGACCTGGAAACCGACCCATGGGAGCAACATGACCGCGCCGGCGACTCGTCGTGCGCTGCCGTGCGCGACGAGGTGGATGCGCTGGTGTGCGACGGCTGGTCCGGCGCCGCGGTCGCGCCCGCTGTTCAGCGC
>DAOTTI010000060.1:0-9754 GCA_034437795.1 Chloroflexota bacterium | reverse complement strand
GCCGGCCGCTCGCGGGGCGGGACGGGCCGGCGCGCCCTCGGCGGCGCGACGCGGCGCCTCCACCTCCGCGACGTCGGCGGGCGCCTCAATCTCTTCCTTCTGCTCGGTCGTCTGCTCGGTCGTCTCTTCTGCCAACGGTCTTTGCTCCTTCAGTGGGTCAGCGGCTCGGTGGCGGGCCAGCAGTTCGTGGACGATGCTGTTCCCTGGTACAGGGGTCCAGAGTACAGGCGTCCAGCGACTTCAGGCCGCACCGCTAGAACGGCGTCTCGTCCAGGTCGATGACGTTCTCGTCCGGCGCCGCCCCTTCACGCTCGGCGCCCAGACCCTCATCACGCGTGCGCGAGTCCAGCATGATCATGCGCTCGGCGATGATCTCCGTCCGGTAGCGCTTCTGGCCCGTGGCCTGGTCCTCCCAGGAGCGGGTCTGCAGCCGGCCCTCGATGTAGACCTTGCGCCCCTTGGTCAGGAATTCGTTGCACTGCTCGGCCAGCTTGCGCCAGGCGACGATGTTGTGCCACTCCGTCTCCTCGCGGAGCTGTCCATCCTGCCCGGTCCAGCGCCGGTTGGTGGCCAGGGAGAATGTGGTGACCGGCTCGCCGCTCTGGAGGTACCGCATCTCCGGATCGCGCCCAACGTTTCCGATCAAAATCACCTTATTCAACGAACCCGCCATGGCAAACCTCTCTTACTCGAACGTCCATCTATCACATAGATGGCGGATGACCACCGATAAGGTTGCGCGGATCGCTTCGCTGCCTGCCCTCCTATTCTCCTATCGTTCTTCGTCAGCTCTTGACTGCTCGCGGTCTGCTTGCGTGACGCTCCCGTGCCCTTGCACGCGGCCGGCCGTTCACCCAATCGACCCTGCGCTACGGGGAGGCGGCTCAGCCAGCTCGGTCGGCGCTGGTCCCTGCGCAGAACCGGCCCTTCCGTGGCTGGCGGTCCTGGCCGGCAGCAGATGCTGCCAGGGGAGCCTCAGCTCTCATCGCGCCGAACCACGAGATGCCGAAGCACCTCCTCCTGGATGCGCCAGGCGGCCTCCAGGTCTCGCACCGCCTGCGGCTCGCACCGGAACGTGTAGACCACGTAGTAACCGTCACGTGAGTGCTTGATCGGATACATCATCCGCCGGCGGCCCCAGGTGTCGACGTGCTCTACCTGGCCACCCCGCGCCGCGATCTGCTCCGCAAGGCGCTGCGCAGACGCCGTGACCCGGTCGTCGCCCAGGTTCGGATTGAAGATCACCATCGCCTCATAAAGGCGTTGCGCCACAGCCTGTACCTCTTCCTTCGGGTTTGCCCGCATGACGCGGGTAGGAAGTCAGGCGACCGCCGACGCCCCGGCGAAGCCAGCGCATGCCACACGCTCACCGGCCGTCCCCCGGCGGCCACCGCGGCTCATCTACGTGAGCCGCAGGAGAGTATAGCAAGGGAGAGCCGCGCCGTCTAGAACAAATGTCGGGGGGATCAGCCGGCGCAGCGTGCGCGGGGGCCCACGTCCTGGGAGAAGAGGCGGTCGGTCGCGCCGACCTCGCGGGCCACGGCCAGCACGTGCTTGCAGGGGATCCCGCGGTAGAGATAGTCGGCGCACTCGCACTGGATGGGGTCGCCTTCCTGCTCCGCCGCGGCGCCGGGCAGCCGGAACGTCACGTGATAGACCAGACCGGGCTGGCTCTCCGACGTGACCTCGAACTTGTCTGGCGCCAGCCGGCGAACCTCCAGGCGCTCCGCCCGCCGCGTGCGCTCCGGTAGCCACTCCACCAGCGGGGCGAGGGCGACGGGACGGGCCACGTTTGCGCGGGCCGGGATCAGCTCCAGGCGGTGGTCGGGGAGGTGGGGCAGGAGCGCGCGAATGGCGCGGATCGTTTCGGCTACCCGCCCAGGCAGTGTTTGCTGCGTCAGCACAGCCGTTACCAGTAGCGGATCGTCGACGCGGATCACCGGCACCTTGAGCCCGCCAGAAATCGCCAGCCGATACGCTTCGAGCAGCCCTTGAGCGGTCGCCTCGTTGCGCGTGGCTACGCCCAGGTAGTATGACCGCTGGGCGAGGACGTCACGGTGCTTGGCATCCAGCACCATCAGCCCCGCGGCGGCGGGGCCGGGCTCGGTAAGCGCGACGGCGCCCGAGACGTAGACGAAGCGCCCCTGCTCCACCGCGCGCCGGCCGAGTTCGCGCGGGCGCTGCGCCTCAGGCACAGCCTGCATCTCTTGCACAGCTTCTCCGAAAGAGTACCTCTACCACAGCGTACGCTGCAGCGCCCGCGCTAGATCACGTCCTTGCGACGCGTATCCAGAACCGAACCTTCTTCGTACACCTGCCCGCTATAGGTGCGTCGCACGCGGCTCCCATCCGAGTCGACGTCCGCCACGTCCCCCGCCGGCGTCTCCTGCTCCGGCTGCTCCTCCGGCCGCGCCCGCTTGGGCGCGCTGGTCACTGCGCCCACCGCCGCGCCAACGCCCGCGCCCACCACCGCCCCGACCGGGCCGGCGGTCACACCACCCGTCACCGCCCCGATCGCGGCGCCGGTCGCAATCTCGGCCGCACTCCCCGCCAGGTCCGGCTGCAGGCGCGCCGGCTTGCCGGTGTCCCTGGCGCGGTCGGAAGCCCCCGTCTCGGCGGTGCGCTTGAGCGCCGGGTCCTGGTCGATGGCGGCCTTGCCGCTCTTCGCCTTTCGGCTTCTTCGGGCCATACCTCCTCCTTAAACACGGGGATCAGTGCAACATGCGTGCCAGTCGCAGATCGCAATCGGCAGGAGCCTGCAGCGCGCTGGCGCACCGGACGAGGCCGAAGGACGAAGGACGAATGCCTGGTTCAGACGACGATCCGTCCTTGGCCCTTCTTGGTCCTCCTCTTTCCGTTCTAGAAGATCTCGAGATAGCGATCCAGCTCCCACGGGGTGACGCGCTTGCGGTAGTCGTCCCACTCCAGGCGCTTAGCCTCCATGAAGCGCTCATAGACGTGCGGGCCGAGCGTATCGCGCACCACCTCGTCACGGGCCAGCTCGTCCAGGGCCTCCATCAATGAGCCTGGGAGCATCTGCACGTTGTGGCGGGCCAGCATCGCCGCGTCGAACTCGTAGAGATTCTCCTCCACCGGAGCCGGCACCGGCAGCTTGCGCTTCACGCCGTCCAGACCGGCGCGGAGCATGACCGCGAAGGCGAGGTACGGGTTGCAACTGGGATCGGGGCAGCGAAGCTCGATGCGGGCGCTCTGGGGCTTGCCGGCGGAGATCTTGGGGACGCGGATCAGCGCCGAGCGGTTAACGCGCGCCCAGGAGACGTACACCGGCGCCTCATAGCCCGGCACCAGGCGCTTGTAAGAGTTCACCAGGGGCGCCAGCACCGCGCACATGCCCCGCGCGTGGGCCAGCAGTCCGGCGGCAAAGTGCTTGGCCAGATCGGACAGGCCGTACTCGTCGTTGGGGTCGCCAAAGAGATTGCGTCCGGTATGGACGTCGGCCAGGCTCATGTGCGTGTGCATGCCGGAGCCGTTGATGCCATAGATCGGCTTAGGCATGAACGTGGCGTGGAGGCCGAACTGGCGCGCCACCGCCTTCAGCGCGTACCGGAAGGTGACGGCATTATCGGCGGTGCGCAGGGCGTCGTCGTACTGGAAGTCGATCTCGTGCTGGCCGGTGGCCACCTCATGGTGGCTGGTCTCGACTGTGATTCCCAGGGCCTCCAGCGCGTTGACCATCTGCTTGCGCACATGGGAGGCCAGGTCGGTGGTCAGATCGAAGTAGCCCCCCTCGTCGTGGGGGTTCAGGCTGACCGAGCCGTCCTGGTTCAGGCGCAGGAGAAAGAACTCCAGCTCGGGGCCGGTATTGAACCGGTATCCCATAGACTCCGCCTCCCGCAGCGCGCGGCGCAGGACGTGGCGCGGGTCGCCGGGGAACGGTTCGCCTTCGGGGGTGTAGACGTCGCAGATGACCTTGGCGGTGGTGTCCGCCCCCCGCTCCCAGGGGATCACGGCGAAGGTGGAGAGATCGGGATCGAGGAACATGTCGCTCTCGGCGATGCGGGCGAAGCCCTCGATCGAGCTCCCGTCGAACCACTTGCCGTGGTCGATGCAGTCGGCAAACTGGTGGATGGGAATGGTCACGCTCTTGACCATGCCCACCACGTCGGTGAACTGGAGGTTGACGAACCGCACCCCCTCGTCTCTGGCTCGTTTCAAGACGTCGTCGCGCTGTGCCTCACGCTCGGCGGAGTTCGTGTAGGTGGTCACGGCAGTCGTGTGCGCCCTTTCTAGTCGCTCGTTCGGCTTGCTGGTTGTGCTTTGAACCGTAAACGTTGAACTTGAAACTTCATGCCGCTGGGGGCTTCGGCTTACCAAGCAGGCGCCCCGCCTTGAGCGCCACCTGCAGGGAGAGGCGCGTCTCGGGGTCCTCCAGGTCCAGCCGGCCGATCTCGCGGATGCGGTCGATCCGGTAAAGGAGGGAGTTGCGGTGGAGGCCCAGGCGCTTGGCCGTCTGGGTAAGGTTCCCGTGGCAGGTGAAGAACACCTCCAGGGTCTCCACCAGATTGAGACCGGTGCGCCGGTCGTACTCCACCAGTGGACCGAGGGTCTGCTCGAAGAAGGCGCTCAGCTCGGGCGTATCCCGCAGGGCATAGAGGATACGATAGAGGCCCAGGTCATCGTAGGCCACCAGACGTCCCGGCCCGTAGACGCGGCGCCCGATGCGCAGCGCCTCCCGCGCCTCGCGGGCGGCTTGAGGCAGGGCCGCGACCGATTGGTGGGGCCGGCTGGCCCCGGCCGCCACGGCGTGGCCCGCCTCGTGCGAGATGGTCGCCACCACCTGCTCGCCCAGACTGCGCAGGCGGGCCTCCGCCCCCGCCGCGGCGCCGCGGGCCACCTCACAGATGACCGTGATCTCGGCCGCGTCCAGCCTAGTCACGGCGGGGACGGCGGCACGGCGGAAGTAGCGGTTCATCGCTTCCACGGCCGCCTGGGCCGAGCCACGCGCGGCGTCCGGCGCCAGCTCCAGCACGTACACTGCCAGCGTGCTCTCGGGAGCGAGGCCGGCCTGCGCGGCGTAGCGCCCCGCGCTCTCCACGTCTCCGTCCGGCCGGAGCAGGTACTGCACCAGGTCGCCCTGCACCCGTTGCTCGGCGGCCAGGACGGCATCCTCCTTGGCCAGCTCCAGCGCACAGATGGCAGCCAGCCGGCCGGCGGCGAGCTGGTCAAACTCCGTCACGGCCTGCGCCTCGCCGCAGATGGAGATGAAGCCCCGCAGGCGCTCGCGGGTCAGCACCGGCGCGACGGCGCGTTCCAGGCGCCAGCGCGCAGCCGGCAGGAGCACGGTGGGTGGCGTGGCCCCGCTAAGGGGCTGGTGGCGCACCATGGCGCTCAAGCGGCTCCGTTCCTCGACCGATGAGAGGCCGGCGCCGTCGAGCGGCGGGAGAGCCATCTCGGGCGGCGCGGCTACGGCCTTGAGCCGGAACTGACTGTCCTCGAACGCGATCAGGCGGCCGGTGGCGGCGGCCGCCTCGCGGATGATCTCATCCAGCCCGCGGTCGTCGTGCAAGAGCTGGGCGAGGTGCCGGTAAAGGTCGGTGGCGCGGGACTGCAGCGCGTTATATCGGTCCAGGACGAGGCGGATGATCCCCCGTTCGACATCCAGCAGCGAGATCTCCTCCGCCAGCTCGATCAGCGGCAGCCCTAGCTCATCGGCCTTGCGCACCGCGTCGGCCGGCACGCGCCCGGCGACGGCCAGCGCCGCCGCCCCGGCCTGCGCCAGGCCCTCCAGGATGCGAGATAACGTGAGCGTATGATCGATCTGGGCCAGCCCGGCCAGCGTATCCTGGGAGGCCAGCACCAGCTCGCCCCCGCCTCGCGGCTCGAAGGCGGGCGGCCGCGAGCGCAGCGCTGTAGCCCAGGAAACACGGCGCGATAGACCCGCGGCGCCGGCCCGCAGGCGGCTGCGCGGTAAGGCGAAGCGCTGCGCCTCGGCCACTGTCACCGCTCCGCGGGCATCGTCACGCCGGCTCTCGGCGCGGGGCACCGCGATCGGCTTGGCTGTCACTCGCTCAGGTACCGACGTGGCCACTGGCCGTTTCCAATGCTCGCTCAGGCCGCGCGGGGTCGAGCGCGGGCCGGCAGGACGTCCAGGCCGCCAGCCGTTTCTCCCGCTGCTGCCGGCGCGCGGCCTCATCTGCTGTCTGGTAGCGGCGTAGGAAGGCGTCCCGCCAGGCGCCGAACTCCCCGCGGACAATGGCGTCACGCATGCGGGCGGACAGACGCTGGACGTAGCGCAGGTTGTGGATGCTGGCCAGCCGGTAGGCCAGCAGCTCCTCCGCCTTGAACAGATGGTGCACGTAGGCGGCCGAGAAGTGGCGGCAGGTGTAGCAATCGCAGGTCGGGTCCAGCGGCCCTGCCTCCTCGCGCAGCGAGGCGCGCGTGACCGCGATCCGCCCGGCGTCGGTGAGAATGGCGCCGTTACGGGCGATGCGTGTGGGGAGCACGCAGTCGAAGAGGTCGATCCCCCGCGCCACGCCCTCGACCAGATCCTCGGGCGAGCCGACGCCCATGAGATAGCGCGGCCGGTCCGCGGGAAGCAGAGGGGCGACCAGACTGGTGACCCGCCAGCACTCCTCCTTGCTCTCGCCCACGCTCACGCCGCCAATGGCGTAGCCCGGAAAGTCGAGGGCGGTGATGACGTGGGCGCTTTCGCGGCGCAGGTCGTCGTAGACGCTCCCCTGGACGATCCCGAACAGGGCCTGGTCGCCACGGGAGTGGGCCCGCCGGCAACGCTCCGCCCAGCGGTGCGTCCGCTCCATCGCCTCGCGCGCCTGCCCATAGGTGGCGGGGTAGGCGACGCACTCGTCGAAGCACATGATCACGTCTGCGCCCAGGTCTTCCTGAGCGGCGATCACCCGTTCCGGCGTCAAGCGCTGCTCGCTGCCATCGATATGCGAGCGGAAGGTGACGCCGTCCTCGTCCAGCCGGCGCAGGTGGGCCAGGCTGAACACCTGGAAGCCGCCGGAGTCGGTGAGGATGGGCCGCTTCCAGTGCATGAACCGGTGCAGTCCCCCCAGGCGGGCAACGAGTTGCGTGCCCGGGCGTAGATAGAGATGATAGGTGTTGGCCAGGACGATCTGGGCGCCTAGCTCTTCCAGCTCCTCCGGGGAGAGGGACTTGACCGTGGCCTGCGTCCCAACGGGCATGAAGGCCGGCGTCAGGATCGTGCCGTGGGGCGTCTCGAACCGCGCGGCGCGGGCCCCAGTCTGGGGATCGACCGCGTCGACCGTGAACGAAAAGGGTGATGGGGAACGGGGCATTCAGGGAAATGATAAGTGATGGCCCCGCAGCCGTTGGGAGCCGGCTTGCCGTTCGCGGCCGGCGACGGCCCTGGAAGCGATGGCCCCGCAGCCGTTGGGGGCCGGCGGAGACGTGGCCCGCTCTGAGCGTCCTGTGCGGCATGGGCCCGCGAGCCGTCGGGGAGCGGTAGCTATACTCTGCCGATGTCACCGGTGCACCTGGTCCCTGACCGAGCCGCTGCGCAGGATGGGCCGTCCCCAGGCAGCGGACCGGCGTTCCCGAACCGGTCGTCTGAAAGTAGCTCCTCCGGCTCCCGAAGGAGCGCCCGCACGCCGAGCGGCGGAGGGGTGCTCCCGAACCGGCCGTCTGAACCGGTGCCTGGGGATGCGGCGCCCGCGGCGGAGCCCTGCGCCGCGCTGCCGCCGGAGAAGCGGGCGGCCGTGCAGCAGGCCATACTGGCCTGGTACCGCGCCGGCCACCGCGATCTCCCCTGGCGGCGCACCCGTGACCCCTACGCCATCCTGGTCTCCGAGGTGATGCTGCAGCAGACCCAGGTGGAGCGGGTGATCCCGAAGTACCTCGAATGTCTGGCGCGGTATCCCACGCCCGCGGCGCTGGCGGCCGCGCCGCGGGCGGAGGTGATCCGGGCCTGGGCCCCGCTGGGCTACAACCAGCGCGCCGTTCGGCTGCACGAGATCGCGCGGCAGGCCGTCGAGCGCTTCGGCGGCAGCCTGCCGCCGACGATGGACGGCCTGCTCCTGCTGACGGGCATCGGGCGCTACACGGCCGCCGCCGTGGCCTGCTTCGCCTACGGCCAGCCTGAGCCGGTGATGGACACCAACGTGCGGCGCGTGCTCGGACGCATCTTCGCCGCGGACGCGCCGCGCGCGGCTGAGGACGACCGGCTAGCGTGGCGCCTGGCCGCGGCAGCGTTGCCGGTCAGGGCCGCCGCGAGCGCCGGCGCCGAGGCGGGTGGCGGGAAGCGGGCAGGGCCGGCCGCGGTGGGCGCGGAGCCTGGCGCGTCCCCGCCAGCGGGCGACGCCTACGACTGGAACCAGGCTCTGATGGATCTGGGGGCGACGATCTGCCTGGCGCGCGCCCCCCGCTGCCCCGTATGTCCGGTGCAGGGCTGGTGCTCGGCACGGGCGGCGTGGTTCGCCGCGGATGCGGTCCAGCTGCCCCTGACGCATGACGGGGGGCCGTACGCCGGTGCGGAGGGTCAGGCCGGCGGGCCGGCGCGCCTGCTGGTGGCCGACGGGAGGGCGGCGTATGCGGCCAGGAGCAATGGGGCGGTTCCCGCGCGTCCATCCCGCGCCGGGCGGGCGCAGGCCCGGAGCGTAAAGAGCGAGCGCTTCGAAGGGTCGCGCAGGTGGTACCGCGGGCGGATCGTCGACGTCCTGCGCCGGCTGCCGGCAGGTGCGGGGATGGACCTGGCCAGTCTCGGACGGGAGATCAGGCCGGACTTCCACGCCGGCCAGCTCCCCTGGTTACAGGAGCTGGTGCAGGCGCTGGCCCGCGACGGCCTGATCGAGGTGGCCGAAGGGGAGGGCGGCGCCACGGTGGTCGCGCTGCCGGGCGAGCAACGGCCGGCGAAGCCGGCTGGTCCGGCTCCTTCACCAGCGGAGCCCTCACCCTGGCCCTCTCCCGGAGAGACGGAAGGCAGCGCCGGCCGTGCGTGATCCGGGCGAGTGGAAGTCGTGCGACCACACCGGGTCGGCCATAGCGAAAAGGCGGCTAATCAGCCGTGCGTGATCCGGGCTAGTGGAAGTCGTGCGACGGCACCCGCGCGAGTGATGGGTCCCGCGTAAGGGGCCAGGCGCGCCGGACGAGGAGGTGCGTCACGCCGTCCTGCACCTGCAGGGGCCCTTCGATCACCAGCAGGGGCTCGCCGCGGAGCACCCGCCGGTACCGCTCGTAGGTGTGGGGATAGACGATGGCATTGAACAGGCCGGTCTCATCCTCCAGCGTCAGGAACACCAGGTTAGAGGCCGTTTCCGGACGCTGGCGCACGATGACCAGGCCCCCGGCGCGCACGACCAGGCCCCGCCGCAGCCGGCCCAGCTCCGCGGCGGAGACCGCCCGCCACCGGCGGAGGCGGGGCCGGAAGAACGAGACGATGTGCCGGCCGATGGAGTAGCCGAGGCCGCGGTACTCGGCAAGCACCTCCTCCCACGCCGTCATGGGCGGCAGGGCCGCGCCTTCGGCCAGCTGCTCGGACAGGCCCGGCAGGTGCTGGGCGCCGAAGCCGGCCAGCTCGCCGGTGGCCCACACGGTGGCGCGCCGGTCCGCTGTCCCCGCTTCCTCGCCCTCTGGCTCTGGGCGCGGGCCCGGCCACGATGGGCCATCCGTGGCCAGGGCCCCAGTGCGGCTCCCACCGGCGTTCTCACCGCCGTCACCGGCCGGCGCCGCACCGCTCTTGCTTGCTTCCACCGGTGCGGCGCCGGTGGGCGGCTCAGGATAGGATCGCCGGCTCTTACCGGCGGCGCCGGTGGGC
>DAOTTI010000059.1:0-18196 GCA_034437795.1 Chloroflexota bacterium | reverse complement strand
GCCGCTCGCGCCGGCGGCGGGCGGGGCGCCTTCTCCGGTGATCTCCTGCAATAAGCGGAAGAAGCCCTGCTTGACCGGCGTATTGATAGCCCAGTTGACGGGCACGAGCTGGTACCCGTCGCGGTAGTTGCCGTGCGCAATGCCCCCGCCGCTGGAGGCCCCGCCGTCGAAGAAGCCCCACGAGGCGTAGCTCGCCACGGCCGCGATGAAGTTGTTGCGGGGCTGGTCGAAGTCGAAGTGGTCATCCTCGTTGAAGACCACCGGCACGGGGCGGGCGCGGTAGGCCTGGAGCGCCCGCGTCTGGTCGACCATCTCGGTGATCCGCGCCGGGTCCTTGACGCCATTGCCGTGCAGGAGCAGGAAGTCGGAGACGGCGGCGACGTGCTCGTCGGGGACGCGCCCGCCGCCATAGCTGGTGCCGGCCAGCAGCCGGCGCCCGCGGACCGTCGTCTCCTTCGCCTGCGCGATCAGCTCGTGGACGCGGTGGGGTTGCAGGATCTCGTGCTCGTAGCGGCGCACGTTCGTCTCGTTGCACACCTCCAGGATGACGTTGGTGTATCCGCGCTCCAGGACCCAGGTCACCGTCTGCTCCAGGCCGCGGCGCACCGCCTGCGCGTCGCGCAGGCGCTCGTCCTGGCCAAAGTAGTAGACGCCGAGGATGGCGACCATCCCCAGGTCGTCCATCCGGTCCAGGATGCGGGCCAGCCGGCGCAGGTACGGCTCCTTCAGGCGGCCATCCTCGTCCAGGGCGCTGTTGTGCCACGGCTGCGCGTGCGCCAGCGCCCCCTGCCGTTGCTGCTTGATCTGGGCCTGCGCTTCCGGAGGGAGCGGGCGCAGGATCTCGTCCAGCCGCTCGTCGCGGAAGTAGCCCGTGGGGCAACCACCCTGCAGGTTGAGGGTGACCGCCAGCAGGCCGCAGGCGCGGTATGCCGGCAGCATGGCAATGAACTCATTGGTGTTGCGCTCTGGATCCCAGACCCCCGTATCCGGGTACGCCCACAGGCTGCGCGTCAGCGGGTTCTCGTCGTCGAAGGTCGCCTGGACCATGCGCGCGTTGAGCAGCAGCCCTTCGATGCGGTGCCCCCGCCACACACGGCCCTGGTAGGTGGGGCGCCCGTTAATCAGGAACCGCTCGCCTTCAATGGCTACCACCGTCTTCGCCATCCTGGTTCTGCCCCTTCCCTGTTCACGCTCTGTTGCCGGCGGCGCCGGGCGGACGGACCTCACCCCCTTCAGCCGGAGCCGCGCCGCACCCCTGCTCTACTCTGCCTTGCCGTGCGGCTGGGCCCCGCCGTTCCCGCTCCGATTCGTCCATGCACGCCGACTTCATCCGCGCACCTCGACGCCGGCCAGGCGCTCCAGCGGGATGATCTGGGCCACGGTGTGCCGGTCGCCCAGGCCGGCTAGCTGCGCCTCGCGGAGCACCTGCTGGGTGATCGCCACGGCCAGGGTGCGCACCCCGAGCTCGCGCGCCAGCTGATGGGCCAGGGTCACGTCCTTCTCCATGTTATCGATGGTGAAGCCCGGCTCGAAGTTGCGCTGCAGCGCGGTGTCCTTGAAGCCGGCCAGCGTCTTGCTGCCGGCGGAGGCGCTCATCAGCACCTCGTGCAGCAGGCCGACGTCCAGCCCGGCCTTGGCCCCCATCACCAATCCTTCGCAGATGGCCACGGCCGTGCAGGCGGAGATCAGGTTGTTGATCAGCTTGGCCACGGCCCCCGAGCCGGTCGGGCCACAGAGATAGATGTGCCGGCCCATGGCGGCCAGCACCGGCCTCGCCCGCTCGAAGGTGGCCGGCTCGCCGCCGCACATGATGGCCAGCGTTGCGTCGCGCGCGCCTCCGACGCCGCCCGAGACCGGTGCATCGAGGTACTCGCAGCCCCGCTCGCGGGCCGCGGCCGCGATCCGGCGGTGGGTCCCGGGGTCGATCGTGCTCATGTCGATCAAGAGGGTGCCGCGGTGGGCGGCGGAGAGCACGCCTCCGGCACCGAGGTAGACCTCCTCCACGTCCCTGGGGCCGGTGACGCAGGTGCACACCACGTCCACCTGGGCCGCGAGCTAGGCGATCGACGCGGCGACGGTTGCGCCCTCGCCGGCCAGCGCCCTAGTCTTCTCGCGGGTGCGATTGTAGACCACCAGCGGAAACCCCGCGCGTAGGACGTTGCGCGCCATCGGCTGGCCCATCAAGCCAAGCCCGATGTAGCCAACCTTCGGTCTGGCGGCGCTGCCGGTTGCGCCGGTGACGGTCGCTGCCATGGCTGATCAAGACCTCCTTGCGTCGACGTGACCGCTCGGCGCGCCGTTCCACCGGCGTCGTGTCTGCCTTTGGGGGACCGCCCCGCGTCGATACCGTCTCTGCGACAGTGATGAAGGACGGCGGCGACGGGGAGCTTGGGCCGGTGCGCGCCACGCGTCGCCGGCAGCGTACCGTCTGCGCGCCGGCGCCGCAAGTGCGACCGCGGCCGCGCCGGCAGCGGGAGGGAGGACCTCACCCCCTAGCCCTCTCTCCGGCACGGAGACGGGGAACGACGGCCATTCGGGACGGCTGCGCGCGCCCAGGCTATGGGGTCTTGGCGCGCAGGTACAGGTCCAGGGCGCCCATGAGCGCCGGCAGGAGACCGGCCACGATGCCGGCCAGCGTGAGCACCGGCCGGCGGGTCGGCTGTTCGATCACCTGTGCGATCCGGCTGCCGGTCCAGGCGCCGGCCAGGGCGGCAGGGCCGGCCAGCAGCGCGATCCCCGGGCGCGGCACAAAGGCCAGCCACCACACGCCGCAGGCCCACCCCGCGAGGAGCCAGGCCCACCGTGGCGACGCCCCCAGCCGCTGCGCGCCCGCCAGAACCAGCGCCGACCACAGGAACGGGAGCGGCAGCCACAGGCGGGCCCAGCCGAGCTGCGCGTTCCCCAGGAAGGGCGCAGCCGTCACCAGCGCGGCCGAGGCGAGCACCCACCGATCGCGGCGCAGCAGGGCGCGCAGCAAGGCCAGGCCCAGCCCCACGGTGAAGGCCGCCAGCAGCGACGACAGCGGGTTCGTCCGGTCCACGTGCCAGGCCAGGTAGATGCGGAAGGTGTGCTGGGCCCGCGGGTCGTCGGCCAGCACCTGCAGGGCGCTAATCGCCTGGAGCGTCTGTGGCGAGATGTTCTTGAGCAGCGGCCCGCCAATCAGCTCCGGCGCGGTAGCCAGCAGCGCCCAGCCGAGCAGCAGGGCGGAGAACCAGATCAGGGGCTGGCGCGGTTGCAGGGCGAGCCGGCAGGAGACGAACCCCCAGACGGCGAAGAGAATGCTGTGGCCCAGCAGGGCGTGGGGCAGCGACCAGGCCGTCTCGTCCAGCCCGAACGTGGAATGCCAGATGGCGTCGAGCGCTCCGGCCAGCCCGATCCCGGCCAGCCCGATAGCCAGCATCGCCAGCGGGCCCGGCAAGGGCACCGGCGCAACGGGCCACCGGAGCTCCTGGCCAAAGGCGCGCCGCAGCGGTGGCGAGAGAGCGACGTACGCCACCGTTCCCATCGCCAGCGCCACGTTGGCGTAGATGAACAGGTGCGGGGGCGACCAGAAGTCCTCGAACGGGTGCGACCCGTGCCAGCGGCGGTCCCATTCCGATCCGACACCGACGCCCGCCACGAAGAAGGCGAAGGCCGTCCACAGCCAGCGGCGCGCCCGGCGCAGCTCGCGGTCGTCGACGGACTGGGTGTCCGCGACCGCGACCTGAGCGACCATCACCGTGCTCCTCGGCGCAAGGGGACGCCTCGCCCTGATGATACCGCCGGGGCGGTCCTGGCGGGTAGCGATGCCTGGGGTTGGGGTAGGGAGAGCGCCTACACCACGGCGTGCAGGCCGCTTTCGGTCGGGCGCTGCCCTGCTGCCGCCCGCGCCGCGCGGCGCGGGGAAGCCAGCCGGCGCGGAGCGGGCGCCTCACGCCCTGCCCCTCTCGCGCGGGCTCGTGCGCGACCCCACGTGCAGGCGATCCACCTGGCGAGGCGGAAGGCCGGCGCCTCCTGCCCCGGCCGCCCGGCCGCGAGCGGATCGCCGCCGGCCAGCCCCAGCAGGAGCAGGAGCGACCAGCCGCCCAGGATCACCAGCCAGGTGTAACTCTCTACCGGTAGTCGTACCGCGATCTCTATCGCCACGTCTAGTGCAACGCGCGGCCACGGGGCGCGGGCCCGGCATGGGACGAATGAGACAAATGGGGCAAATGGCCGCCGGCCGGTCGCCGGTCCTGCCACCGGCTAGAAATGGAGCGCTCCTGGATAGGCAAGCCTGACGGATCCGGCCTGGTCGCGCCATTACGGCACTGCGGGGCCGGCGCCGGCCCATTCACGCATGGTACGGTGACGTGAACGAGACGAACCTGCGACGCGTCAAGGAGGCGGCACCGTGATCAAGCTGGCTTTTCTCTCCTCCACCTGCCCCGAATGGAGCTTCGAGCAGATGGTGGACGCGGCCCGGCGGTACGGGTACGACGGGGTGGACCTGCGCACGGAGTGGAATCACCGCCATGGGCTGGAGCTCGATTCCCCGCCGGAGGCGCGGCGGCGGGCGCGCCAGTACGCGGCCGACCATGGCGTGGCCATCAGCTGCATCGCCATCAGCGCTCGCTTCGCCCGCGCCACGCCTGAGGAGCGCGCCGACGCCGTCGAGCAGGTCCGGTGGTACGCCGCGCTGGCCGCCGACCTCGGGGCGAAGGTCATTCGCGTCTTTGGGGGCAACCTCCCCGAGGGCTACACCATGGTCGGCCTGCGCCCCTACACCGCTGAGGCGCTTGGCCGCGCCGCAGCGGCCGCCGCCCCATATGGCGTCACCCCCTGTCTTGAGGTGCACGACCAGCACAACCATCCTGAGGACGTGGCCTGGATCGTCGAGCATGCCGGCCACCCCAACGTGGGGGTGGTCTGGCACCCAGCCCACCACCTGCGCCTCGGCATCTCCGTGGACGAGGCGTTCTCGCGGATTGGCCCCTGGGTGCGCCACCTGCACCTCCAGGAGTGGCCGAAGGGCGGCACCGCCCCCGGGGCGCGGCCCGGCTTCATCCCCATCGGCGAGGGAGATGGCCACATCGCGCGCGTGTTCGAGCTGCTCGCCCGCGCTGGCTTCGACGGCTACGCCGCCAACGAGTGGATCATCAGGCAGCACACGGAGCTGGACCCCGACGTGTACCTCCCTCAGGCCGCTAGGCACCTCCACGCCTGGCGCAGCGCGGCGGAGCAGGCCGGCGGCCCGTCCGGCGAAAGGCGCGCATCGGGGTAGCGTGGCGGCGCCCTGACCGCGCCCTGTGCGCCGGCCCTGGGCGAGTGGAGCCCTCACCCTCTGCCAAGAGGAGAGGGCCCTAAAGGAGCCCTTACCCTGGCCGTCTCCCTTTGGGAGACGGGACCCTTCGCTCTTCCAGAGGGAGACGGGACTCTTCGCTCTTCCAGAGGGAGACGGGACCCTTCGCTCTTCCAGAGGGAGACGGGACTCTTCGTTCACCCAGGAGCAGAGCCCTCACCTGTTGGTCCTACTCAGCGAGGGCGAGCAGGCGGCGTGGATTGTCTACGGTGAGCTGCTGGATCGTCTCCTGCGAGACCCCTGCCTCCAGCAGGCGGGGCAGGAACTCTCGCAGGAGATAGGCGTACCGGCGCCTCGGCGCGCCGTGCTCGTCCACGTTCCCACCCTGCGGGGCGCCGGCTCGCCAGCCAACTACGTCCTGGGACAGCAATAGCCGGTCGGCGAAGCCCGCATCCAGCACACGTCGGATTAGGCCGATGAACCGCTCGTCCGGCTGAGCGCCGATGGCGTCGTACTCGATCCACGCCCCCCGCCGGAGGGCGCGCAGATGGAGGTCAAAGTCGGGTTCCTGGTGGGCGTGGACCTGCACGAAGCGCGCCGGATCGCCGCCGGCCTCCGCCAGCACGTCTAGCTGCTGCTGGAACGCCCTGCCGGACGGGGCGTGGCTGATAATGGCCACCCCCGTCCGACGCGCCGCGCGAACCGCCGCGCGGAGCGCCTTTGCCTCCACGTCCTGCAACCCCTGGTCGCTTGCCGCCAGCTTGATCACCCCGGCCCGCACCGGCGTCTCGGCAAGCTGGTCGCTGGCCCGCCCGAGGGCTGAGTCGGTGACCAAGCTCTCGCCCAGCAGGCTGTCGCCGAACACCGGCAGGATGCCGGTAGTGATCTCGATCTCGAACCAGTCAGCCAGGTACTGCTCGGGGCGGGTGTACGCCCGCTGCAGCAGCAGGGGCTCCTTGTACAGCCCAGTGGCCGCGACCACGTTGACGTAGCTGAGCTCCGCCAGCCGGCGCAGGAGCAGCGGATCTCGACCGACGCCGGGCGGCGTCGGCTCGACCAGTAGCCCGGCGCCCGCCTCCCTGGCCTCCTTGAGTAAGGGCAGCTCGGCCGCGATCACTGCCTGAGGGTCATCGCGTACCGGCTCGCGGCCCCGCAGCGGGCGCAGATCGCAGTACAGGTGCTCGTGAGGCAGGATGATGCCCGTGTGGTGCGCCTCCACGTCGCCGAGCACCGTGCGCAGCCTGGGCATCGGGGGCGGCGTCCTATGGCGCTTCTCTGGTCAGCCGGCCGGCGATCCGCGACCAGAGCGACGGGCGGGAGACGCGAGCCGGCTCCCGCTCGCCTGCGTCCTCCCAGCCAGCGAGGTCGTCGCCCAGGTCCGCGGATGCCGGCAGGGGACCAGATGCTGCCGACATGCACTGATGATACTACAATGGGGGCAGCAAGCATTCGGCCGCACAGAGTGGCGTACCGAGGGGAGGTGCATATGAACCGGCTGACCCGCAGACGAGTGGTGGCGCTGGCCGCAGGCGCTGGTCCCGCGCTGGCGGCCGGCGCCCCCACGCAGACCCAGCCCGCCAGGGTAGACCTGGCGAAGGTGAACCGCAGGCTCCTCGTCTGGAGCTCGCGGAGCAACGTCCGCGCCGCCCAGGTGGAGCGATGGTCCAGGCAGCATCCGAACCTGCCGGCGGAGATGACGGACATCGGCAGCGCCGGCCAGGGCTCGGAGGCGATCTCCAAGTTCCTGGCCGCCGTGGCCGCGGGGGACGTGGCCGACGTGGTGTACTTCGATCGCTTCCAGATCGGCAGCTACGCCCACCGCGGCGCCTTCACCCCGCTCGACCCCTACCAGAAGGCCGACAAGTATGACCTCAAGCGCTTCGTGGAGGGGGCGGTGCTGGAGGCGACGGCGCTAGACAAGAAGCTGTACGGGCTGCCGAGCAGCGTGGATACCCGCCCGTTCTTCTGGAACAAGATGCACTTCCGCGAGATCGGGGTCGATCCGGACAAGCCACCGGCCACCTGGGACCAGCTCAAGGAGTATGCCCTCAAGCTGAACCGCTCGTCGGCCACGGGCCTGGTCCGCATCGGCTGGACCTACCGCCCCGGCCTATCCGGCTCCTCGCTGACGTATCTGTGGGGCTATCTCAACGGGGCCGAGTTCCTGAGCAAGGACGCCCGCAAGGCGCAGCTCAATCACCCCAAGGTGATCGAAGCCATGCAGTGGGTCTTCGAGCTGCTGGAGGCCCAGGGAGGCACCCAGCGCCACGAGGAGTTCCAGCGGACCTTCGGCTCCAACGAGAACCACCCCCTCTTCGCCCAGCTGCAATCGATGACCGTCGCTGGCCAGAGCCTGCTGGGCACGATCGCCCGCTACAACCCGAGCTTTGAGTTCGGCGTCGGCCCCAATCCCGTCCGGCGGGCGGGGGAGCAGACGGCCTCCTGGTCGGGCGGCTTCGCCTGGATCATCCCCAAGGGCGTGAAGAACCCCGAGGTCTCCTGGGAGATGCTCAAGGACTTCTGCACTGACGAGTCGATCCTGCACGGCTACGAAGCGGACGCCACCCTGGGCCGTGCCCAGGGCCAGCCCTACCTGCCGGGCATGAGCGCCCAGCCGGCCATCGACCGGATCGCGTTCGAGAAGTACAAGACCGGCATCCCTGCGGTGGACAAAGGCATGCTCTGGGCGCTCGATTACATGAAGTTCACCAAGTTCCGCCCGGTCACGCCCGCCGCCGTCGAGCTCTACGATGGCGCCAACACGGCCTGGAACCACGTCCTGGCCAAGAGGAAGACGGTGAAGCAAGCCTTCGACGACGCCAATGCCCTCGCCCAGCAGGCCCTGGACCAGGCGTACGCCATCGTCGGCGCCAAGTAGGCACACGTTAGCAGGTGAGGCCTATTCAGCGACTGACCTGGACCCTTCACGAGCGGAGCACTCACCCTAACCTTTCCTCCCAGGGAGAAGGGGTTCTTCTCCTCCCAGGGAGAAGGGGTTCTTCGCCGGCCGTGAAGGCGGAGCCCTCACCCTCCCCCTCTCTGGGGGGAGAGGGGGTTGCTGGTCGGCCCGCGCGGTTGCCCCGTTACACTGGACGTGGAACGCGAGTTGCAGGAGGTACGCGCTATCCTCATGCGTGCGCTACAGTGCTGCAAGCGGCCGATCCTGCCGGCGTGGCTGGCCGCGCTGGCCCTGGCCGTGCCCTGGCTCATCCTCACTCCCGCTCCGGCCGCCGCCCACGTGCCGGACTATCCCATCCCGAACGGCCACTTCTTTACCCAGGCCAGCGGTCTGGGTGGCGAGGCGATCGTCGGGTTCGCCATTAGCGACGACGGGGGCATCCCCTTCTGGAGCGAGTACCGGCGCCTGGGCGGCATCCGTACCCTGGGCTACCCCGCGTCGAAGCGCTTCATCTGGAACGGGTGGGTGGCCCAGGTCGTCCAACGGGGCGTGCTCGTCTGGCACCCCGAGTCGGGGCGGGCTGAGCTGGCCAACCTGCTGGATGACCTCTCCGCCGCCGGCTATGACCAGTGGCTGTGGGAGAGCAAGGGCATTCCGCCGGCGCCGGACATGAGCGACGAGGCGGGGCTGGACTTCGACGCCATCCGCGCCCGGCGCCTGACGATCCTGGACGCCAATCCGGCCATCAAGCAGCGCTTCCTGGCCGAGCGCAACTGGCTGGACCTGTACGGCCTGCCCGTCGCCTACGCCGAGACCGAGCAGGCCTTCGTCCTCCGCGCCCAGCGCACGGTGTTCCAGCAATGGAAGGTGGACGTGCCGTGGGCGCGCCGCGGGACCGTGACCATCGCCAACGGCGGCGACCTGGCCAAGGAGGCTGCCCTCCTCCCCACCGACATCGTCACGCCCGAGCCGCCCACCGTCTACCGCGCCGCCGAACCGCAGCGGCCCGCGCGCCTGATCGTCCCCAAGCTGAAGATCGACGCGCCTATCGTCACCTTCGGCCTGCACCAGCTGGAGAAGGACGGCGCCCTCCCGTCGCCCAAGCGGGCGGGCGACGTCGCCTGGTACGACTACTCCGGCCGCGCCGGCGAGGCCAACAACGCCGTCTTCTCCGGGCACGTCGACTGGGAGGGGCGCCCCGCCGTCTTCGCGCGCATCAAGGAGCTTGTGAACGGCGACCAGATCATCCTTGTTGGCGAGAAGAACTGGCGCTTCATCTACGAGGTGCTCGGCTGCGACGACGTGGAGTGCCACCTGCCCATCTCCTCTCGCCCGGACGTGGACGAGTTCGTCGGCTTCTCCGCCTTCGCGCACCTGACGATGATCACCTGCGAGGGGAAGTGGGACGTCATCCGGCGCGACTACTCTCACCGCCGCATCGTGCGCGCGCGCCTGGTCGCCGTCACCGATCCGGCGGGGAACCCGCAGCCCCTCATTGCTGAGCAGCTCCCTTACTCGCACTGGATCTACACTGCGGACGCAGCCGAGCTTCCCCGTGACGCCGCCGGCAATCCCATCCGGTAGCGCCATGGCGCCCGCGGCCATGCCAGACGCAACACGGGCGGATGTGGCCCGTCATAGGTGCAGAACCATCCCAGCGAGCACCTGTGACCGATGACCGCCACGACACAGCCCGCCTCCCCGACCGTGACCCGCGAGCGCTACCATGCCCTGGTCGCTCAGCTTGCCCGCTACGCCCACGCCTACTATGTGCTGGACGCGCCGCTGGTGACCGATGCCGAGTACGATCGGCTGTACCGTGAGCTGGTGGCGCTAGAGGCGGCGCATCCGGAGTGGATCGTTCCGGAGAGCCCTTCCCAGCGGGTGGGCGGGGCCCCGCTGCCCGCGTTCCGTAAGGCGCGCCATCCCATCCCGCTGCACAGCCTGGCGAACGCCTTCAGCGCCGATGCGCTCGCCGCCTTCGACCGGCGGATCGTCGCTGCCGATCCCAAGCCGCGGTACCCGCGGTACGCCGTGGAGCCCAAGCTCGATGGCCTGACCCTGGCCCTGCTCTACGTGGACGGCCGCCTGGCGCGCGCGGCCACTCGTGGCGATGGGCGTGAGGGGGAGGACGTGACCGCTCAGGCGGCCACCATCCGCAGCCTCCCGCGGCGCCTGCACGCGCCGGATAGCGCCCCTGCGGCGCCGCGCTTTCTGTACGTGCGGGGCGAGGTCACCCTACCCCGCGCCGCGTTCGCCCAGATGAACGCCCAGCGCCGCGCCGCCGGCGAGCCGCTGTACCAGAACCCCCGCAACGCCGCGGCTGGCAGCGTGCGCCAGCTCGACCCCCGCATCACGGCCTCCCGCCCCCTGCGTTTCACCGCCTACGCCTGCACCGTGCTCGCGCTGCCGGACGCGCAGGGTCCGCTCCAACGCGCCGTTCCGAGCGGCGAGCCCACCCCGGGCGCGCTCGATGAGCTCATCGAACGGCTCGTCCCCGTGCCGGCCGAGGCCACCGAGTTCCCGACCCAGGCCTCCGTCATTGCGGCCCTGCGCGCCTGGGGGTTCCGGACCCACGCCTGCAACCGCGAGTGCGCCGACCTGGCCGCCGTCCTGGCTGCCATCGATGAGCTGCAGCCCCTCCGCTCTACCTGGGACGAGGAGACCGACGGCCTGGTGATCAAGGTCAACGATCTCGCGCTCTATGAGCGCCTGGGGGTGGCCGGTAAGGACCCGCGGGGGGCCATCGCCTACAAGCCGCCGGCAAGCGAGGTGGCGGTGACCCGCCTGATTGGGATTGACGTACAGGTCGGGCGCACCGGCGCGCTGACCCCCGTGGCCAGGCTGGAGCCGGTGCGGATCGGCGGGGTCACCGTCACCAGCGCCACGCTGCACAACGCTGGCCAGATCGCGGCCCTTGACCTGCGTCTCGGCGACTGGGTCCGCCTGGAGCGCGCGGGGGGCGTCATTCCCGCCGTCCTGGGCGTCGACCAGGGGGGTGCGCGGCGCGACGGCTCGGAGCAGGGGTGGACGTTCCCAACGGCGTGCCCCGCCTGCGGCGGCCCGGTGGCGCGGGATGAAGAGCGAGACAATGAGTGGGACGACCAGCAGAACGAAGACCCGTCGGCCGTCCCAGGCGGTGCGGGAGAGGCCACGGCAGGCTCGCGACCAGAGGAGGTAGGCGGACAGGGCGCCGTCATCCGTTGCACCAACGGCGCCTGCCCGGCCCAGGCGGCCGCCCGCGTCCGCCACTTCGTGAGCCGCAGCGCCGTAGACATCGCCGGCCTCGGCGCGAACTGGATCGAGCGCCTGCTGGCTGAAGGCCTGATCGCCAGCGCGGCCGACCTCTACCACCTCACCCGCGAGCGGCTCCTCTCCCTGGCCGGCTCCGGCATGGGCGAGGTGCTGGCGGACAAGCTCCTGGCCGCCATCGACGCCAGCCGCACCCGCACGCCGCTGGACCGGTTCCTCTTCGGGCTGGGCATGCGCCACGTCGGCGCGGAAACGGCCGCGCTGATCGCCCCCTACGTCGGTTCGCTCGACGCGCTGCGCGATGGCCTGCGGCGCGATCCAGCCGGCTACGTGGCGGCGCTCCAGCAGCGGATCGTAGAGACGAAAGGACTGGGGCCGGCGGTGGCGTCGGCAGTGGCCCAGACGCTACGCAACCCGGCCACCCTGCGCCTGCTGGACCGGTTCGCCGAAGGCGGCCTGCGCCCCATTCCCGCTCGCGTGCCGTTCGGCAGTGAAGCCAGCGCCGCACCCCTCGCCGGCAAGACGTTCGCCATCACCGGCACGCTCAGTGAGCCCCGCGCGGCCATCGCCGCGGCCATCAAGGCCGCCGGCGGGACCGTGACCGAGAGCGTCTCCGGCGCAACCAGCTACCTGGTGGTGGGCGAGCAGCCCGGCAGCGCCAAGCTCAAGGCCGCAGCCAGGCACCAGGTGCCCCTCCTCGACGAAGCCGCCCTCCGCGCTCTGCTGGCCCCTACCCGCTCCGGTTCGTGATCCCCAGGCGCGGACGCCCTCTCACTCTCAAGACGGGCCCGCGGGCGAGCGGGTGCGGGTCGGGGCGGCAGGCTGGCCAGCCGCCGGCGCCCGCGCGAGGGGTACCGCCAGTGTTCCCAATGTTGGGCCCTCACCCTGACCCTCTCCCAAAGGCAGAGGGGACTGATCGCTCGCGGCGCGGCAGGGCATTGACGAGAGGCTACGCCCGTATTAAAATCGTTCATGCGCGCATCAACGAACGTGAGGGATCGATAAACATGTACAACTACGGACGGGGAAGTATCCGCCGGCGGCTGTGGCGCATTGCCCGCCAGCGCGGGTGGCTGGGCGGCCCCGCCGGCAACGGCCAAGGAGGTGCTCGCGTGGCGCTTGTGGTAGCGTTGATCATCCTGGCGGCGCTCGCCGCCCTGTGGACGGTGGCCACGGTCACGTCCCTCGTCTTTGCGCTCATCCCGTGGGCGATCGTCGGGTTACTCACCGGCTGGGCCGCGTCGAAGCTGACGGGGACGCGGCTCGGCACCGGCTGGACCATTCTGACGGGCATCGCCGGCTCGTGGCTGGGCGGCGCCATCTTCTCCGGCCTGCTGGGGATCCGCGTGGGCGGCCTCTTCAACCCCGTGCACCTGGTGGCGTCGGTGCTTGGCGCGGCCATCCTGATCACCGTGGCGCGGGCGATCGCTCGTCCCGCCCTCCGCGGCGCCGAGCGTCCCCGCCTGGGGCGCCTGTACTGACCCGGATTGCTCACGAGCGGCGCCCTCCTCGCCCAGGGTTCTCGCTGGAAGCGAGGGGAGGAAGTAGCGAGAGGTGAAGCAGCGAGGAGCGAGTAGGGAGGAGGGAGTAGCGAGTAGCGAGGAGCGAGTAGGGAGTGCCGACGAGCGAGTAATGAGCCTCTCGTGAATCCGGCGCGGAAAAGGCGCGTAAAGCCGGCGTGGAAAAGGCGCGCAAACCCTAGCCCACGGCCCGCCGCGTTCGCCATAATTCGTGGGGCAGCCGGCAGCGCGGCCAGGCGACGGCCGGCGCCGGCCGGATCACTACCGGAGAGGCTCAGGAAAGCGTGGAGACGAGTGCGTTCGTGCCGGGTGCCGGCGAGCTAGCGGACAGTCCGGAGGCGGTGCTGGCGCAGGCGCGTCAAGAAGCGGTGACTCTCCGCGGCGTGCTGGAAACGATCCAGGAGGCGCTGAACGCCGCCGTCGCTCGCCTGGAGGCGCTGGAGGCCCAGGTGCTGAGTGGGGCGGAGCGCGCAGACATCTCAGCGGCCCGCCCATCGCGGCCCGAGCTACCGCCCGTGGCACGCGGCAGCCGCATCGCCGAATGGAAGCAGGCGGGGTGGCGCCCCGGCGCGGGCGGGACGGAGGTGGTCACCGGGGAGACCTTGCGCGCGCGTCGCGAGGCGCTGGGCCTCTCCCAGGCTGCGATTGCCCACGCCGCCCACTGCTCGCGTGGGCTGGTGGCCGAGGTCGAGCGGGGCAAGCGTCGCAGCGCCCAGACGCTGGCCCATCTGGCCAGTGTCCTGGACCGTCTCGAGCAGGCGCGGCGCAAGTAACAGGCCCGTTGGCGGCTCAGTTGCCGAGGTTGCGCCGGATCGGGCCGAACAGCTCGACCAGGCGACGGCGGTCCGCTTCCGGCAGGGGCCCGCGCAGGATGGCCTGGACGTTCTCCTCCAGGTGGTGCACGTTGGCCGTGCCGGTGAGGACGCAGGAGACGCCCGGATGCGCGGCCGCGAAGCGGTAGGCCGCCTCCACCACCGAGCCCACACCGTCGTGGACCAGCCAGCCCAGCGGGTTCTGGTCCGGCAGGGCGTCCCGCGGTAGCTGGCCGCGGGCCTTCAGGTCGGCGATCAGCGCCTCCAGCCGATCAGGGCGGGCGATCGCCCGCCGCACGGCGCACATCACCAGCACGCCGACGTCGCGTCGCTTCGCCTCCGGCAGGACGTGCTCCTCCGGCATCGGCGTCAGCAGGTTGTAGCCGACCATGATCGTGTCCCAGAGATCGTCTGCCAGCGCGCTGGCGAGCGTTTCATGGTGGTGGTCGCTGGCAAAGGTCTCCGTAATCCCGAGGAAGCGGAACTTGCCCTGCTCCTGGAGGCGTCTGGCCACCGGCACGAACCGGTCGCGCACCTGCTCGTACCAGTCGGGCGGGACGCCGTGAAACTGAAGCACGTCGACGTAGTCGGTCTGCAGGCGCTCCAGGCTCCGCTCCAGCGATCCGGCCAGCGCCGCCTCAGGCTGGAGCGATTCGGGGATGGTCCGCTGGTCATTGCGCCGCACCGGATTGAACTTCGTGCACAGGATGTAGGACTGGCGCGGTACGCCGCGGAGCGCCCGCCCCAGGATCGCCTCGCTGTCGCGGTAATCGGCTGCGGTGTCGATCAGGTTGATCCCCAGGTCCAGCGCACGGCGCACCACCCTGGCCGCCTCCGTCTCGGGAACGCCGCTCCCCTGCCCAAGCTGGCTCGGCCCGCCTGTTCCCAGCCCCATGACCGAGACCTGCAGGCCCGTCCGCCCAAACCGCCGGTATTCCATGTTCCTTACTTTACTCCTCAGTTGGTCTCGCGTGGCCGCTCCTGCGCCGCCGGCGCGCCTGGCGCCTGCCCCTGGCCCTCAGGCAGGCTGGAGGCGGGCGCAGGAGCGCCCGCAGGCCCCTGCTCGCTTGGCGGATCAAGCCCGTGCCTGTGCTCACCTGCAGGCGCCTGCCCTGCGCGCAGCGCAGGGATGGTACCGCCCGGCGCCCCCGTCCCCGGCGGCCAGGACGGGTACGGGCCGCCCAGGAGCACCAGGGCCTCCTTGCGCAGGGAGAGCATGATGTCATCGCCCGCGCGCAGGCGCAGGGGCGTGTAGGTATAGGCCGGGAAGCTGATCTCCAGCGCGTGCCGGTTGGGCAGCTCGACGCGCAGGGTGCGGAAGCTGGCGTTAAAGCTCGTCTCTACGATCCGCCCGGGGACGTGATTGTGGGACACGGCGCTCGTCAGGGGCCGGTCGGGATAGAGCACCTTCACGTCTTCCGGCCGGATGTAGGCCATCACCAGCCGCCCCGGTGCCAGGCCCTGCGCCCCCGGCTGATGGGGCGCCTCGAGCCGTATCCCGTCCCAGTCCAGCAGTAGCCCGTCTGGCGTGTCGTCCACCACTTTGGCGTAGAAGACGTTACGGATCCCCATGATCTCCGCCACGTGCTGGTTGGCCGGCCGGCGAAAGACGTCTTCGATCGGCCCCTGCTGCTCAATGCGGCCGTCGCGCATCACGGCCAGCTGGTCACCCATGGCGAAGGCGTCTTCCAGCCGGTGCGTGACGTACAGTACGACTAGCTGCAGCTCCTCCTGGAGCGCCCGTAGCTCCCGTTGCAGGCGCTCGCGGACCGCGGCGTCCAGCGCGGAGAACGGCTCGTCGAGCAGCAGGGCATGCGGATCGGTGGCCAGGGCGCGCGCAATGGCCACCCGCTGCTGCTGCCCACCCGAGAGCTCGTGGGGATAGTGGTCGGCCACGTGCGTCAGGCGCATCCGCTCCAGCAGCTCCCAGGCCCGCGCCCGGCCGTTCGGCCGGCGCCAGAGGGCATAGGCGACATTCTCCAATGCGGTCAGGTGCGGGAAGAGGGCAAAGTGCTGGAAGACGTACCCGATGCGGCGCTCCCGCGCCGGCACGTTCACCGGCGGCCCGGGCCGGTGCCGGCGGAAGAACACCTTCCCGTCCAGCATGATCTCCCCCGCCTCTGGCGTGACGAGACCGGCGATCGCGTTCAGCGTGGTGGTCTTGCCCGCGCCGGACGGGCCAAAGAGCACCAGCACCCCAGTGGCCGCCGCCAGCTGCACCCGCAGGTGCAGGCTGGGCAGGCGCTTCTCAATCTCGACGTGCAGCCGTGCTGCTGCCATGGCCTTTAGCGCATCACTCGTCTTCTGTGGGGCAGCAACCAGGTCCGCCATCTCCTCAGATCGGGCGCCACACTGCATGTAGCCGTTCGCTCCGTCGCCGCAGGCACCGCCACCCGGCCAGGCGCCTGCCTGCATCCGGCGGTTGCCCTCGCCCCGGCCCGCATCACTCGCCGCCACCGGCGCCGGCCGCCGAGGACGCCGCGCCCGGTTGGCGTGGCGACCGCTCCCATGCTGCCGCCCGACGCACGCGCGCTGGCTGCTCCAGCTGCCGGACCGCCCATAGGCTGAGGAAGGCCAGCACCGTCATGACCAGCACCATCCGGTTCGCCAGGGCATACTGCTGGTTCTGCACCGCATCATAGATAGCCAGGGGCAGGGTCTGGGTGCGCCCGGGGATGTTTCCCGCCACCATCAGGGTAGCGCCAAACTCACCCATGGCCCGCGCCGCCCCCAGCATCAGCCCCGCCAGGATGCCATGCCGCGCCAGCGGCAGGGTCACTCGCCAGAACACCGCCGGCTCGGACGACCCCAGCACGCGGGCCGCGTTCTCCAGCGCGGGATCGACGCTGGCGATGGCGGCGCGGGAGGCCTGCACCATCAGGGGCAGGCCCATAATGGCGGCGGCGATCGCCGCCGCCGGCCAGGTGAACAGCAGCTGCCACCCGAACCACTCTACCAGCGGACTGCCGCGGCCCAGGGCCAGCAGCAGGTAATAGCCCACCACGCTCGGCGGCAGCACCAGCGGCAGGTTCACCAGCGTGGCTACCACCGTCTCTCCAGGGAAGTGGTGGCGCGCCAGCAGCCAGCCCAGGGCGAGCCCGCAGACGAACAGGGCGACGGTGGCCACGGCCGTCACCCGCAAGGAGAGCCAGAGCGCGTCCCAGTTCACCGGGCGTCGTCCTCACCGGGCAGGAGAAACCCGTACTTGCGCATCATCGCTCGCCCATCCGGAGCATTGACGAAGGCGGCGAAGGCCCGCGCCTCGCGCTCGTGCCGCGTGCCCTTAATGACAGCCAGGGCCTGCCTGATTGGCCGGTGCAGTTCGCGCGGCACCAGCACCCAGCGTCCCCCGCCTGGCCCGTCCTCTCCCCGCTGCACGCTCAGCGACAGGGCGACGATGGCTACGTCTACGTTCCCCGTCTGGGCGTACTGCATGGTCTGGCGCACGTCTTCCCCCAGCACCAGCTTGGGGCGGACCTGCTCCCAGATCCCCACGGCCTGGAGGGCCTCGCGGGCGGCGACGCCGTAGGGGGCGTGGTCGGGATTGGCGATGGCCACCCGCCGTACCTCCGGCCGCGCGAGGTCTTCAATGCGCTGCATGTCCACAGGGCCGTCGGCGCGCCACCACAGGGTCAGGCGCCCTTCAGCGTACACGGCCTTGGTGTCCGGCAGGATCAGCCCGCGCCGCTCCAGGTCGTCGACGTAGGCCACGTTGGCGGCGGCAAAGACGTCGATTGGGGCGCCCCGCTCGATCTGCTGCGCGAGCTGTCCGGTCGATCCGAAGTTGAAGACCGGCCGCACGCCGGTCTGCTGCTCGAACGCCTTACCGAGCTCCTGAAAGGCCAGGGTGAGATCGGCGGCGGCCGACACGGTGATCGTCACCGGCGCCTGGCCGCCGGCCCCCGCCGCCGGACGGCAGCCGAGGCTAGCGGCCGCGGCGGCCAGCAGCAGCCGCCGGCGCCAGGCTACTACGCGTCGCATCTTGCTCCTACTGGACGATACCAGGCCGCCCCTTCCGCTCCGACGCGGGGACGGACCTCACCCCCTGTGCCCCCGCCCCGACGCGGGGACGCGGAGACGCGGGGACGCAGGAGCAGACCTCACCCCCTTCGCTCGCGCCGGGAGGTGAGAAAGGACGTCACCCCCTAGCCCTTCTCTGACACGGAGAGGGGGACGAGGACCATGGCCCCGACTGTTCATGGCTGGCGAGTAGTTCCCTCTCCCAAAGGGAGAGGATGAGGGAACCAACGCGACGACGGAGGGTTAGCGTGAGGGCTCCGCTCATGAACAATCGGTCATGCTCCTCAGGAGCCCCGGCGCTGCAGGTCAGAGGCTGGCAACGTCCAGCTCTTTACCCAGGAACTGGGGCTAAGTATCCGCTGGTATGTTCGCGTCGCCCTGTCCATCGATGCCCGGCCGTCCTGTCCCGCACGAACATACCAGCGCTGACTTA
>DAOTTI010000058.1:0-8993 GCA_034437795.1 Chloroflexota bacterium | reverse complement strand
GCCTCGGCGACGGCGGGGCGCTCGGCGCCCTGGACGCCGTGGCCGACCTGCATCCCCAGAGCCCCTGGGCACCGGAGGCGCTGTGGGAGGCGGGAAGCCTGCTCCTGCGCCAGGGCAACCGGCCGGCGGCCCTGGCCCGCTTCGAGCGCCTGGCCGTCGGCTACCCGCTCTCGCCGTACCGCGGGCAGGCGCTCTACTGGCTGGGCAAGCTCCTGCCAGAGCTGGGCAACGTCGCCGCCGGCCACCGCTACATGGAGGCCGCGGCCGTCGCCGGCTATGAGGACTTCTATACCTTCCGCGCGCGGGCGGCGCTGCGCCGGCCATCGCCCTCCCCCAAGCCGTTGGAGAACCAGGAGGCGATCAGCGCGGAGGAGCGCACCGCCTGGGAGCAGTGGCTGGCCGATCGCGGCCGCCCGCCGGCCGCCCAGGCCGAGGTCTGGGCGCGGGTGGAGAGCGACCCGCGCTTCAAGCGGGGCCTGGCCCTGCTCGACGCCGGCTTCAGCGCGGAAGCGGAGCAAGAGCTGCGTGAGCTGCTGGCCGCCTTCGACCACGACCCCGCGGCCGTCGCCGGCGTGGCGCTCCAGGTGCGAGAGCGCGGGTTCTACTCCTTCTCCGTCACCCTGGGCCACCGGCTGCTGGAGACGGTCCGCCAGCTCGGGGAGACCTCGCTGCTCAATGCGCCCCGCCTGGTGCAGAAGCTGGTGCTCCCCCTGGCGTATATCCAGCTCGTCGTCCCCGCCGCCGAGGCCAAGCGCCTGGACCCGCTGCTGCTCCTGGGCCTGATGAAGCAGGAGAGCTGGTTCCAGCCCCGCGCCGAATCCTGGGCCCAGGCGCGGGGGCTCACCCAGTTCATCTATGAGACGGCGAAGACCGTGGCCGCGCAGCTGAACTGGCCCAACTGGCAGTGGGACGACATGAACAAGCCGTACGTCTCCGTCCCGTTCGGCGCCCACTACCTCTCCAGCCTGATCCGCGACTTCCGCGGCAACTACTACTTTGCTCTGGCCGGCTACAACGGCGGGCCCGGCAACGTACTGCGCTGGGCGCGGGGCGACTGGAACCGCGACATCGACCTCTTCGTAGAGGAGATCGGCTACGCCGAGACGCGCAGCTACGTCAAGGCCGTCGCCGGCAACTACGAGCTCTACAAGGCCATCTACTACCAGTAGTCCGCCATGTTCCTGTCCCCGTCCCTCGGGAGCAGGCGGGTGGAACATGGACGCGGATCGGGGCGGTCATGTGGGCGGCACCCGTCCCTCGCGGGCCGGAAAGTGAACAGGCCGCGGTGCGGCCGACCGCACCGGCACTGATCCTGATCCGTCGAGGACGATGCAGCCGCGCGCCCCGCGCGGGCCTGGAGCATTTACGGCCAGCGATGAGCCCCATCCCCCTCTGGGAGAGGGCCAGGGTTGATGGCCGCCAGGCCGGGACCAGCAACCGCCAGGGGCAGGCTCCCACCTCTCTTTGGGAGACGGCCAGGGTGACGGCTCCGCTTGCAAATAGCTCGAGCTAAGCCTACCGGTGCTGCTGGAGGACACCTGCCGCAACTGCAAACACGAATGAGGGCCAGTGGGCCCGGCCTCCGCGGGCAGGTGTCGCTGCCCTGGGCGACGTGTCACAAGCCCTGCTAGTGGGTCCTTTGTCATGCCGATTGCCATTCCACTAGGGGAGCCAATGGCCACAGCCATGCCAAGTGCCCCACTCGTGTGCAGAATGACCTGCATGGGCAGCCAGAAGTAGCGAGTGAGGAGGGCATCGGTCCCTTGGCCGACCTTCAATGCTGGGCGGGACCGCGATGTGCGCGCCCGCCGTGGGGCTGGTGGATTTCCCCACCTGAATTCCGGTCGCCTGCCGATGCAACGGGTAGAGGTTCGATCCCTCCGCCGATCACCATGCGGGTCCAGTTGCAGGAGGCGCAGGCCGGTGTCACCCTTCAGACGTATGCGATCGTATGCGATCGCCAGCACGGACACGTCTGGGCGAGGCGTCACGGGCCAGGAGGTGCGTGGCGTCGTCATGGCTCTTGCCCATCATCCGGCATTGCCGAGCCGGCTCAGGCCGGTTGCAATCGGACCTGCATTCAACTCCATCTCCACGACACTTTCGCGATGGGTGGCCGCAGGCGGGGTCAGCGGGCTCAATCGCTTCGTTGCCAATGTCGTCCTTAATCCAGATGAGCGACGCCAGTGTCGTATCGACGTCGAAAACCTGCGTGGCCACAATCTCCGGTTCGAGCCACAATGGAGAAGAGCGGTGCCATGATCCGGGACCACGTTCGCCGGCTCATAACGGACCTGGGGTCAGGCGACGCGGCAACCGTGCAGCCGGCTCCTCTGACCGCTTCCTTGGCGCTGGAGCAAACCCATCTACTTCAATCGGTACAGGCGGCGCTCGCTGACCCGATTTTGAAGTTGGCGACGCCGCCTGACTACGCGACCCGTCGTCTGAAGGGGATCAGAGCCGACTTGGCGCACTACCACGCCATCGGTCTCTTGCCGGCTGAGTTCGTGGACTTGCACCTCACCGACGACGAGATCGACGCGATCTGCCACGCGCTGATTAACCTGCTGGAAGGGCCTCCGGAGCAAGCCGGTAGCGCGGCGTGCGCTCTGAGCGCTTGTGACAGGCCATGTGCCATCGTTCCACTCGCGCGTGCAGTGCGCCCCCTCGCTCCAGCCGACAAGGGAGGGGCGGTGCAAGCTATCCGCGCCCTCGGCCGCGTGCTCATCGCCTCGCGTGGCAGGGTGGCGGAGAAGCCACTCGACGCCGCCCGGCAAGAAGTAGTGGCAGCCCTGCGGTTCGCGGCTGAGCGCGCGCCGGCCGGCACGCTGGTCCAGGACGCTGCCGGAGAGGAGCTCCTGCGTCTCACGGTCGCTCTCGCGAAGACCTGAGAGCCTCCTTGTTGCGTGGGGCCCCTCTCCTGGCCTATCGCCGGCCGGCGGTGCAGCCGGAGCAGGCAGTGGCGGGCCGGTGAGCGTCCACTGCCCGCCCGGCCATGACCGGCCTACTGGCCGCTGACCCGGCCGCCGACGACCGTTCCATCAGATCGGATGCGGCCGTCCTCGCGCCGGAAGCGGTCGCCCAGCAGCGCCTCGGTCATGCGGGCCACCCGTGCCATCGCCCGCACGTCGTGTACCCGCACAATGCGGGCGCCCCGCACAATGGCAAAGGCGACGGCGGCGGCCGTCCCTTCCAGGCGCTCCTCCGGCGGCAGGCCGAGCACGTTGCCGATGAAGTCCTTGCGCGAGACGGCGACCAGCACCGGATAGCCTAGGACGTGCAGCTCCGGCAACCGGCGCAGCAGCTCCAGGTCCTGCGACAGCACCTTGCCAAACTCAATACCCGGATCGACCACCAGCCGGTCGGCGCCAATCCCATGCTCCAGCGCGCGTCGCGTGCGCTCTGCCAGGAAGCGCAGCACGTCGCCGAGCAGGGACCGGTACTCGAAGTCCGGCGGAAACTCCTTCGGTCTCCCCTTGATGTGCATCACACACAGGCCGGCCGTGCCGCGCGCCACCGTGGGCGCCATCTCGGGATCGCCGAGGCCGGTGATGTCGTTCACCATGGAGGCTCCGGCATCGAGCGCCGCCGCCGCCGTGGCCGCGCGGTGCGTGTCCACCGCCACCGGTACCCGCGCCTGCCTGGCCAGGCCGCGGATCACCGGTACCACCCGCCGGATCTCCTCCGCGGCGTCAATGGGCGCGGCGCGGCCGTTGGCGCTGTCGCCCCCCACGTCGATCAGGTCCGCCCCCTCCTCCACCAGACGCAGGCCGTGCTCGATGGCCGCCTCGGGGTCCGTGTACCGGCCGGCGGCGTAGAAGGAATCAGGCGTGGCGTTCAGAATGCCCATGACCGCTACGCGCCGCGAGAGGTCCAGCTCGTAGGCCCCCAGGCGTAGGGTGCGCGGCCGCCACTCCGCCCGCGCCAGCGCGCGCCGGATGGCGCCGGCCAGGGCCATCGATGGGCCATCGACCGCCACGTCCAGCCGCTCGGCCAGCGCCTCCAGCTGCGCCTGGCTCCCCAGCAGCACCACGTCCATCGCGTCCGGCGGCGCTTCGCTGCCGGCGTAGGCGCTGGGCGTGACCACGGCGTCCCCGCCAACGGCGCGCGCCCGCTGGTGTAGCTCGCGGGCAGGCGCCGCGCTCACCCCCTCCAGGAGCACCGCCCGGCCGGCGGCGTGCCTGGCCAGGCGGCTCGCCTCGCCGGCCGGCAGGCCGCGGGCCTGGAGCTCGGCCTCCAGCAGCTCGGCGCTGAGCATGCCGAGGGCGCGGCTGAAGGCGAACGGCTCGCTCAGCGGCGCCCCAGCCGGAGCCGGCGAGCCGCCGGCGGCCGCGTTGGTCAACAGATCACCAGGCTCAGTGCGGGAAGACCGGTCACGCATGGCTCGTTACGGGTAATCGATCCGTGGATGGCGCTCGATCTCGACCGACGCGGCGGCGAGGATGCTGCCCTTAATCGGTACCTCCGGCTTGCGGATGCGCACGCGGATGGTCTCGATCCCTTCGCAGGAGAAGGCGATGCGGCGGGCGATCTCCTCCGCCAGGGCCTCTAGCAGGTTCTTGCTCGGCCCCTCCATCACCTGCCGCGCCAGTCGGTACACCTGCGCGTAGCTGACCGTGTCGTGCAGGTCGTCGGTACGACCAGCCTTGCGCAGGTCGCGCTGGAGCGCCACGTCGACGACGAACCGCTGGCCCAGGGCCTTCTCCGCCGGATCCGCGCCGTGGAACCCGTAGAAGATCATGCCTTCCAGGCGAATCCAGTCACCGGCCACGTTCGCTCCTGCTGCCCCGCGCGAGCCGCCCGCCAAGTCCTTACGTTCGCTCCTGCCCGCGCGGCGCGCGACACGAGTGGCCAGCCGTGCTGTGATCCTCCCACTCCCGGCACACGTGTCGCATGATTGCCGGCCGCGCGTCGACCGCACCCCATCACCTTCCTCGGGGCCGCTACGCGCTCGCTTACTGGCCTGCAAGCATACCGCACCCAGACCCTTCCGGCGGCTGGTATAAGTGGACCTGGAATGCGCGGCACGTATATTGGCCGCAGCGCTGCAGGGGGCAGCGCAGCCTCGTCCGAGCCGGCGTACCTGCCCAGCCCGCCACCGCCGGCCGTGGCGGTGCCATTACGGGCGTCGCCCAGGGAGGCGGAGCAGGTACGAGGCAGGTAAGTAGAGGCGGGTAAGAACAGACTTAAGAAAGGGATCCATGGCAGTCGAGACGGTTTCCGCGCCGGACACCTTTGACTATGACGTGATCATCGTCGGCGCCGGGCCGGCGGGCCTGTGCGCCGGCCTGTACACCGCGCGGGCGAAGCTGAGCACGCTGCTCATCGAGAAGCTCATTCCGGGCGGGCAGATCCTCAACACGGAGCTGGTGGAGGATTATCCCGGGTTCGAAAGTATCCTGGGCCCGGAGCTGGCGGCGCGGATGCAGGCCCATGCGGAGAAGTTTGGCGCCCGCATCCACGCCATGGAGGAGGTGCTGGAGGTCCGGTCCGAGGGGCCAGGCGGGCGGATCAAGGTGGTCAAGACGGTGGAGCGTGAATACCGCGCCCGCGCCGTGATCATCACCGCCGGCGGCAGCCCCGTGAAGCTGAACGTCCCCGGGGAGGAGCGCCTGAACGCTAAGGGCGTCTCCTATTGCGCCGTCTGCGACGGCCCCTTCTTCAACGGCAAGGTGCTGGCCGTGGTCGGGGGCGGCGATGCGGCCGTGGAGGAGGGGACCTTCCTCACCAAGTACGCCAGTAAGGTCTACCTCATCCACCGGCGCGACCAGCTGCGGGCGCAGAAGATCCTCCAGGACCGCCTCTTTGCCAACCCCAAGGTCGAGGTCATCTGGAACACCGTGGTGGAAGAGATCCTGGGCGATGCCTCGGTGACAGGCCTGCGCCTGCGCAACGTCAAGACGGGCCAGGTCAGCACGCTGGAAGTGGGGGGCGTGTTCATCTTCATCGGCTTCCGGCCGAACAGCCACATCGTCAAGGATCCCGCAGTCCAGATCGATACTGGCGGGCATATCATCACCAACCAGCTGATGGAGACGGGCGTGCCGGGGATCTACGCCGCTGGCGACATCCGCGCCCAGTTGGCGCGCCAGGTCACCACCGCCGTCGGCGACGCTACCACCGCGGCCATCGCCGCTGAGAAGTACATCGAAGGGCTGAAGGAGCGCCCTCACCAGCCGGAAGCGCTCAAGGAGGCCGCCGTCACCGCCAAGGCGACCGTCGGCTAGCCGCGCGCTGTGGGCAGGTGGGGGTCAGGTGGTGATCCAGGCGCTGCGCGCCTCGTGATCAGGCTGCTATCAAGTGGTGATCAGGTCGTCGAGCGGATCACCACTTGATCACCGATACACCATCGCCCGCTGACGCACCGCCTCAAACGGCTCCTTCTCCCACTGAGCGATGATCGCCGGCGCGTCCTCCCCCGCGTCGATCTGCTCGCGCAGCGCCGCGCTGCCGTAGAGCAGATCGATGTGCGGCCGGGCGCCGGGCCGGCCGCCGAGCCGCCAGCCAAACTCGTCCGGCCACAGGCGCCGCGCCGTCTCGATCAGGTGCACGCCGGTCGCCACCGGCTGAAAGGCCTCGCGGTCGGTCACGTGCAGCTGCACGCCACCGCAGCGCGCGCCCTGGTGCTTGCCCCACATCGGCTGGAACCAGAGCGGCCGGAAACGCACCCCGCGTAGCTGGCGCTCCTCCAGCGCGGCGGCCCAGCGGTATGGCTCAATCCAGGGGGCGCCGACGATCTCGAACGGACGCGTCGTGCCTCGCCCTTCCGATAGGAGCGTCCCTTCCAGGAGGCAGGTGCCGGGATAGACGGTAGCGGTGTCCAGCGTGGGCAGGTTCGGCGAGGGAAGCACCCACGGCAGGCCGGTCTGGTCCCACCACTGCTCGCGCCGCCATCCCTGGCACGGCACGACGGTAACGGCGGCGCCGATCCCCTCCGCCTCGTTCACCGCCCGCGCCAGCTCGCCCAGCGTGAGCCCGTGGCGGATGGGCTGTCCCCGCCGTCCGACGAACGACTCAAAGCCCGCTTCCAAGAGCGGCCCCTCGACGGCCAATCCGCCGATGGGGTTAGGGCGGTCCAGGATCACCACCGGCCGGCGATGCTCCGCGCCCGCCTCGACGCAGCCGGCGGCCGTGACCTGGTAGGTGTAGAAACGGGCCCCCACGTCTTGCAGGTCGACGACCAGCACGTCCACGTCGGCCAGCATCGCGCCGGTCGGCTTGCGCTGTGCTCCATAGAGGCTGCTCACAGGCAGGCCGGTCAGGGGATCAAGGCTGTCGGGTACCGCTCCCCCGGCGGCGTAGTCGCCCCGCACGCCGTGCTCGGGACCGAACAGGCGCGTCACTCGCCACCCGCCCTGCGCCGCCCCTTCCCACAACCGGTCGATGGCCAGCCGGAGCGAGCGGTCGACGGCGGCGTGGTGCGTCACCAGCCCGATGCGCTGCCCCCGCACCACGTCCGGCGGATCGTGAAGGAAGGCTTCCAGTCCGGTCGTGACGCTCATCGTTGCTCCCCGTGGCACCCATGGTAGCGAAGTGGGGCGCCCGGCGCGTCCCGCGTGGCGGCCGGTCGCGTAGACGGCGGGCAGCGTGCCAAATCCCGCAAGAGCCAGTACGATACGCCGGTACATCGCGCCGCGTCCTCCCTCCGGCTCCGCCCGGCGGAGCGGGAGGTCGAGCAAGGGAAGGGTAGCCGGCGCAGGGAAGGAGAGACCATGGAGCGGACCGTCCGGATCGATGCCTTGCAGGCGTGCCTGGAGATGTGCCTGTCCAGGCTGGGGTGCCCCCCGCCCCACGCCAGGCAGATTGCCGATGTGCTGATGGATGGGGAGCTGCGCGGGTACGACGACCACGGGGCCTATTTCATCGGGGAGCTGGCCGGCTGGATGCGCGGCGGGGCGATGAACCCCGCGCCCCAGGTGAAGGTGCTGCGCGACGGGCCGGCCGGCGTGCTCCTGGATGGGGACCGCGGCTGCGGTGTGATCGGCTCGCGGGAGGCGATGGGGCGCGCTATCGAGAAAGCCAAGGCCAGCGGTCTGGCCTGCGCCGGCCTGCGGAACTCCGGCCACTTCATCGCCGCCGCGCCGTACGTCGAGATGGCCGCGCGGGCCGGCTTGATTGGCTTTGCCTGCGCCAACGTTACTCCCCTGATGGCCCCCGTGGGTGGCCGCACACGCACCTTCGGCACCAACCCTCTCGCCTACGCCTTCCCGGCCGCGTCGCACCCCCCGCTGATCTTCGATATGGCCACGAGCGCGACCGCCGGGTTCAAGGTGCGGCTGGCGGCGCTCCAGGGAAGGCAGCTGCCGCCGGGGCTGATCCTGAATGCGGCCGGCGAGCCGACGACGAACCCGCAGGACTACGTCAACGGCGGCCTGATCCTCCCCCTGGGCGGCGAGCACGCCGCGCATAAAGGCTACGGCCTGGCGATGGTGGTGGACGCCTTGGCCGGCGTGCTGACGGGCGCCGAGTTCGCCCGCAGCGCCGGCGTCACGCACGGCAAGGAGGGGCAGTTCTTCCTGGCGCTGGATCCCGAGGTGTTCATGCCCCGCGACGAGTTCCTGCGCCGCATGGACGCGCAGATCGAGCAGGCCAAGGCGTCCGAGCGCCTGCCCGGCGTGGACGAGATCCTCGTGCCGGGCGAGCGGGGACAGCGGCGCCGGCAGCGCCTGCTGGAGTCCGGCGCCGCCCCGCTGGGGCAGATCACCTGGCAGGTGCTGGAGCGGACGTGCCGCGAGCTAGACGTGCCCCTCCCACCGATCATGGAATAGCCAAGGTTCCCCTCTCGCTGTGGTCGTCCCGCCTCCGGCGACAACCCTGGGACAGGGTGAGGGCCCCCACTTCGGCAGGATCCCCTCTACCTCTGAGAGAGGGCCAAGGTGAAGGCACCGCTGATCAAAGCACGTGCCTAGTATTACAGTTCCCCTTCGGAGTAGACTTTGAGGAGATTGCTCTGGAGGTATTGGAGGACAGTGGGACGCAGGCAAGCACGCGTG
>DAOTTI010000057.1:0-41874 GCA_034437795.1 Chloroflexota bacterium | reverse complement strand
GGGCCCTGGATGATGGGGAGTGCCCGTCGCGGGCCGCCCGGCGCGCCAGCTCGGGGGCACCCGGGCGCGGGTGACGCAGGTCCTGGGGCTGCTCCATCTGGCTCCTGACGTGTTGGAAGCCCTGGCCGCCCTGGGCGACCCGCTGCCGCGGCCGATCGTCAGTGAGCGGATGCTCCGCCCGCTCCTCGACCTGCCACCTGAACTCCAGGAGCGGGCGCTGCAAGCCGTTCTCCAGAGCGCAGGAACGGTCTCGGGGTAAGTTATGCGGGCCACGCACTCACTCCAGCCTATCGCCCGGATCGTGGCGTTGATCGGGTCGGTGTAGAAGACCGGCTGCGGTCAGTTCAGGGTTTCGTCCGGCACGGCGGCCAGATCGCGCGTGTTCCCGCTGCGATGTGTCATGCGTCGCCGTCCTTGAGTTGCCACAGACCGTCCTCCTTGATGAACCAGGACGTCTCTGCGTCCGTAACCGATGAACCCGGAGCCCACAAGGGATCTGGCGCCAGTTGCTCAAGACCGCTGCCCTTCGCTCGGTCCCAGCCGCCGAGTGCCTCGAGCTGACCAACCATCGGCCGGTGGGTCGATGGCTGAGCATGCGCGAGAATGCGCTCTGCCCCAAGGCACGGCTCCTGCCCAAAGACATCCACGGTGTCCGCGAAGACATCGGTGGCCGGTGTCCACGCCACCCGGCGCATCCGGCCCAGGCCGTATCGCGTGTCACCGCCGAGGAAGAGTTCGTTGACCGTCTCGAGCGCTCCGGCCAGTTCCGCACCCTCACGCACGAACACGTAGCCCACCAGCGCCACGGACTTCACTCCATCCATTGCGCGGCGTCGCCAGTGCTGGCTGATGCACTCGGTCTCGCGGAGCGTGCCCTCCGCGGCCGTATCCGAGGCGTGATCAATGGCGGTGCCAGGTCTCGCCAGGAGCAACTGCGAGCGCAGCTCGCGATCGGCGACGGAGCCGTGGCCGCTCGCATCATCCTCACGCCGCCAGACAAGCCCCTTGCCGCGTTGATACTGTGGCAGCCAGGCACGCCAGCCCCAATCGGTCTCCTCCGCCGGGAAGAGATACGTCAGCCGCACGTCCTTACGGAGATCCTCGCCGACCCTGACGTAGACTGGGAAGCCCGTCGCCTGCCGCTGGGCAAGCTCGGCGGTCAGCGCGCCCCAGAGGTTCCGCGCTGGCGCGTAAAGACGGCAGCGGGTGAGACTCCCCGACGGCGGCAGGCCGATGGAAAGCGGCGCTTCCAGCTTCCAGGCCCAGCGGTACAGCAACCAGCTCATGGGCCTCCTCGCGCGGCGTCGCGCGCCTTGGCGTGATAGCGGCCGTAGACCAGCGCCTGGCGCAGCAGGTCACGGGCGAAGAGCAGCTTGTCCAGGTCTTCGCCGAGCCGCTGAAGCGCCTGCCACACGTCACCATTGGCGAGCAGCGGCGATCCGGTCGGCGTCTTCCGCAGAAGCTCCGCACATGCGCTGCCGATTGCCCTGCCCGGCTGTCTTCCCCTGGCCTCCAGGTAGAGGAAGAACGCGTAGACCCCCTGCTCCTCCAGGACCGACAGCCCATCGGTGAGGAGCGTTTCTTCGACGCCCGGTTGCCCGGCGAGTTGCTTGCCCAGCTCAGCGCACTTGAGGTCCAGGTTCTCCATCACCGCACCTCCGGCTGCGTGGGAGGCTGGCTTGCCGATTGGCCAGGCAGGGTTGCCGGCTGCCCGGAACTCTGCTTGGCGAGAACTCGGAGCCTGCCCATCCCCCGTGTGCCCATGCCGCCGATACCCAGGTGCTCGAGGTACGGGTGCGCCTCGGCGACGACGTTGTGGACATCCTCGATAGTTACCGCCTGACCGGCGTTGTTGAAAGCTACAGGCGAGGCGCCGATGGTGAAATGCCCAGGGTTCTTGGCGGTGACCTCCCAGAAGAGCACCGTGGCGCGGGGCAACGCCTCGTAGGTGAAGAGCGCGCCTTCCTCGGCGGCGCCGGTCGCCGGGTCGATGGCCACTGAGGTGCGTACTTCCAAGTTGCTGTTGACCACGTGGCCGAAGAGCTTGTCGGGCACGACACCCAGGCTTCCGAGGATCTCGTCGAGGACGCCGAGTTCCTTCAGCCGCTTCTGCACCTTCTGCCAGTCTGACAGGGTCTTGACCGGCAACAGCAGCCAGCCCAGGTTGAGCGGCTGCTGACTGTCCTGCTCACGGAAGAAGGCGTCCTCCGCCACGCCGCTCACTCCAATCCCGGCTCCTCGCAGCGCCATCGGGCAGGTCACCCAGCGCGGGCCCTCCCGCGTGGCCACGGGGAACAGGAGCACGTGCGCGTCGCTGAAGGCGGCCAGCCCGGCGAACCCCCCGGCGCTGTCCCTTCCCCGTGCAAAGCCAAACACCGTGCAGATCGGGCAGGTGGCCTGCCCGCAGTGCCCGCCCGAGCCGTCGGAGCGCGGCTGGCCTAGCCCCGCGCAGCCGGGATATCTGTCCCTGGCCATAGCCGCATAGGTGCGATAGACGCCAGCCAGGCTCGACCCGGGAAGCTTGGGGATCCGCGTGACGGGGTCACGCACGATCGTGAGGTCTACTCGGCCCAGGCGGGCCCCGCCGGTGCCCACGTGGACGGGGTCGAGCGCCAGCCCGACGTGCGGAAAGGTCTGGTAGCTCTCAGCCATGTGTCACCTCAACGACCCGTTCTTTGAGCACCGACAGGTGCCAGTCGAGCGCCCAGGCGAGCGTGCCATCGTCGGCGGCCTCGGCGACGGTATCGAGCGTCGCACCGCGCACGGCGAGACGGTCAGCAAGGATTGCCCTGGCCAGATCGCGCCAGGCCTGTCGCCCGCCGGGCATCCAGCCGTCATCGGTGCTCTGCCAGGACTCCTGGCGCGCGACCAGTTCGGCCCACGCTCCGTGCAGGGCGGTCAGGCTGGGCGCCGTGCGCTCGACGATTCGCCATATTTCGCGCATGCGGGACCACTCCGCCAGTGGGCGCGCGGCGACGTGCTCGAACCGGCGCCCGGTGCTGTCGAGGAACACCGTCGCCACGCGCGCCGGCTGCACCCTGATGCCGTCGCCCAGCCGCAGGTCCAGGGCGTGGCGATAGACCTGGCCGTCGGAGTGCTGGAAATCGCGCGGGAAGCGGACGTTGCGGTCTTCGACCGCCAGGTACGGGTAGAAGACATCGGCCCGGCCATCGGGCAAAGTGATCGGAACAGTGCGCAGGTCGGTGCCGCCATCGGCGCGCTCGAGCGTCAGGGCAACGATGCCCGATCGCGCATCGCGTGCACTGACGCGCCACGTCTCCCGCTTCGCATCGAGCCGCGCCTCGACGTTGCGCGTGGCCTCGACGACCGCCTGGAAAGGAAGCTTCTGCGGGAACGCGATCACGCCGGCGCGCAGGGGAAGTCGGTCCCAGACCCGGCCGAACTGCTCGTTCCACGCCTCAATCGCTCGATCGAGACAGATGGAAGCAGCTTCCAGCGGCACCAAGACGCGGAAGCGGAACGGGCTCAGCTCGAGCGGGATCACTGGGCAGTAGGCGCCAAGCACGCCAGCGTCGTTGACTTGCTGCACGCGCAACGTCCGTTCGATTCGGTCGTCACCCCGGAGGATGATTTCCTGGCCCACGAGTGTCTCGGCCGCCTCCTCCGCCCGAAGTAGCCGAGCGAGGTTGCACGCGGTCACGAAAGTCTGAGGGTTCTGGCGATAGAGTAGGCTCACCGGCGTATCGCCCAGGCGTCCGTCGTAGATCTCCCGGTCCTGCCACCCGGCGCCGGCCGATGCCTGATCCGGGATCAGCGTCAGCCGACGCACCCGCCAGCGGTTGGATTCGTGGGCGGCCACCTCGCGAAACTCGGCGAGCAGCCCGCTGAAGAACTCCTCCGCCTGCCGCCAAAACCGGTAGATGCGGCCGGGCGAGGCCAGCTTGCCGAAGAGCTGATGGATGAGCCAGCGGGCACGCTGCTCGTCGTCGAGCTCGTCCCACCGCGGCGCGTCCGAACGGTCCTCGACGACCTTCCCGAAGAACGTTGGCCAGTCGTTTTCGTGCCGGTACCCCTCCTGAAGGCTGCCGAGCACCGGGTCGTTCTTGTCGTACTGGCTCAGCTTTCCTCTGACGTACGCGGTGACACTCGTGAACGGTTGGGACGGGTCGATGGGGTTCCTCTGAGAGCGCAGCGTGGGGTTGAACTTCCGCCATTCGTCTATGGCTTGCGTCCGAAGGGCATCGAGTCGAGTGCCCTCCAGCCAAGGATCGAGGTCGAGGCTCAGCGTGAGGAGCGCCACCCGACCATCAGCATCGGCCACCTCATCGACCCAGATAGTGTCGTGGTCGAGCTTGCCGTCGAGCCAGGCATCGAGGCGCCCCCGCCGACGCTTCTGGCACACCTCACACGGTCGCTGCTTGTCATTCGCCCTGCCGTTGCGCCGCACCAGGCACACCGGGCAGACGTGGCCGCCTGCCGCGCTCCCGCTGATGCTCCACGAGCGGTGGACCGGCACGGCTAGCGCCTCGCGGGCTGCGCGCATCTCCTTGACCATGGGCACAAGGCTCCGCGTCGGCACGCTGATCCGGCAGCACGGCGGGGTTTCCAAACCGAGGCCCTTCGCCAACTCCTCGATCTCGCCCTCCAGCCACTGCTGCCACTTCTCCGGCCTGAGGCCCGCCGCGGCTGTGCCGTCCGAACGCTCGCCGGGGAAGGAGAAGACGCAGACGCTCCCATCGCGATAGAGGAGCGATCCAACGGCGAGGTCGACCTCCACCAACTGGCAGACGTCGTTGAAGAAGGCCTCGATGGCCGCGCGGGCGCCCATCCAGTCGCCGATGCGCACGGCGCGGGCCTCGTAGTGATCGGTGCCGGTGCCAACGGCCAGCAGGCGCCAGCGCGTGGTCTGCTTGAGGTCCATTGAGGCCCATGGGAAGCCGCTGCCTTCCAGGATCGCTCCGGCCACGGCGCTCTTGAAGAGCGCGGCCGCGACGTAGGACTGGTCCCACAGCGTGACCTCGTTGTTCGGCAACCGTGTCTCGGCGATCGTCAATGAGAAGGCGGTTCGCAGGGCGCTGCCCGGGCGGATGGCAGAGTTGCGCCAGCGCCGCCAGGAGCCCACGTCCGCCGTGTTGGCAGTCCCAAGGGTGCCGAGTTCCTCCAGGATGCGCCGCACCTCACCAAGAAGCTGCCGCCAGCCGGGCTCGGTCAGCACCTCGGGCGGGTCCACGAGCAAGTTTCGCACTGGCTGGCCGAAGGCAGACGAGAGCCACATGTGGGTGATGTCCTGGCCGAGGTACTCCGAGGTTGCGGGCGGCAGGTTCTTCTCGATGCCCGAGGCCATCCCGTGTCCAGCCTGGAGCAGCCCGAGCATCCCAGCGTCGCGGCCCCGATGCTTCGTCAGAAACTCCGTGAGCGTGCCCGGCCAGCCGACGTTCGCCCCGTCCACCGTAGGGAACTGGGCCTTCACCCATTGCAGGAGATCATCCCACGGAAACGGCGGGCTCTCCCGCTCGTGCCAGCGCAGGTCGCCGTAGCCCGTCCTCTGGCCGCCGTGCTCGCGCAGGAACTCAGCCCGCGCCTTGCCCGCCATGTGCAACCATCCCACGGCCTCCATGGCCAGGAGCAGCGGCCGGTGCTCGCGCAGCTTCTTGGCAGGCTCAAACTCAGGCACGCGGTGCCTCCGTCGCACTGACCCACGGCTTGACCTTTGTCTTGAAGTCCGCGAGCGCGCTCGCCTGAATCGGCGTCTGCCCCCTCCGATACGCCGTCCACTGGCTCACGCTGGCGGTGCCCCAGCCGGCCGTGCGTTTGGCCGACATGCCGTAGGTCGTCAGCAGCACCTCAACGGATTCGAGCAGGCGCTCAATGGCTTTCCCGGGCGTCACCTTGTCTCGAGCGGCCGCGCTGGGCAGCGGCGCATAGAGCAGACGCAGCGTCCCCTCCGTGCCGGCGGGGACGACCTCGTAGTAAATGGGCTGCGTTCCGGCCCGGGTCTTGCGGCTGTGGGGGTTGATGACCTCGAAGCTAATCTTGTCGAACCAGGTCGGGTAGAATGCCAGCGCCCCCCGCTGGAACTCCTCCGCCTCGCCCTTCTCGTTGCCGAAGAGGTGGACGATCCATGAGGGGTCCGACCAGCTCTCGAGCTTGCCACCATGCTGTTCCAGGTAGCCAAGCAGCCCCGCCTGCATCTGGCACGCCCAGCGCAGCAGTCCCTTCCAGCTCGCCGCCGCCAGGTACGGCACGCCGAACACGCGGTCCTTGCGCAGCGGGTTGTCGAGCACGTGGAATGGCCGGTCGTCCTTGGAGTACCAGGGCGTCTCCAGGGTGAACATGACCTCGAAGGCGAGCCAGGAGCTGTCAGGCAGCCGGTCGAACGGTGGATCGAGTTGCAGCCAACTCGGCAGCTCTAACCTTGGGGAAGACGCCCGTTCCATGTAGCGCTGCCGGGCTGCGTTCTTTTCCCTCTCCGCCGCGTTCTTGCGCTCGCGGGCCTGGCTCCTATCTGGCTGGCTCTGTGCCCTCTTCTCCTGCGCCTCAGCAAACGCACGCTCAATCTCCTTCGAGGCGAACCACGAGGTGCACCCGTCCAGGAACCCGGACGCGAGCCCAGCCGGTAACGAACCCTCGGTGGGGCAGGCGGTTTGCGAAGCCAGCTCGGCGTACAGATCGAACCTCATGATGCCGCCCCGCCCTGCGTCGTGAGACGCGCGAGGATCACGTCGCCGGTGACGAAGTCGCTTGGCCCGAGGCTTCCCCACGCTTGCACCAATCGTTGCTTCATCTGATCGAGGGTGACCACACCTGGGTTGACGAATCCGAAGGTGCGCGGTGGGCTCCTGAAGCTGAAAACCTTCTTGCTCTCCTGCCGCCGGCCGGCCAGCCACCGGTTCGCCCTGTCGTTGCTCGCGAGCTGCTGCCCCTGGCTCTTGGACTCTCTGCGGCCGAGGACCTCGTTGAACGTGCTTTGATTGGCGCTCTGACGAGCGAGGTACTTTCCTTCCACACACCAGAAATTGGTCAACGATGCCCAGGCGGAGTCCTGCTGCGGGGGCTTTCGCCAGCGACCGTTGTGCATGTAGCGTTCGAGCTCAGCCCGCGGCCGCGGCTGAATGCTTGGCCGTTGCTCAACCTTCACGATGCCATAGTCGTGATGATGTGGCAAGCCGCTACGAGCCCCTTCATCAGATGGCTTGAGTACCGTCCTGCCGCCGATGGCACCGTAGTCGGCGATGAGCCGGACCGTCAGATCGAGCAGGGTCCACTCTTCCGCGGCGATCGGGCGGAGCGGCGTGAAGCAGAGACTGAACGCGGTGTTCCTCTTGATCTGGTCCTTCATGATCCCGCCGCTGCCGTCGCGTACCTCGAACCGGAACTTGCGTCCCCAGCCGGTGCAGCCGAAGAGCTCGCACACGACGCAGCGCTTGCCTTGCTGGTCAGGGCAACGGTTCCCGTCATCGGACGGATCGCACGCGGCGCCGCCCAGACCACGGGCCAGCACCTCAAACCACCAGCGGATGGAGCCGAGAAGACCGGTGGGGATCGTGCGTCCCCCGCTGCGATTGGCATCGCCGGTCCAGAGAGGCGTCAGCGGCTGGAGCGTGACGACAATTGGTTCAGGCATCCTACATCCTCCCGAGCGAGGCCCCTTCAGGCGCTTGCCGTCACTCCGCGCGTTCCTCCAATACCTCGGCGCCGATTTGCCGCAGGGTCTCGTTGACCTTCTGCTCCAGTGTGGAGGTCTTGATGCTGGCCTGGGCGCTCCGGGCGTCGAGCGTCACCTCCACCTCTAGGTCGGCGCCGTCGCTGCGGAGTGGCAGGACGGCCCCCCGCAGGAAATCGGACAGCTTGTCCCAGGGCACCTTCGCGCGGAGGTGCAGCGCCGAGATGCCAATGCGGGGCGACCCAGCGAGCGCCACCACACTTGGGCCCGCGGCGGGACCCGTCGCTTCCTTCACCAATGAGTGGCTCTCCGCACTTCTTCCGACCTCGATTGCAACGGCCTCGCCGGCGTCGGCCGCCCTGGCGGCCTCGGCCACTTCCTTCCGCAGCAGCACCGCGCCGTAGCCGAGCGCTGCATCGGGCACCGGCTCGCCGAGATACACATGTTCCCCAACCCGCACGCCGAACCGGCTGTTGGCCACCCCCTGCGCAACGGCGCTCGTGACCACTGCCTCGCCCTCCAGCATGGGCAGGTGGGGATATCTCAGGAAGGCCTCGACGATCTCCGCCAGCGGCTTCTCCTGCTCGTCTGGCCGCAGCGCCTTCTCCAGCAGCCGATGGGGGGCCAGCTTGTCCACCAGCAGCTCCTGGCTCTTGAGGTACTCGCGCACCCGTCGGGCGAGCGGGCCCTTCTCGCCCACGGTGGGCAGCCCCAGGTCCAACCACTCCACGCCCGCTTCGCCGGCCTTAGCCAGGTGCCGGTAGGCCGAGAGCACCTGGAAGGGGATGCCCCCCTCGGCATCCTTAAGCTTGCTCTCCAGCGTCCTGCTGTTGTCGTCCGAGAGCTGACGCACCAGCGCCTTGTCGTCCTGGATGGCCCGTAAGGCCAGGTAGCGCTTCACCCGCTCGCGGAGCGCGGCTGCCTCCATCCCGTCCGGTGCCAGCACGACCAGCGTGTTGCGGTAGGTGCGAAAGGTTGTGCCAGCCCTGCCCAGCAGATCCTCCACAAACCCCCTCGTCCCGCTACTCTGCCGCACCTGTTGGGGCGAGAGGATCGCCAGCTTGAGCTGCTTGTTGTCGGGCACGTCCTGGGACACCCTGGGCCAGAGCGTGATACTCAGCTCGCTGCCAGCCAGGCGCTCGAGCCGCTCACGGATCGCTGCCGAAATGTGCTCGTCCTGAACCTGCTCTTCCTTCTCGACGATGATGCGGTTCAAGTTGGGCTGGTTAGAGAATGCGTAGAGGCCGCTCTCGGCGTGCAGATACCAGAGCTCCTCTTCTAACCGCCCAAGTGCATCTCCCACCAACGCGGCCGCGATTCCTTCCCGCAGAGCCGCCAGACGCAGCCGCTGGATACCCATGCCTTTCTTCTCGCTCCCGCTGAACGAGCCGAAGAAGATGGCCGTCGCCAGCCCAGCCGCGACACCGAAGCGGGCGTAGTCGCCGCCGGCCTCGCGGTCGATCTTCTGCGCCCTGGCGTTGCCGTCCACGATGTCGGACGCGATCACCCCCTCGTACTCGTTGCCAATGTGCTTCAGGAACTCGCGCCGGATGGCCGTGTTCGCCAGGTTAAGGTGCGCCGGCTGGATCAGGGGCGCGTGGTGCTGCCGTCGGTAGAGATCGGCCAGCACCTCGGCCAGCAGGCGCAGTACGCCACGGGTGCGCTGGAAGGTCGAGAAGGTGCTCCAGCGCTCGAAGAGGAGGTCGATCAGCTCGGGGTGGAACGGATAGGCCTTGCGCAGCTTCTCGCGGTAGGCCGGCTCGCGCGCCTCGCGCGGGATGTCGTCGCCCAGCCGCTGGTAGAGCTCGAGGTAGCCGTCGGCCGTGCGCCGTGCCTCGGCGGGGTCGCCGGCGTCTTCCAGCAGCCGGCGCCGGATCAGCTCGTAGACCTCTTCGCCTTCCACCGGCGTGTAGATCGCCTCCACCCGCCCGAAGATCTGCTGGAGCTGGTTCAGTGCCCGCTCGCCCTCCTCGCCGTAAGGCGCGCTGGACGGCAGTGTGGCGATCAGCGCGCAGCGCGGCAGCACCTTCACCGTCTCGGTCAGCTCCTGGAAGAAGGCCAGCACCTGGCTGCCGAACCCCTTCGCCTTGACTACGTACTCGGCGATCTCGTCCATCAAGATCAGTGTCGGCTGCTGGCGTAGGAGCTCGTGGAGCAGGTCCTTGCCCGGCGCCTGGCGCCGCTCGTCGTGCTCGCGCAGGAGCTCGTAGTTGCCCGCCTGCTCCGCCAGGCTTCCCCACGGCGTCTTGCCTTTGAGCGGGTCGGCCGCCGTGCCCACGAAGGCGGCCACGCGGACTGACGGCACTTCGGTGATCCCCGTGGCCTTCAGTGCCTGGGAGACGAAATCCTGACCGGCCAGGCGCGGCGCGGCGGTAAACAGGTGGTAGAGCGCGATGAGGCTGTGGGTCTTGCCTCCACCGAAGGGGGTCTGGATCTGGATCACCGCCTCGCCCATGCCCCGGCCCGAGAGGCGGGCCAGGACTGTCGAGAGCAGCTCGACCAGCCCCCGTGTGGGGTAGGTCTTGCGGAAGAACGTCTCCGCGTCGCGGTACTCCAGCGGCCCGCGATCAGCGACCACGTCGGCCAGATCAGCGGCGAACACCGACTCATCGAACATGCCGGCCCGGATGTCTGCGTGCGGGAGCACTACCTCACACCACGGCTTCATGGTCGCTCCTTCTTCTTTTCAATGCTGCTCACAGCAGCCGCGCCGGCCGGCTGGTGGCGGTGTAGCCCCGCCGGCCGGCGAGCAGGCCCTGGAGTACCTGCCGCTCCTTGTCGCCGTCGGGCAGCACCTCGGCGACCGCCTGGGCGACCTGCCAGAACGCCTCATTCCCGCCGTAGGTCAGCGCCAGGTGCTCCTTCAGCCGCTGCCCCTGGTTCTCGGCCCACAGCCAGGCCGCGTACTGGAGCGCGTCCACCATGGTGGTGAAGTGCGCCTTCCTGGTGACCCGCTCGTCCCTGGCCCGCTCCAGCGGCGTCGGCACCCGCACGTACTCCTGCTGCTTCTCCACCAGGCTGGCCGGGCCCCACAGGCTGGTCAGCTCCACGCCCACGCCCTGGGCCAGCTTGCGGGCCTCGTCGAAGTGGACGCGGGCGTGGTTGTACGTCCAGCGGTAGAGCAGGTAGAAGCGGGTGGGGGCGTCAACACCCCTCACCCCCGACCCCTCTCCCGCCGCGGCGGGAGAGGGGTGTCCGAAGGATGGGGTGAGGGTGAGGATGCGCTCCAGGGCGAACTCGCTCACCACCTGGCGCACGTAGGCCAGCAGCTCCGGTACCTCGACCTGCTCGCCGGACAGCTTCTCGACGCGGGCGTACTTGCCGAAGGCCTCCACCGCCGGCCCGATGGCGCTCATGAAGAAGTCGGCCCCGCGGATGCCCTCGGCCCAGAACTGCTCGAGCTTCTGTCGCACCCGTGCGTCGATCTCCCGCCGCACCTTCGGGTACTCGCCGATCTCATCGGTGGTGCGCTTGCGGCAGACCATGTAGATGGACGAAGCGAGCGCTGCCGATTCCTGTGCCCGCAGACGCGAAATCATCTCCGTCCGGATGGGCCACGAAGCGGCGAGGTAGAGGCCTGCTTCAAGCAGGCCTTTGAGGACGGCTTCCCATGCCGCAGTGGTCTTGTGCGCGAAGACGATAACAACAATACCCTCGTGCTTCAGTACACGCTGGATCTCGCGAAATGCCTGTGTGAGCAATCCCTCGAAGCGCCGTTTAGCTGCTTCCACGTTGCCTGCCTTACTGGGGTCAGCTACTATCTCTTGCGACTTGGGCGTCAGCGGCGTGGCAAACAGGTCCGAATGGAGCTCGCCGATCGTGCGCTTGAGCCAGACGTAGAAGAAGTCAGAAAAATCGGAGTACGGCACATTGTCATAATACGGAGGATCCGTCAGCACAGCATCAAAGGTGTTGTCCTCCCAAGGCAAGTGAGTGGCTGATCCGCTGAACGCCGCGGCATAGGCAGTCCAGTCCGTCACCAGGAACCGAAGCACTTCTAGTACTGATGCCAATTGATTTTGAAAGCTTCCAGTCACTGAACTAGAAAAATTACTCTCACAATAATCCCAGAGCATCTGTAACGTAGGACTCTGATCTGGTTTGGCGGCGAAAGACTCAGAAGTGTTCATCCACCGTGTTAGGGTGTTCTGACACGTGGCTAGTTTGTCTACGGTCAACGCGAGGTAAGTCAGGATTGCCCGCCTGAACTCTAACGGGGAGCCTTCGTCCGTCATCCGCTGACACGCCCACCGAACCTTCTCGACCAAGGTAATGAGCGCCAGCTTCTGGCGGGCGTTATAGAGATCGCCCCAACGGCTCATGCCGTAGCGCTGGACACGGAAGCCCAATGTGCCCGTTGGCGGCAGCGGCTCATCTGGCACCGGGTCCATGCCCCACTCGGCCCAGAGCGCCTGCCGCTTCGCTTCCAGGGCGGCTTCGGCGGCACGATACGCGGCCAGGTCGCGGTCGGTCGCGAGCCGGTAGCGCTTGCCGCCCTCACCCCTGGCCCCTCTCCCGCGCTGCGGGCGAGGGGAATGCAGCACCACGGCGGTCATCCGCTGGCCGGCCTTGCCTTCGCGAAAGAGCCGGCGGGTGGTCTTGTCGTCCATCGTCCCGCCACACAGCGGGCAGCGGACGTGAGCGCGGGTGACCGTCCCCTCGTCCGGGTCGAAGGTGATGGCGCGCCCTTCGACGATGGCGAAGTCCACTCGGTCCCTCACCCCCTGCACCCCCTCTCCCGCAGCTGCGGGAGAGGGGGCCGGGGGGTGAGGGACCAGCTTGAGCGCGACCTTCTTGTTGTCCTTCTTCGCCAGCCAGAGCTGGCGGAGAAGCGGGATTTCGGCGCCACAGGCCGGGTTCTGGCAGGGCAGTGTGCGCGCCCAGAGGTAGCCCACCGGCACCGAGCCGTCGGGGTCCTTGGGGTAGAACCGCGCCAGCTCCTTCCGCGCCTCCTCCAGCACCCAGTCGCCCCAGCGCTTGACCGCCTCCAGCAGCGGGTTCTCGTTGGCACGTGGCGCGTCCAGGAGACGGGGCTGGCCCTCACCCCCCGGCCCCCTCTCCCGCAGCTGCGGGAGAGGGGGTGACGGTTGCTCGAAGGAATGGTTCTGTACGAACGTGGCGATGGTCTCGAGGACGTGCTCCGGTCGGGCGAGCACCTCGTCGTCGGTAAAGCGCAGCAGATGATAGCCGTACTGGCGAAGTGCTGCTTCCCGTGCCTGGTCTCGCTCCCGCTGAGTGGGCTCTTGGTGGACAGCGCCGTCGATCTCGATGATGAGGCGAGCATCGTCGCAGAAGAAATCGGCGATGAAGCGGCCGATCGGGTGCTGTCGCCGGAACTTGCGTCCGAGGAGCTGGCGATCACGCAGGAGGTCCCACAGAAATTGCTCCGCAGTGGTGGCCTCGCGCCGTAGCTGCCGCGCGCGCTCAATCAGCGCCCGGCTCGGCCGCGCCTCACCGCCCTCACCCCCCGGCCCCCACTCCCGCAGCTGCGGGAGAGGGGGTGCAGGGGGTGAGGGGCGCCCGAACTTCTGCGGGTACTCCAGCACCGCTTTGAGGATCAGCACCGCCACGGGGTTGTAGTCCAGGGCGTAGGTCTCACAGCCGAGGCGCAGCGCCTCCAGCGGGATCGACCCGCCGCCGGCGAAGCAGTCCAGCACCTTCGGTGGCCAGCCATCGAACGCCTCGCGGATCAACCGGCGCGCTTTCCCTAGAGCCGGGTGCGGTTGCGGCCCGTGGTGATTGGCGACCTCCCAGGGCGAGACCTCTGCCACCAGCCGCAGCAGCTCCTCCCGCCGCCGGGGGTCGTCCGGAAGGAGCGCGGCCAGGCCCGTCGCCCGCGAGGCCGCCAGCGGCCTCCGCGCCCACCAGATGTGGAGCGTCGAGATGTGCCCGTGCCGGATGTTCTTCTCCCGCACCGACTCGTCGGACACCCGGCGGATCGGGAAGTCCACCTCGATCAGCCGCCGCTCGCGCACGTCGCTCATACGTTTCAATCGTCACCCGACCCAAAGGCCGGATGCAGCTTCGCTCAGCGCGAACGCCAGGTGCGGCTCGTCGTCCGCTTCCGGCATGCCGGCCTCCTGGGCCCTCAGTACATCCACCCCACGGCGGCGCAGTCCTGCTGCCACCGCTCGCGGCACGTGCTCGTCCATGGAGAACTTGATCGGTTCAGCCACCGAGCCTCGCCTTCAGCTTCGAGGGAGTGCGCTGGCGCAGCTCGGCCACGAAGGCTTCGTACGCGCTGATCGCACGGTCGATCTCCTCCCGATGGTCGTAGTAGTAGGCCAGCGCCGCGTACACCTCGGCCAGCGACAGGCCATACTCGGAGGCGATCTCGTCCGCGCTCAACCCCAGCCGCTCGTGCCAGACGACGACATCCTGGACCGTGATCCGGTGCCCGGCGATGCGTGGCTTGCCCCCCGCCACACCAGGGGTGATCTCGATATGGCCTGACACCGTGCCCATTTCGATCTCCCCTCCGGCTGCCGTTCATCTGGCGGCCGCTTCTTTCCAGTCCCTGATCACGTAGCGCACGACCTCGACCACCTCGTCGGGACGCAGCTTGGCCGCCGGATCCTGGATCGTGTGGAGTTCCGGAGCTGTGGCCGCATGTTCGACCACGTACAGCCAGTACTCGCCGGCCAGCCGCTGTGCCATCAGCCACTCGTTCGGCGTCAGCGCAATGGCGCCGGTATGCGCCCGCGCCTTCACCTCGATGTAGCGCACGACCTCACCCTGGCTGCCCTCTCCCGCAGCTGCGGGAGAGGGGCCGGGGGTGAGGGAGCGAATGTCATACCCCAGGTTCTCCGCCGACACGTCCTCAGGGATCCGCCCCTGCGCCCGCTCGTACTCCAGCGCCACGCGCATGCCGATGGCCTCGATGTCCGGGGCCTCGGCGAGGGCCGCGTCAGCGGCGTCAGCCGGCACCACGCGGGCCACGCCGATAAGACGGGGCTCGGCCGGCGCCAGCGTGGTCTCCAGGCGCAGCGCCTCCTCCAGGCGGCGCTTCTTCGCCAGCAGGTCCTCCTTCACCCGCTCCTCATGCTGGATGGTTGGCTCAGGGATGTCCTCACCCTTGGCCCGCCGCGTGGCGTAGTCTATCAGCGTCGCCTCGCTCTCGAGCAGGAGCTGGTCGAGCGAGCGCAGACCATACTTTCGTTTGACGGCGGCCTGCCGCTGGCGCTCCGCAAGCAGCTCCCGGCGGTAGGGCTCCAGGGCCGCGTCCACGGCGAAGGCGAGCACCGCGCCCTCATCCCCCTGACCCCCTTCTCCCGAAGCGTCGGGAGAAGGGGGAACGGGGTTCCCGTCTCCCGCAGCCGCGGGAGTGGGGCCGGGGGTGAGGGCCGGGACCAGGTCCCACAGGATGGCCGGCGGCAGAAGGCGAAGATCGCTCGGCGCGCCGGCCGGCTGATAGACGCAGACCAGGCGCCGCCCCGCGATCGCGTTCGTCCCATCGCGCAGCTCGACCTCGAGGAACCAGAGCAGCCCGTCGCGCCGGCCATCCGGGTCGGCGAAGAGCGCGCCCCGGGCCAGATCGGGCGCACAGAGGGTGAGCAGCCGTTCGACGATCACCTCCAGGAGCGGGTGGCCCGGCGCGACGAACTCGGCGCCCTGCCGCCGCGCCGTCCGCTTGTCGAAGGCGATCTTAAGATACTGCTCGAAGAGGGGCCCCCAGCCGTGCTCCTTCGCCACCTGGCGCAGTTCGAGCGGCACCCGCTCCAGTCGCCACAGCCCGTCGCGCCGCCGTTCGGCCCGCAGCTCCAGGAACGTGCTCGCTCGCACGAAGAAGCGCTCGATGTACTCGGGTACCAGGCGGTTCTCGCGCGCCCGCCGCTCCTCGCCGAGCACCCCCTGGAGGTCCAGGTGGCGCGTCGCCAGCGCCTCCAGAGAAGCCTCGCGCACCCGCCGGATGATCTCCTCGTCTGGCACCCGTTCGAGCGTGGCGACGATCTCGTCCAGCGTGCGGCGGTTGGCGACAGCGTCCACGATGAGGTCTTTCAGGCTCACGCCGGGGAGGACGTCCCCGATCACGTCGAACACCCGGTCACTGCCCAGCGCGGCCTGGATGTTCCCGAGCTTGCGGAACAGGGCAGCCAGGACACCGCCCTCGCGAGTGTCCTCGGCCACCAGGTTATAGACGTAGACCTCCTTCTCCTGGCCGTAGCGGTGGATGCGCCCCATCCGCTGCTCCAGCCGGTTCGGGTTCCAGGGGATGTCGTAGTTGATCATCAGCGCGCAGAACTGGAGGTTGATACCCTCCCCGCCGGCCTCGGTCGAGACCATCACCTGGGCGTGGTCGCGGAAAGTGTGTTCGGCTGCGATCCGGCGGTCCAGCGGCATGCCGCCGTGGAGCGTCTCGACGCTCAGGCCCCACTCGCGCAGCTTCTCGGCCAGGTAGTCGAGCGTGTCGCGCGCCTCGGTGAAGATGAGCAGCTTCTCGCCGGTCTGGCGGATCTGCTCGGCCTCCATCACCTGCCGGAGCTGAGCCAGCTTCGTCTCGACCGGGGTGCCCTCTGGGCCCCGCTCGACCTGGCGGGCCAGGCGGATCAGCTCGCCGAGCTGGTCGATCTCGTGCTGGAGCTCCTCGCGCGTCTCGGCCGCAGTCAGCCGTTCCAGCAGCTCCTCTTCACGCCTGAGCCGCTCCTCCTCGGGAGCGTCCTCCAGCTCCTCTTCGTCCACCTGCCCGCGCTCGGCGTACCAGGCGCCCAGGCGCAGTAGCTCCTCCAATCGTTTCTTGCGCCGCTCCAGCGAGAGACGCGCCGCCCGGACACTGGAGGCCAGCCGGCGCTGGAGGATGAGCAGGGCGAAGGCGACGTTACGCTTCTCCGCGGCCAGGGCGCGGTTGTAGGACTGCTCGACGTAGGCGGTGACGGCGTTGTAGAGGCGCTTCTCATCGTCACTGAGGCGGAAGGGCCGGGTGATGACGTGCCGCGGCGGGAAGAGGGGCGTGCCGTCCACCTTCTTCAGGTCCTCTTTGAGGCGCCGCAGGAAGAGCGGGTTGTCCTGTTCGGCCACCGACTGCAGCAGCAGCTCACGCGAGGCGAAGAACCCCGGCTCCAGGAGGTCGAGGAACAGCCGGAAGTTCTCCGGATCGCCCCGGTGTGGCGTGGCGGTCAGGAAGAGCAGGAACTGGCTGCGGCGGGAGATGACCTCGCCGAACCGATAGCGCTCGGTCTTGGAGAGCTTCTCGCCGTAGCGATAGGCGGCCATCTTGTGCGCTTCGTCGACGATGGCCAGGTCCCAGGCGGCGACCTCGAGCGTCGGCAGCACCTCGTCCTGCTTGGCAAAGTCGATGGATGTGATGACCTGGTCGTACTCCTGCCAGACGTTGCGGCCCCAGGTCGCGCTGACGACCGCGCGATCGACGGCCGTGAAGGCCTCGGTGAACTTCTCCCGCATCTCGCGCAGCCACTGGTCGCGGAGATGGCCGGGGACGATGATCAGGGTGCGACGCACGAGCCCGCGCGCCTTCAGCTCCTTGATGACCAGCCCGGCCATGATGGTCTTGCCGGCGCCGGGGTCGTCGGCAAGGAGAAAGCGAACTCTTGGGTGGCGCAGGATGTAGTGATAGACGGCCTCAATCTGGTGGGGCAGAGCATCGATCTGGGAGACATTGACGGCATACAGCGGGTCGAACTGGAAGGCGTGGCGGATGCGCTGGGCCTCAATGCCCAGGAAGAACGCCTCAGCGCGGCCGGCCAGGTCGCGTCCGACCGGCGTGGCCACTCGGATCTGGCCTAGCTCGTCGGGGGCGAACAGGCGCGAGTAGAACTGGCCGCTCCGCACGCCGACCGCCTCGACCTTCAGCCGTGAGCCCATTGGCTGGGTGGCCACGACCCGCACGCACTCCGGCCAGAAGTCGGCCTCGACCATCGCTCCGGCCTCGAGCGGCTTCATGGCTGGTTATCACCCGCCCCCGGCGCCTGGCCATCAGCGTGCACCGGCTCGAGCAACGCCTCGACGTCCTCACGCTTGATGCGGACCACCTTCTCGCCCGCGACGCGGTACACCTTCAGCTTGCCCTCCGCGATGTGGCGGTGGATGGTCCGCGTGGAGAGCGCCAGCAGTGCAGCCGTCCCGCGGATGGTCAGATAGGGACGCGGCGCGCCCATGAGCACTCGAGCGGTAGGCCGCCTGGCCAGGCTGACGCCCATTCTACGCTCCCTGTCACCCGATAGCAACGTCAATCAACTTACGATAAGTTTTCTGCTGAGGCGGCGCCCGCCACGAGCAGGCTGTACACGTCGGCGTTCGTGTAGCGATAGCCCTGCCCACCAGGGGCAGGCCTCCGATCAGGACCTCCGTCCACAGCGCGCGCACTAGTTCGGCCGTCACCGCGCTGCCACCATCCGGCTCCGAAGGGCATTGGGCCATGGCTTCCGCTCCCGACAGGGGGTATTGGCGACGGACGCATGGCGCCGATGCCCTTTACCTTTAAGCCGCTCGGCCAGAATTGGAAAGTACCGAGGCTACTGGCGCTGCGCCAGCATGAGCGCGCTTGCGGTGCTGGCCACGCCTTGGAAGCGGGCGCGCACCTCACCAAGCGCAGGTACGTCGCCACCGGCCATGCTGGCTAGGAAGCCATCGAGCGGCCAGCGGAGCGTGACCTGCTGGCGTGCCAGGTAGATGGCGACCTCGCTGATGCGATAGCGGTCCGTATAGTCGAGCAGCACGTAGCCTAGGAGCTGGTAGAGCCAGAGCGGGTCCACTCGTGGCTTCACAGTCGCCTTGATGTCGATCAGGCAGCCATCCAGGATCAGATCGGCGTCCGCTCCGCCGACATCGAGGCTCCCGTCGAACGTCGGGTTGAGGACGGCCGGTCGAGAGAGCAGTCCCTCGAAGCGGGTGTAGAACGCCCACGACAGCGTACACAGGTCGTCGATCGCGTGGGCAGGTGGAACCGCGAGCAGCTCGTCTACGCCCCTCTTCGGCAGCGCAAAGAGCGGCGAGTCGATCTGCGTCCCCGCACGGAATAGCTCCTCGAACAGCGCGAGCACGTAGCAGTAGCGGTTGAGATGGGCCTCCTGAAGTCCGTCCAGGCGTCGCCCAACTGGATCGATCTCTTCCACCGCCCGGGAAAGCGCGGTGAAGAACCTCTTCATCTCTTCAAACTCAGCGCGGCTCCGCTCGTCCAGCTCAGGCAGCGGCTCTCCCTCGGCACTGACCCATCTCGCGGTCACCTCACCAGTGGTAGCATCGAACACAAGCCCCCGCGCCACCCCTCTTGCGCTACGAGCCACCACGCCGTGAGCGCACTGCCAGGCACCTTTCCAGGCGACGAACTCTTCAGGGGGTGTGACGCCGAAGTAGTACCGAGCCCGGTAGTCCAGTGCTGTGCCGACTGTGCTCCACGCGACGGGTGCGGCCGGCCGCAGGGTCGTGGCGCCCACGAGCTTCTCACGGCAGCCGGCGACAATCGCGCGGGCATTGGGGAAGTGTGCGTCCAGGAACTGGCGAACAGGGCTGTGGGGCGTCTTGAGGTGGGAGGTCAGGGACATCGCGCGTTCCTCATCATGATTTCACTCACCGCCAAACGGCAAAGAGCCCCCGGGCATCATTCCACTATCGGCATGAACACTTCGCCGTACACGTCCTTACGGACCTTGAGGCAGTCGTCGCAGAGGCGGAGCGTGCCTGGCGGTGTGAGATTAACCGCCACAAGGCGGTAGTCGCGCGCGGGTTGGTCACCACAGATCGAGTGCACGTCCTCACGATCAGCGGCTGTGATGATGGCCGCCGTGTGCATCGCCGGGGAGGCGTTCGTGCGCATGAGGGCTTCAAACCACTCGCTGGTATAGGCTTTCAGATATCCGGCCATCGCAGGCACTCCCTCGCAAGAGCCGGGCACTACATCGGCTAGCCGGCACGCTCCACGAGCTCGCGCACGGCCGACCGGAGCTTCGCCGGGATGTAGGGGCAGGTGTCGATGCTCGTGCCGCACTTCGTTCTGTTGAAAGCACCCTCGATCGCGAGGTCCACCGGCGGCTCCAACTTGGTGACGTCACCGCCCGAGCGCTTGATCACGGCCTGGGCGGTCTCGCTGTTGAGACCGGCGACCTTCTCCCAGGCAGTCTCCATGTCTTGCGGGTCTTTGAACGTATTAGCGAGCTGTACCATGACGCCGATGCCGGCGGGGCCACTTCCGGGCGACGCGCTACGATCAGCGGCGCGAGAGCGATCGCGCCCTCTGGACAATCGCCAGCATTACGCTTTGGATCAAGTAGGGCCATTGAAGACAGGCCCTAGTGCCGTTTCAGACGGCCTCTTTGGGAATGCAAGCCCGCGCACCAGGGCAGGCAATGCCAAATCGCTGGCCTGATGGTGCACTAGTCTTAAGGCGATACCAAAAGCGACCGCCGTTTGCACGACAGTCTCCCCTTGGTCGGCGGGATTACGGGCCACCGACAGGCCCGTGCGGCGGGGGCGGCTGTAAGACCGCCACCCGCGAGCTTGATCTGGTCCTCAACGGGTACGACGTACCTTGGTTAGACGAATTTCGCCATTCTTATACTAATCTCGTCTGATTGTGCCATGCGCAGGCGGCGAGCAGTGTGCGGGCGTCATGGATCCAGTCCCAGCCGGCGAGCGAGCGGACGCGCTCGGGGTCGGCGTCCAGCGCACGCAGGTACGCCTCGACCGCCGCCGGCCTGTCAGCAAGCGTGGCATCCACCGCCCCTTCGACTTGGCGTCGGATGCCCGCCAGGATGCGCGCGGCGGGAGGGCGCGCCGGGCGGGACGGCGACCGCGCGATGAGCGGCAGGCCCAGCGCCCGCACGCGGCGCTCGCGGTGCGCCGGGGCACCGTCCCCCACCACCGCAGCAACGGAGCCGTGCACGCGGATACTCCGCACCGTCTCCAGCAGGTGCTCGGACGAAAGCGTCAGCGGCCAGGTCCACCGGAGCGTGCCGCGCTCGCCATCGACCAACAGCACCAGGGAGCGCCACTCGTACCGCCGCGGCAGCGGCTGGATGATCTTCACGCCGCGGATGCCCCAGCGCCACCGCGTCGCGCCGACCAGACCCCAGCACCGCCGCGTCCAGGTGCCCGACGGCCTGCCCCGCCCTGACCTCGGCCAGGGTCAGGGCCACGACGACGCCCCCTTTTGCCATGCTTCCTGCGCGGCCGGGTCCGCCTGCTCATGGCGGGGACGCGGCACCGTCGGCGCCGCCCGCAGGCGCGCGAGCCGGTGCGCCACCCCGCACGGGCGGAAGGCCACCCCGAACGTGGCGTCGATCCACGCCCCGCTCTCGGTGGCCTTGCGCCAGCGGCCGGTGGCGACCTCGGCACGCCCGCGCGCCTCCTGCGCCCCCGACAGCTTCCGTGGCTGCCCGTGGTCGCCCTGCCGGTGGGCCAGCACGCCTGCCAAGCCACCGGTGCCCTACCCGGCCACCCACCGGTCCACCGTGCGCCGCTGCCCCCCACCACCGCTGCCACCTCCGGCACCGACCGCCCCTCCCGCAGCCGCCACCGCCCCTGCAGTCGCATGCGCTGGGCCGCCCGCGTGGCGCCGGAGAGCACCAGCAGGCCGTCGCCAGAGTGGTCCAATAGCCTGCAGTCGCATGCGCTGGGCCGCCCGCGTGGCGCCCCGATACCGCGCCTTCAGCGTCGCTGCCGGATCGTCCGCCGCCCACGTCCTCTCGCACCGTGGCCGCGCCATCCCGCCGCCCTCCGAGCCGTTGCTGCTCGAAGTCTGGCAGAACCAAAGGCGGTTGGTATTGCTACGTACGCTCCGCTCTTACTAGGTACGCTCCGCGGGGCGGACACTCTGATCTCCGGTTACCGTCCTTGGTCACATCGGTCAGCGCACGTTTCGCCCTTCCCGGCGTAGCGGCAGGGCTAACGGGCTCTCCTTGCGTTCCGACCTCGGCGCCGGTGCCGCCCGTGCTCCGGCCGCAGGCAATTCGGCCGGGCGGTGGTCGCACACCTGATTTGAATGTCACGTGGCTTCAGCGCGCCCGGCCCGAACCGTACCCGCGAAGCAGGGCGTCCACGACGCGGTCTGCAAAGTCTGACGAGATATCGCCGCCGAACACGAGCCGGTAGTAGATGGGACCCAGCAGCAGCTCCGTCGCGATGCTGACGTCCGCGTCAGGCCGGATATCCCCTCGATGGACCGCCCGCGCAATCGCGTTCGCCACCTCCTCCCGCCACCGGGGGCTCACGCTGGCGCGGAACGGCTCCCCTATAGCGGGGTTGAGCGCCAGTTCCGATAGCAGGCTCCGCAGGACCCGGCCCATCGGCGTTTCCGCGAGCGCCCGCATCGTACCCGCGACGATGGCGACCAACTCCTCGCGTGTGTCACCTATCCGCGGCGTCGGCACCATCTCATCCGCTATCTCCAGAAGCAGCTCCAGCGCCAGGGCCTCCCTGGTCGGCCAATGGCGGTAGATTGTCGCCTTGCCCACGCCAGCGCGGGCGGCGACCTGCTCGAGGTTCAGGTGCGCCAGGCCTACGTCGGCCAGCAGGTCACGGGCGGCGTCTAGGATCGCTCGGTGAGCGCGGTCACTGCGACGCCGCCCCCGGTGCCGACTATCGTCGGGTGGCGCGGCGTCTGGCCATACGCCGTTCCGGCCGTGGAGTGCCTCGTGCCCCTCGTGTAGCACGACACTGGTATTATAGAACGTGACGTATCGTTTGCAAAACGCACCCGGCAAGCGGAGGGCCTGACGATCGACCGGCCGCTGCTCACCTGGACGCAGCCCTTTTTTCGGCGTCCTTCTCCTCGGGCGGACGCGCGGTCGCAGTGCCCTGACATTCAGAAACAGGCAGGGCCATCCGGCCCGCCGCAAACGCGGGCACGCCTGGTCCGGAGCGGTCCTGTGTGGGGGGGTGCGAAGGGGCGAATCACGGTGATGCGGCGCGGCGTTCTCCCGATCTTGGTCTTGGTCCTCCTGATCGGCATCTCCGCATTGCCCTTGCCACTCGCCGCATTGTCGGCGGCCGCCGCGCCCGCCGACCAAGCGACTACGGTCGCCACACCCGGCGCGGATGTCGTAGTACCGGCGACGCTGCCGTCCCTGACCCATGCGCTGCGCCGCGCGTCCCAGCCCACGGTGTTCATCGCGGCTGCAGTAGCGTCCTGGTCGCTGATGGCCGCGGGTCACGCCGTCGAGTGGCGCGGGGTGCCCGGGCCGTTGCCGCCTCGGCCAGGGCACCGCCGAGCACTCCTGCAGGTGTACCTGAACTAAGTCGCCGGCCCGTCGCAGCCGGACAGCGTCCCCGTGCGTGCATGCGTGGCAGCGCATTGCGCCCCGGCTGCGGATCTCTCGGTGTCCGCCCGACTTTGTGTGCCGCGGACCTACCCGTGGAGGAAGGTACGTCCTATGCCGCCATCGCAACGACCCATCCCGGATCCGGACCGGTTGGTCGATGCAGCCCGAACATCCCCGCACATCCCACTGCCCGAACATAACGCCCGTGACGCGGCGTTCGCCGCCTGGGCAGCCACGCCCGTGCTCGGGGTGCTGCTCGGCGCGTTCCTCGCCACGTATGGGCAGGCGTGGGCCGCCGATGCGTGGCACCCATCAGCCATGTGGGGCGCCAGCATCGTTGGTGCCAGCGTGCTGCTGACCCTGGTGGCCGGCTATCGGTATGTAGCGACGCGATGTAGCGACGCGCCGCCACCAGCGGCTGACGCGATCCGAGCACCTGTTGTTCACGCGCGCGACGCTAGCGGTCGTGGCGCTGGGCTGGGCGGCGCTCGCGGTAATCGTTTTCGCCGGCCCAGAGTTCCCAGCATGGGGCCGCCCATGAGCCGTGCCCGCACACTGGCCCTGATCCTGGTCGGCGTCGACGGCTCTCCATCCGCCCGAGAGGCGCTGCGGGTTGCGGCGAGCCTCGCACGTCTGGCCGGTGGGTCCGTGGCCGCGGTCCACGTCGTCGTCCCGCCCGAGCCCGCATCGTTCGGCTCCCCGTTGGCGGCGCTGCGGGCCGACGAGGCCGCCCGCCACACCGGCGAGGAGATCCTCGCCGAAGCCCACAGGCTGGCGGGTGACGTGCTGGTCGCACGCGAGCTCCACTCCGGCCCTCCGGCGGACACGCTCTGCCGACGCGCCGCCGAGCTCGGCGCCGACCTCGTGGTCGTGGGGAGCCGCGGCCTCAGCAGGCTCGAGCGCCTGCTCCTGGGTAGCGTCAGCGCCGCCGTCGCCGCGCAGGCGCCCTGCTCGGTGCTCGTCGTCCGCCCACGCCGGGGCCGGCGGCGGCGGAACGTGGCCGCATGATCCGCATGGACGGGCTGATCGCCACGGTCGCCATTGGCCTGGCGATCGCGTTGTTCGGCGGGCTCGTCGCGACGCGACTGCGGCTGCCTGTACTCGTAGGATACCTGCTTGCCGGCGTCGCGGTGGGCCCCTTCACGCCCGGCTTCGTCGCCAATGTGGACGTGGCGCACGAACTGGCCGAGCTCGGCGTCATCCTGCTCATGTTCGGCGTCGGGATCCACTTCTCGCTGCGCGACCTGTTCGAGGTGCGCTCCATCGCCGTCCCCGGCGCGGTGGGCCAGATCGCCGTGGCGACGACCGTGGGGGCGATCACGTCGGTCGCTGCGTGGGGCTGGAGCCTCGGCGCCGGCTTGGTGTTGGGCCTCGCCATCTCGGTTGCCAGCACCGTGGTGCTTCTGCGGGCGCTGGCAGAGCGCGGCATGCTTGACACCGTCCATGGCCGCGTCGCCGTGGGCTGGCTGATCGTGGAGGACATCTTCACGGTTCTCGTGCTGGCACTTCTCCCCGCGCTGGCGCCCGCTCTCGGCGGCGCGCCGGCCGGAGGCCCCGTCCACATGGGCGGCGCGGGCGAGCACCCACTGGTTGCGCTCGCGCTGGCGCTCGTCCGTGTGGCCGTCTTCGGCGCACTGATGCTGTTCGTCGGCGCGCGCGTCATCCCGCGGCTCCTGAACCAGGTGGCGCGCACCGGCTCGCGCGAGCTGTTCACGCTGGCGGTTCTGGCGCTCGCACTCGGCGTGGCGTTCGCCGCGTCCTTCGGCTTCGGCGTGTCCCTGGCGCTCGGCGCCTTTTTAGCCGGCGTCGTGGTGAGCGGGTCCGATCTCAGCCACCAGGCCGCCGCCAATGCCTTGCCTCTGCGCGACGCCTTCGCGGTGCTCTTTTTCGTCTCCGTCGGGATGCTCTTCGACCCAGTCTTCCTACTCGCCGCGCCGTTCAAGGTCCTCGTCCTGCTGGGCGTGATCGTGCTGGGCAAGGGGCTCGCCGCGCTGCTGATCGTGGCGGCGCTCGGCCATCCCCTCCGCACGGGCCTGACGGTCGCGGCCGGACTGGCGCAGGTGGGCGAGTTCTCGTTCATCCTGGCGGAGCTCGGCCGCGAGCTCGACTTGCTGCCGGAGGAAGGGCACAGCCTCATCCTGGCGAGCGCCATCATCTCGATCACCCTCAACCCGCTGCTTTTCGGCCTTATCGACCCGCTGGAGGCGTGGATCCGCCGCAGGCCGCGCCTGGCGGCGCTGCTCCAGCGGCGGGGCGGGGCTCTCGCGCAGCCGCCCGCCGGCGTGGGTCGCGGAGACCTGCGTGGCCATGCGGTCCTGTGCGGTTACGGGCGAGTGGGGAGGCTGATCGCCCAAACCCTGGATCGCCGGGGGCTCCGGTACGTCGTGATCGACCAAGACCGCCGCCACGTCGAAGAGCTGCACCGGCGTGGCGTTGTGGCGTTGTACGGCGACGCGGCAAACCCGGTGCTGCTGCAACACGCCGGTATTGACCGGGCTCGCGTGCTGGTAATCGCCATCTCGGACCCGCACGCGACGCGCCATATCGTCGAGCACGCCCGTCAGGTCAACCCGCGGGTGGGCATCGTCGCCCGGACCCACGGAGAAACGGAGTGGGCCTACCTGCGCGAGCACGGCGTAGACGAGGTCGTGCTCGGCGAGCGGGAACTGGCAGTGGAGATGTGTCGCTACACGCTGCATCGCTTCGGCGTCAGCGGCGCCGAGCTGCAGGCGATGGTCCAGGGCCTGCGACAGCGTGACGAGCGACCGGCCGGACCAAATGATCTCGATTCCTTGAAGGGGCCTCTGGACCGCCAGTGATCGATTTCGCCCGCTATCGCCCGGTCTTTCATCCGATCTCCGCGGCTCTACTGCGGGCGGGGCTCGACCCGCTTGTACCGCCTGGGGACCTTCGGCACGGGATCAATCTCCCTACCCGGGCCACCACGACCCTGCAGTTCGCCGGCGCGAGTGGCGCGCGCTCAGAAGGCGTGGCTCGTGGAGCACGCCGCCCCTCGTGCGGGCGAGCATGTCCTGATCGACGCTGGCCACCGGCCCCTGGACGTGGCCTGAGGCAGCGCATGGCCTCCGCCGCGCCGCCAGCTTGCACCGTACGAACCGTCGCTGATCGGGCTCTGCCTGGCGCTCGTGGCCCGGCGACCGGATGTAGGCGATGACCGGCGGGCTGCTCGTCAACCTGGTGTTCGCGCTCGTCGCGGCGCTCGCGGGTGCGTTGTTGGCGCTGCGGCTGCGGCAGTCGCCGATCCTCGGCTACATCGTGGCGGGCGTCGCGATTGGCCCATTCACGCCCGGCTTCGTGGCCGATCCCGCCGCGGTCGAGGCGCTGGCCGACATCGGGGTCGTCTTCCTGCTCTTCGCCATCGGTGCTCAGCTCTCGTTCCGCGACCTCCTGGCGACGGGCCGCGTAGCGATCGTCGGCGGGTCGGCCCAGGTGCTCCTCACCATCGGGCTGGGCTACGTCGTGGGCATCGCCTTGGGTTGGGGGCAGGTCGAGGCGCTGTTCTTCGGGGCCGTGGTCTCGAACTCGTCGAGCACCGTCCTGAGCAAGGTGCTGGGCGAGCGCGGCGAGCTGGACGCCGAGCACGGGAAGCTCGCCCTGGCGTGGTCCACCGTCCAGGATCTCAGCACGATCCTGCTGGTGGTGCTGCTCGCCGCCCTGGCGGCCGGCGGCGCTTCGCTGGCGGCGGACCTCGTCATCTCGGTCGGCAAGGCCGTCCTGTTCCTCGCGCTGGCGATCCCGCTGGGGCTGCGCCTTTTCCCGGCCTTCTTCGGCCGCGTGGCCGCGACGCGCAACCGAGAGGTATTCATTCTGGCGGTGGCTGCGGTGGCGCTCGGCATGGCGTTCGCCGCCACTCTGTTCGGCGTCTCGCTGGCGCTGGGCGCCTTCGTGGCCGGCCTGGTGGTGGGCGAGTCCGACCTGTCGCACCAGGTGGTGGGCGAGGTAGTGCCCTTACGGGACGTGCTGGCGGGTCTGTTCTTCGTCTCGGTAGGGATGCTGGTGGACCCGCTGTTCGTCGCCGCGAACCTGCCGCTGGTGCTCCTCGCGCTGGCACTGATGGTGCTGGCCAAGGGCGCGCTGGTAGCTGCCATCGCTGCCCTGTTTCGCTACTCGGCCCGCACGGCGCTGCTCACAGGCGTGGCGTTGGCCCAGTGCGCAGAGTTTTCCTTCCTGCTCGCCCGCGTCGGCCAGGAGAGCGGGGCAGTGACGCCCGGCGTCTTCAGCCTGATGCTGGCCGGCGCGGCCGGCACCATCATCCTCGCACCCCCGCTGCAGGTGATCGCTGGCCCGGCCGCGCGCCGGCTGGAGCGGTGGCTCCCCCCGCCCCCGCTGGCCGAGGATCCAGCCCTCGCCGATCCGGGGACCGCGCCGCGGCTCCACGCGGTCATCTGCGGATACGGCGACGTGGGGCGCGTCGTCGGCGAGGCGCTGGCGCGGCGGGGCTTCTCGTTCGTGGTGATCGACCAGAACCCACGCGTGGTCCGCCGCCTCCGCCAGCAGGGTGTCCGGGCGCTGCTGGGGAGCGCCGACAACCCGGTGCTGCTGGAGCGGGTCGGCCTTGACCGCGCGCGGGTCCTGGTGGTGGCAATCCCGGACGCCCTGGCCACGCGGCAGATCGTCGAATACGCGCGGCGCATGCACCCGCGGCTGGACATCGTCGCGCGCACGCACAGCGAGGATGAGATGCGGTTCCTGCGCGGGCGCGGGGTCTCCGAGGCGGTGGCAGGCGAGGTGGAGCTCGCTCTTGAGATCACCCGCCACACGCTGCACCGATTTGGGGTAAGTGCGGCTGAGACGCTCGGCATCGTGCAGGGCCTGCGTCAGCGTGCGGGCGCAGTGGCCCGCGGCGAACCAACGGGCTGACCACCTCGGACTATGAGAGGAGATCGGTGAGCACCATGAGCGTACCGCGTTAGGGATAGCGCTCGCCGTCAAGCGCTGATAGCAGCGGGGCTTCCCAGCTATTTGCTCGCGCACCGTCACCTGGGTCGCTGTGTAAGGCCGCTGCCTCTTGGCCGCGCTGCCCAGCGGCCCGAGCCGGGCTGAGCTTCGGCGTGCGGTGCGGACCTGGTGCTCTAGGCAGCGCGTGGATCGCCGCGGTCGCGGCGCGGCTCCTTGGTCGACGCCCCGACCGATCCACGCCGGCGAGCGACACCGGCGCTTCCAGGTGACTGAGAAGTGGTCAGGGTAGCGTCACTTGCGCGGCTGATCGGCGAGCATGTCGGCCCTGCTGCGACCGACGCGCAAAGTGACGCGGAAGTGCCGCCGTAGCGACTCGGACGTGACTGGGGAGTGACTGGCGATCTCGAAGCTGGAGCCGAGAACAGCACTCCACTCGGAGGTCGCCGATGCCGCTTCCCTTCACCGTCGTCTGTGAGCCGCCGCCGTTCATGGCCCGGACCTGGCGGGTCTGGGCCATGATCGGCGGGCTGGCGGTCGCCGCCAGCGCTTTCCTTGTTGTAATTCCTCTTCCCTCTTCGGCCCGCCCGCAGGAGCCGGGCCGAAGGTCGGGGGCACGACGCTCACCGATACTTGGGCCGCCTTGCCGCGGGAGCCCGTGCTGCCGGCCGATCCCGCCGTCGACCTGCATGGCAATACTCTGTTCGCCGTCGGCACCGTTGCCCTGCTTCTCATCGCTGTGCGGCGCCGGATCACAAGTGGGACGGGCTGCCGCACTCCGTGCCGTAGGCGCGGGCGACGGAGTCGTGCAGCGCGTCGGCATAGTGCTCGGCGAAGATGCGGGCGACCAGCTCGCCGCGGTTGGAGACACCCACCTTCCTGAAGACGCTCTTCACGTAGTCGCGCACGGTATGTGGAGAGAGGCAGAGCCGCTCTGCGATCTCCGTTGATGCCAGGCCGCGCGCGATCATCTCGATGATCTGCTTCTCGCGCGCGGTGAGGTCATACGCCTCGACGATGATCGGTGCGACCTCCGAAGCCTTGGCGGGCTCGATCACCACCGCCGTTCGGCTCTCCCCCTCTCGCGGGCCGCGCAGCGGGAAGCCGTGAACGACCAGCCACCGCCCGGTCCGGCTCTGCAGGCGGGCACGGGCGACGCCCCGCTCGACGCCGGCGGCGATCGCATGCGCCAGCGCGACGACCGTGCGGACCTCGACCGGGAGCGATACGCCCGAGGGACCCGGCGTGCCCCCGACGGTTGGCGGGAGCTGCTCCAGCCACCGCTCAGCGTGGTCGTTGAAGGACTCCAGCAGCCCGTGCTGGTCGAACACGAGGAGCCCCGGCGCCTCGACCGACGCGCCAGCCGAGCTCGCCCGCACCAGCGCCGCGCGCCGGAACGCCTCGGCGATCGGAGCCGCGAGGTCCGCGACCAGCTTCTCCTCGGCGAGACTGAAAGGAGGCTCGCTGTCCTTCCGCCAGAGCGAGGCGAAGCCCCAGACCGCGCCGCCGCTGCGGAACACGGCGCGCAGCTCGTCGGCGCAGCCCAGCTCCCGGTGCAACTCGCGGTAGCGCACGCTCCGCCCCGGCAGCCCATCCGTCGCCCGCCACAGGGTCGCGACCGGGCGCTCGGCCCGTGCCAGATCGCGGAACAGGTTGAAGTCCTGAACCAGGAACTCCCGCTCCCACCAGCGCTCGCACTGGCCGTCCAGGTTCTCGACCCGCGCGGGCGAGGTGGCGAGCAGCGTGAAGGGATCGCTCGCCGACCAGAAGGAGGCGGTGAACGGGACGATCAGCCGGAGCTGGCGCGCCAGCTCGCACAGGAACTCCGCGGCGGCGGGGCCGCTTCGGGCAAGCTCGAGGATCCGCGCCCGCGCGCGGCGAGCGGTCGGGGTCGCGAGCGGCGCGGCGGTCATCATGAACTCCAGTATAGATGGCGCTCCTGGCCCGGGCAACCCCCCAAGTTAGGGGAAATTGCCTGCCTGGAACCCCGAACTCGGGGGATTCCCGGCAAGCGACGATCTCGCCGATACTGGCCTGGTCAGGCCCGGCGGCCCAGTCCCGGGCAAGCCCAGCGCTGTGGAAGAGCAGCACGACCATCGCATCGTCTCGTGGAGGTGTAACGTGACCGGACTATCTGGACTTCAGCGTTCATTCGTCCTGCACTCCGGCGAGGGAGACGCCACCTGGTTCCTTGGCACCATCATGACCGTCAAGGCAGGCGACGCCACCACCCGCTCCGCCTACACGCTCATCGAGTTCCAGGCGCCGAGTGGCTTCACCCCGCCGAGGCATATCCACCATGATGAGGACGAGGCGTTCTACATCATCGAGGGAGCGCTGCGGATCGAGTGCGGCGACCAGACCTGGACCATCGGGCCGGGCGCCTTTGCCTTCCTGCCGCGCGGGATTCCCCACACCTTCACTGTGGAGGGAGGCAGCCCGGTGAGGGCCCTCCAGCTCACCTCGCCCGCCGGCTTCGAGCAGTTCGCGGCTGAGGTCGGCGAGCCGGCCGCCGCTCCGACCCTGCCGCCGCCAGCGGCGCCGGACGTGCAGAAGCTCCTGGCCGCCGCTCAGAAGCACAGCATCCAGATCCTCCCGCCCCGCGCCAGCTCTTGAGCCAAGTCACAGCCAGCGCTGCCGCGGTCAGGAGCGGCCTCCCGAACGGATCTCGCGGCCAGGGTGCCATTGAGAGCCACGTCTGCGACGCGTGAGGCCCACCAGCAGTTCGATCAGGTGCCGCTCACACGGAGGGCAGGTGGTGTGAGCGAGCGTGCCCGCCAAGGTTCGGTCGACCCGCTCCGGCTGCTGGCGATGGGCCGCGGGATGCCCTGCTTTGGGGCCCGGGCGCTGTGGGTTCTCCTTGGGGGGCCCCTTGGAGAACGGCGTCGCCTGCCATGTCCCAGCCCGTCGCGCCGCGTCGAGCTGGTCCAGCGCCGTCTGCAGCGCGACTTCGAGCGCGGCGACCCGCTGTTCCCGTTCGGCCACGCGTCGTCTCAGGGTGGCGTTTTCGGTGACCAGGTCGTCGTCGCTGGGCCGTCGGGCGTCTACGGTCATCACGTCGCTAGTGCACACCGCTTGTCGAGCCGTCCTTGCTTGGCTGCCCTCTCGCCGAACGCGGCAAACAAGTACACCCGTTTCTTTCAAGCGACCAACCACCTCATCTCGTCTGGTACAATAGTGACACTATGGTGTCGCGTGAGCAAGGGAGGCTGCCATGGCCCGAGTGACCCTCCGCCTGCCGGAAGATCTGCACCGACGTTTGCGTTCCACTTCGGAGCGCACCGGAGCGTCGTTGAACCAACTGATCGTCGCCGCGCTCAGCCAGGCCCTGGCGCGGGGCGAGGTGGCGGACCGGGCGGAAGGCTCGCTCCTGGAGCAGGTGCAGCACGTCCGGCGCGCCCTGGGCGACCTGGCGGTCGAGCTGGATCTGCAGCATGTACCACCGTACCTGCGCCCGAGCGAAGGCCTGCCGGACACCGACACCCTCAGGCAATCGATGCCTGCGCTCATTCCGCCGCTGTCGGCCACGATCAGCGCGGATCGCGAAGACCGCTGCTAAGGGCGCCTGCTCGTGGCTCTGGCCTACCTCGACACCAGCGCCCTGGCCAAGCGGTACCTGCCGGAACGAGGCTCAGCGTGGGTAGTGCGCCTCTGCCAGCAGGAGCCCGCTGCGGTCTCGCTCATCGCCATTCCCGAACTGGCGTCTGCCCTCGCCCGCCGCTCGCGCGACGGCGCGCTGAGCGCCCAGCAGCGTGATGCGCTCTTCCAGGCCTTCCTGCGGGACCTCCGAACGTTCGTGGTGGTCGAACCAAACCAGGCGATTGCCCAGCAGGCCGCGACGCTGCTGCTCACGGCGCCGCCCGCCGTACGCCTGCGGACGCTGGACGCGTTGCACGTCGCATCGGCCCGGTTGGCATTCGCCCGTGCCCGCCGGCGTGGCGTCGCCACGGGGAGCTTCATCACGGCTGACCGGGCGCTGCTGGACGCCGCGAATTGGGCGGGGCTGCCCACGCTCAATCCGGAGGACCACCCGTGACAGGCAGCGCCCGCGTGCCACACGCCCCGATCCTCCAGCGCGCGCCCTCGAGCAGCGCCGCTTCCCGCCGGCCCGCTGGGCCGCGTCCGGCCGCAGTTGGACGGGAAGCACCATGGCGCGCCCAACCGCCTGCGCCACCGCCAGCACCGGCTCGCCCTGCGCCAGCATAAACCGCGCCTGCGCCCGCCGCCGCACCCGCGGATCCGGATCTGACTTCGTGAGGCGCCTGCCCCTCGAGATCCTGGTACGTCTTGAGTACCCCCTCAAGCAATCGTCGCGCGGCCCCATGGCTCAGGTGGAAGGCCTACCGCTGCGGCGAGTACCAAGGGCCGTACTCCCCCATGAACACGACCCCGTCGCCGGAATCGAGGAAGAGCTGGGCGGCGCAGCACGCGCAGCGACTATCTGAGAACGGCTCCTTGAGTCGGTAGACGAGACCGATGTAGTGGAATTGACCCGGTTTCGTGGACGGGTTGGACTTCGGGACGAGGAGCCCCAGGAACGACGTTCACGAACCCATGGACATGGAATTGAAGCAGACGAAGAAGGCCCAGCCGCCGTGCCCGCCGGCATTTCGTTCGGAGGCGGTGGCATTGGTGCGCCTGAGCGGGCAGTCGCTGTCGCAGGTGGCGCGCCAACTCGGCATCCATTATGAGCCGTTGCGGTTCTGGGTCCGCCAGGCCGACGTCGACGCTGGCCAGCGGGAGGGGCTGAGCCCAAGTGAGCAGGAAGAACTGGCGCAACTGCGGCGGGAGAACCGGTCGTTAAAGGAGGAGCGCGAGATCCGCAAGAAGGCCACCGCTTCTTTCGCCAAAGAGAGCGCGACCCGGGGACCTGTGTCCGGTTCGTCGCCACGGTGGAGAGGGACCACCTGGTGGCGCTCTCGTGTCGTGTGGTCGGTGTCTCGCGGCCAGGCTACTACGCTTGGCGCGCCCGCTAGCCCGAGCGGGGTGGGGCGCCATTCGCCCGCGCGGGTGGACGGCGACCGCTTGGAAACGACCAGCTCCCCGGGCGCTTGCATTCGCCCGCGCGCGGGCGGACGGCGAGCTGCTCCAGCGCATTCCCCAGATCCCCGAACGCAGTTGCGGGACCTACGGTAGCCGGCGCATTCACGCCGAGCAGGTCGATCCCAACGGGACGCACCGGGTGCGCTGCGCGCGCAAGCGGGTAATGCACCTGATGCGCCAGACCGGTCTGGTGGGCTGCCACCGGCGTGGTCGGCGGCCCCGCACGACCTCCCGCGATCGGCAGGCGACGCCCGCGCCGGATCGCGTCGAGCGCAGCTTTGCGCCTGCGCAGATCGGGGGACCGAACAACCTGTGGGTAGCCGACATCACCTACGCGCGGGCCACGCGTGCGAGGTCCCCCATGCCGTCGCGTAACGATGGCGTAACGATGATTGGCATGACCAGCGCGGTCCGCCCGGCCTGTGGGCGGGGCTTCGCTCCACGCGGGCGCCGGCGGTTCTGCTCGGATGCCTGTCGGCAAGCCGCCTGGCGCCACCGCCACGCGTCGCCGGTTGGGCTGGTGACGGTGCTGCCATCCCGCAGCGCGGCGGGCCACGTCACGGCCGTCGAGGGGATCTACGAGTGCCCTCTCTCGTGGGCGCCCAGGTGCGGGCGCGCCACGAAGCCACGTCGCGGCCGTCGAGGGGATGTACGAGTGCCCGACGTGTGGTGCCCGCCTGCTGGGTGCACAACGCTGCCCCCACTGCCATGTCTTCTGTTGCTGGATTGGTCCCGGCGGGCGCTGTCCCCCTGCGAGGAACCGGTGGCGGTCGCCGACCTCATCACACACGAAGGGAGGTGAAGCGCCTTACAAGACCCGGACCACCAACTGCTCACGGAAACGGGGCAATATCAAGAGTGGGAACCAGCACCCGCTGTGGAGCGCCATTCCCTGGGGCCAGGGCAGGGTTGCCCAGAAGGTGGCCCGGCGCGGTACCCAACCGAAGCCAGGACGGAACCTCCATGAACTGACGGACGACCCACTGCGGCGTTCACCTTGGCTTTGGGATAGGAGGTCTGCCTCGGCTTGGTGAGACGCAGACCGCCGCCCTGCCAATAATGGCTGCCACAGGCGCCGGCGCCATGGAGCTTCGCGTACGGGTGCTGGGCGGGTTCGAGATCGAGGGGATCGAGCCGCACCGGCTGGGGAGCCGGAAGGCGCGCACGCTCCTCAAGGTGCTGGCGCGGCTCGCCGCGCATGCCCCCGTGGCGCTCCTCCTCGATGGCCTCCATCTCGCCGACCGGGCCACTATCGAATGGCTGCACTTTGCCATCCGCCACGGCGCTGGCCAGCGCCTGCTCATTGTCGGGGCCGCTCGGCCCGAGGAGCTGGTCCCCATCTCTCCCGATGCTGAGCGGTTGCCGCTCGGGCCGCTCGACCTCGCTGCGGTGGAGCTCGTCGTCGGGCGCGCGCGAGCCGCCGACCTGTACGCACGGAGCGGCGGCCGGCGAGGGCGAGCTGCCGGCGTCCTTGCGCGAGGCCATCGCCGTGCGGTGCGACCGCGCCGGGCCCGAGGTGGCGACTACGCTTCGCACCGCCGCGCTCCTCGGGCCGGCGATCGATCTGGAGCTGGTTGGCGCGGTGCTCAAGCGCGCGCCGCTCGAGGTGCTCGGCCACCTCGAGGAAGGCGCGCGCCGGCGGCTGCTTGCCGAGACCGGCGCAGGCTTTGCCTTCCGGCACGACCTCATTCGCGAGGCGCTGGCGGCCGGCGTGGGAGGATCGCGCCAGACGTTCGTCCATCGTGAGGCGGCCCGCGTGCTGGCCACGCGCCCCCAGGCGGAGCCGCTGACCACCGCCTACCACTCGCAGCTCGGCGGTGACCCGGCGCTGGCCGCCACCGCGCTGGCCGAGGCTGCCACGCGTGCGGGCGAGCGGTACGACTACGCCGAAAGCGAGCGCCAGCTCACCCTGGCCATCGACCTGGCCGGCGCGCCGGCCCATCGCCTCCAGCGCGCGCGCACGCGCATCCTCCTTGGCGACTACCGGCGGGCCGAGGAGGATGCCCTGGCCACGCTCCGCGAGGGCGCCGGTGCCGGCGCCCTGGAGGTGGCTGCCTGGGCGGCCTACTACCGGCGCGACTTCGCGGTGGCGCGGCAGTATGCCGGCGACGGCGCACGCCTGGCTGGCGGCGCCGACCGCGCGCGCTGTCTGACGATCGACGGCCGAGCCCGCGCCTCGGACGGCGATCTCTCCAGTGCGGCCGCCCGCCTGGAGGAGGCGGTGGCGCTGGCGCCCGATCCTGCCGGCCGCCTCGCGCCGGCAGTCTTCCTGGCCCAGATCCGCTGCTGGCAAGGGCGCGCCAGCGAGGCGCTGGAGCTGGCGCGGCCGGCGATGCAGATGCGCCTCAGCCCTGCGGTGCAGCTTCAGCCGCTAGCGCTCTACGCGCACATCACCACCGTGCACGCGCTGGCTACTCTGGGCCGCGCGGCGCAGGCCCTCCTGGCGATCGATGCGTGGGAGGCAGAGATCGAGCGGCAGCACGCGAGGCGCTTCAAGGGTCGTTCGACCAACTTCCGCGCCTGGGTACTGCGCAGCCTGGCGCACTTTGTCGAGGCGGACGATCTCAGCCAGCAGGCGCTGGCCGAGGCGCGCGAGGTCGGCGGTGTGGAGGCGGAGGCCCACGCCCTGCTCGACCTCGCCGCCGCGCGGCTGCTGGAAGGCGAGGTGGACGGGGCGACCGGCTATCTGGATGCGGTCTCCCCGCTGGAGGAAGGCACTCACGCTAACCGCTGGCGTTACGCGCTGCGCCACCGGCTCCTGCGCGCCCGCGCCGCCCTTGCCGGCGGCCGGCCCGACGCAGCGCTGCCCCTGGTGGCCGAGGTTCGAGCCACGGCAGCCGCGCTGGAGACCCAGCGCTACGTCGATCTCGCCTTTCTGCTCGAGGCTCAGGCGCGCGCGGTCCTCGGCGAGCCGATCGATCCGGCCGCCGCCGGCCGCGTGCTCGAGGCGCTGCCGCGCCATAGCGCCCTCGACGCGTGGTGGCTGGCCGCGGAGGCGGCCGCGGCGACCGGCATCGATGCCTTCTGGGCGTTGGCCGAGGCGCACGTTGCACGCCTCGCGGCCCAGGCCGGCGAGTATGCCGGTGCCTTCCGGCGCTACGCCGGTGCGCGGCTGGAGACGATGAAGACAGCCGGCCGCCATGGCTGAGGTGCCGGCCCCAGCGCCTCGCAGGCCGCCTGCACCAGCGCCGCGCGCCGGCCACCCGGCAGCGACCCGACGAACGGGGCCAGGTAGGCCATCCCTAATCGCAGGCGTACCAGCGCCTCAGCCGTCTCGACGCCGGTCTCGACCCGCACCTCCTGCAGGCAGACCGCCACGAGGCCGGCCGTCTCCGCCTGCGCGAGAAGGGTCTCGGGTCTCGCTGCCTGCGCCTCCCGCTCCTTATAGGCGGCGTACCAGGCAGGATAGCCAAACCCGAACTGCACCGCGGCGCCGTCGACCAGCGACTTCGCCGGATGGGGCGGGTCCTCACGACGGAACGTCGCCGTGACGAGCGCCCCACCCGGCCGGAGTACGCGCCGCACCTCTCGTAGCGCCGGCACGGGGTCCTCCAGGTGCGAGAGACAGAAGCACGCCACCGCGGCGTCGAAGCCGCCGGATCGAAAGGGCAGCCGCTCGGCGTCGCCCACGACCGCCGGCAGCCTCTGCCGCCCCATCGCGTGGTCGCTCCTCGCCTGCTCCAGCATCTCCAGTGCGAAGTCTATCGCCACCGGCGTGCCGCCTGCCCGTGCAACGCACCGGCTGGCCGCCCCCGTGCCAGCTCCCACGTCCAGCACCAGTGCGCCAGCGAGCGGGGCGGGGAGCGCCGCGACCGCCGTCGCCGCCGGCCGTTCGTAGGCCGGCGCCGGCCCTTCCGCCCAGGCCCGCGCCGGGTGCTCGTAGGCTCGCCGGAGCGCGTGCATCGTCCCAAACACCGGCTTGAAAACCGCGGCCTGAGCCTCCATAAGACGCGCTCTCCTGTCTCTCTTGCTGTGACGACCAGCTCGCATGTGCAGCGTCTTGCCGAGCGATGGAGGCGCTCGTGTTCTCCCCTGTCTCTCGCTGTGACGGCCAGCTCGCCGCGGTTCGACCGCGCTGCCCCGTGAAGGAAAGGCGGCCGGCTCAGACGGCGCTGGGAGAAGAGCGACGCATCGGCACGTCACGCTGGGTCACCCAGCTTGCAGGCGCCTTGCAGCCGCGGCCGGCCATTGCTGCAAGGCGCCTGCAAGGCATGTGGCCTATGCTGTGAGCATCTCGATCACGAGGAGGTCGATCAATGGGGTACCAGCTAGAAGGACAGCTCCTGGAGGTCTGCGACTGCAACGTGCTCTGCCCGTGCTGGATCGGCGAGGATCCAGATAACGGCACCTGCGACGCCATCACCGCCTACCACGTCGAGCGGGGGAAGGTGAACGGCGTCGACGTGTCTGGCCTCACGATTGCCATACTCGTGCATTTTCCCGGCAACATCCTGAGGGGAGACGCTCGAGCGGCGATCATCGTGGACGGCCAGGCCTCGCCGGAGCAGCAGGAGGCGCTGGTCAACGCGTGGGCCGGCAAGCTGGGCGGTCCCCTCGCAGATCTTGCTCAGCTCGTCAGCGAGGTCGTGGCCGTCGAACGGGCGCCCATCAGCTTCGAGGTGAAGGAAGGGAAAGGCACCATGCGCATTGGCGACCTGGCCGAGGCGGAGATGGAGCCTTACCGCGGTCCTACCGGCGAGGTGACGACGCTCAACGAGAGCATCTTCACCAGCATTCCGGGCGCTCCTGCCTGGGTGAGTAAGGCCTCGACCTTCCGCCGGCACGGCGCCCCATTCGGGCTCAAGGACGTCGACCTGCAGGGCCACAATGCCATCCAGGGCACGTTCCGCTTCGAGGGCTAGCGGCCGGCAGACACAAGAGCGCAAGCGCACACGAGTGAAAGAGGGAGAGGCTGGCCATGATGGTGAATGCGTTCCGCACGCCCGACGACCAGCGCTGGTATCGTCTATCCATTGCGGCGCTGACCCTGGCCGCCTGGGCGGCGCTGGCCGTTTGGGGGGCTTCTCCCCTTGCCGGGCTCCTCAGCCACCGGGGGCTTGGGCCGCGCGGCTTCCCGCCGCTGCTGCGCGTCGTGGCCTTCGTCGCCGGCTGGACGTTGATGACCATCGCCATGATGCTCCCCAGCAGCCTGCCGCTGCTCAATCTCTTCCGCCGCGTGACCGCCGGGCGCCGGGACGGCAGCGCGGTCCTGGTCCTCCTGATGGCCGGCTATCTCGGCGTCTGGGCCTACTTTGGGCTGCTGGCCTACCTCGGCGATAGCCTGCTACACGCCCTTGTGGCCCGTACGCCAGCGCTCCAGGAGGCCGCCGCTGCCGGCCTCGTCGGCGCCGCCATTCTGCTCACGGCCGGCCTCTACCAGCTCACGCCGCTCAAGACGATCTGTCTCGAGCGGTGCCGCTCGCCGTTCTCATTATGGCTGTGGCTGCCGGCCATGCCACCTACGCTTATGGCGACGTGCGCCACAATGCCGGCCAGCGCCATGGCCTTGCCGGAAACGGCGAGCTGCTCCTCGAACTCTACCGCCTCACACGCGAGCCGGCGTGGCTCGCGCGCGCCGGCGAGTTCGCCCGCCAGGCGCTGGCCTACCGCACGATCAGCGCCGAGGGCGACGTCTGGCAGGCCGACGAACCGGGCTACTCCTCGCCGGAGTTCCTCAACGGCGCCGCTGGCACCGGCCACTTCTTCCTGCGCCTGGCCGACCCGGGGGCGATGCGCATTGCCTATCTCTGATTATCGGGAGGTACGCCGTTCCAGGCTTGCGCTTCCCTGTCTTGTCGGGAGCGACCGCGTAGGTTCTGTTATTGGCCAGCGTCGCCTCCTGCTCGGCGGCGGACGGCCAGGCCCCAAGCCGCGCAGACCTCCACGAACCGCCCCTCGCGGGCCGAGCGCACGATGGCGTGCTCGGGCTCCAGCACGCGCAGCCCATCCTCGCCCGTGACCGGCGGCCGGCGCCCGGCCGCCACCGACCTGATGAGGGCGGCAATCGACCCGTCGAAGGCAAGCTGAAAGTCTGGCGACACGCCCGACGGCACGGCCAGCGGCACCGGCTTGCCTTCCAGGCGCCTGGCCGGATCGGCCGGCGGGCCGCCGAAGCGGTAGCGCCGGAGCTCGCCCACCACGTTCTGCGTCGTGTGCAGGAGGTAGAGGCGTTACAGCCGGCGCAGACGGTAGCGCCGGAGCTCACCCACCACGTTCTGCGTCGTCAGGCCGCTCGCCTCGAGCCGGCCGCCGCTGCCGGCAATCTCCACGCGCAGCAGTGGTCACGCGCTGTTGGGCCGATCCGGAGCACCCGCTCGCCGATGGCTGCTTCCCAGGTGCGGCTCCCGTCGTAGCTGATGTACGGCAGGCGATCCTCCGGCACGAGCCCAGGAGGGAAGGGGAGGAACCGCCTATCGGCGGATCCCACCAGTCCCCTCTCGGAGCACCGTGTGCGCCAGGCGGCCTTCCTGCGCGATGACGTGCTCAGCCACGCCGACCTGGGGCCACGCTTCCATGCGCGGATGCGCCGACTGGAGCCGAGCTATCTGCTCGCCGACTGGGCGAGCGATCGCGCTGGCCACCCGCGTGGGCTCCCGTTACTCGCCCAGGCGCGCTGGCGGCGGTTCCTGGAGCGGCTACAGGCGGCGGCTGGGCAGGGTTGGCAGGCCTCGCCGGAGCTGCTCGGCGCCGAGCCCGCGGCGCTCCACGCCACGCCCTCCGTCCCCTGGGCGCATCTGGACTCGGACACGCACTGGCAGATCGTGCGCGACCTGGCAGACCTGGTCTTCGAAGCCGAGGGCGCGCCTGGCGAGGCCGAGCCCGTCAAGCGTGCCGCCGAGCTGGTCTCCGCCTATGCCGAGCGCTGGTGGCGGCTGGACCGGCTCCACCTGCGGGTGCTGGTCGGAGCGCGCGAGGCACACCTGGAGGCGGCGCGGCAGGTGGCCGACCAGGCCTACTTCGACTGCGTCGCCCGCCTCGCCGACCGCTTCAGCGCGCTCGTTGAGCAGGAGGGCGCCTGGCCGCCCGAGGGCACCACGGAGATTGCCGCCCTGCAGACGTCCCTCTGGGACGTTCGCGGCGGGCGGAAGGGCATCATCATCAGCGACGTCTGTCGCTGGGACCTCGCCCAGGACCTGGCGAAGCTGCTCGAGAGCGAGGACTGCCACCTGACGCCGGTCCTGGCGACCTTGCCCGCGAACACGCCGTTCGGCATGGCAGCCCTGCTGCCCCTCGCCGGTGCGCCGGTCGTGGTGGAGTTTGGCACCGGCCCGCCGACCATCCGCCAGGGCGACGCAAAGGACCTGGACACCCGCGACGGCCGCAAGGCGTTCCTGCGCGCCGCCGTGGTCGATGCCAAGGACAAGCCCCAGGTGGAGTTCATCGACCTGGAGGCGCTGCTCAAGGGTGGGAAGGTGCCGAACACGCCCCTGGCCGTCGTGCTGGACAACGGGATCGACGAGCAGGGGCACAGCGGGGCCGGACACCTCCTGGCGCTGGTGGAGACGTTCGTGTGCAACCTGTGGCGCGCGATCGGTGCGTTGCACCAGGCCGGCGTCGAGAGGGTGCACGTCGTGACCGACCACGTCTTCCTCTTGCTCCCGCCCGAGGCGGTGGATGCGCTGGGCCGGCACGACGTGCTGCCGGTCCAGGCGCGCTACAAACACCAGCGCTCGGCGGCGCTCAAGCCGGGCGCGCCCGTCGCCGAGGTGATACGCTTGCCCGCGCCGCTCGCCCCGGACGTGCTGCTCGGCATCCCCGCGACGTCCGGACGCTGGAGAAGGCGGAGCCGTATCTGCACGGCGGCATCTCGCTCCAGGAGTGTGTCATTCCACATCTCGTGTCGCGGCGCGTGCTGCCGCGGTCCACGATCGGGCTGGAGATCCAGGTGAGTACCGCCACGTTGGTGGGCGGCACGGTGCCGGTGGTCCTCCGGCCTCGCGTCGAGCCGGGGCAGGCGTCGCTTGGCGGCTACGCGCCGCTCAGCGTCCGGCGGTGGGTGGAGACGGCGGATGCTGCACCGCGGATGGTGGCCGCCCCGATCGAGCTCGAGCTGCGGGCCAATGTACAAGAGTTCAAGCCCCCGCTGTATCTACAAGAAGGGTTGGACTTAAGGGCCGGCCAACCGCTGCGCCTGCGGACGCGCGATGCGGAGACCGGCTAGGACCTCGGGGTCAGAGAGCTGACACTGCTGGTGGACTGGGAGTAAGGAGGCAGCGCCCATGGCGACGACCCACGAAGAAGTGGCGCTCGACAGCCTGGACGAAAAGGCGAACGCCGCCTTTCCGGGCATGGTCGTGCGCAAGGACCGGCTGCGGCGGTTACAGTCGGCCTATAGCATCCCGGTGTGCGTCGTCGAGTTCCTGCTCGGCAAGTACTGCGCCTCGCCGGATCCCATGGTCATCGAGCAGGGCCTGGCGTTCGTCCGCCGCAACCTCGCCGAGAAGTATGTCAAGCCTGACGAGCGCGAGATCGTCAAGGCGCGCGTGCAGCAGCTCGGCGAGTACCAGATCATCGACGAGGTCTCAGCCGCGCTCGGGGAGGTCGACGGCAAGTACTGGGCCACGCTCCGCAACATCAATCTCCACTTCGTCAACATCTCCGAGCCCGAGATCCAGGAGCACGATCGCCTGCTGACGGGCGGCATCTGGGCCGAGGTGACCCTGCGCTACGATGGCACCTCCAAGTTCAAGGGCGTGACCCCGCCGTTCTGCATCGAGCGCATCAAGCCCATCCAACTCAGCAGCCGGGGCGCGGGACGCGTGGCCGAGGCCCGGGGGGAGTTCACCCGCGCCGAGTGGATCGACCTGCTCATTCGCTCGCTGGGGATGGAGCCGAGCCACCCGTACTTCACCCACCGCCGCAGGCTGCTCTATCTCGCGCGTCTCATCCCGCAGGTCGAGCGCACCTTCAACCTGGTCGAGCTGGGGCCGCGCGGCACCGGCAAGAGCTTCGTCTTCCAGCAGATCAGCCCCTACAGCCAGCTCGTCTCCGGCGGCCAGACGCCGGTGGCCCAGCTCTTCGTCAACCTCGCCACCGGCCAGCGCGGGCTGGTCGCGCTCTGGGACTGCGTCGCCTTCG
>DAOTTI010000056.1:0-49648 GCA_034437795.1 Chloroflexota bacterium | reverse complement strand
CAGTAGAGTGTGTCGTGAGGAACGGCCATGAGTGAGGGAGGGCGAGCCTGGATCTACGAGGTCCCTGCGGCCGCTCCATCGGGGGCGCGGGCGCGCTCCGCGCCGGGTCCGGCGCCAGCGTCCGCGCGTCCGGACCCGGCGCGGAGCGCGCCCGCGCCCCCGATGGAGCGGCCGCAGGGACCTCGTAGATCCTGGCTCGCCCTCCCTCACTCATGGCCGATCCTCTCGACACACTCTACTGCGGCGCTACCGTCCCCGCGCCGCCGCTCAGGCGGACACCGCCTTGATCCTTGTCGCTCGCGACGTCGTCGCTCGCTACGTCCAGCGACTGCACGCCGCGGCTCAGCCCCAGGCGCGACAGGGCCAGCTCCTCCACGCGCCGCATCTCCGCCTGGGCCGCATCCGTGTCGTGGTCGTAGCCCAGCAGGTGGAGCAGGCCATGCACCAGGAGGTAGGCCATCTCCCGCTGGAAGGAATGGCCGAGCTCGGCCGCCTGGCGGCGCGCCCGCTCGACGGAGATCGCCACGTCACCCAGGTAGACCGGCCCCTCCGGGGACGCTGCCGCGACGATAGGCGGCCCCTCGAGTTGGGCGAAGGACAGCACGTCCGTCGGGGCATCGACGCCGCGGTAGTCGCGGTTGAGCCGGTGAAGGGTGGCGTTACCGGCCAGCAGGAGGGCTGCCTCCGCCGGCTCGTCGCGCCCCGCGGCGGCGTAGGCTGCGGCGGCGACCCGCTGGAACCAGCGCGCGGGCAGCTCCACCTGGACGCCATCGGCGCGCGCCACCGACAGGGCAAGGCCCCCTGCCTTCGGAGCGGCGCGGCCCACGCGTTCATCGCTCTGCCGGTCCGGAACCACAGGCGACGCTCCGGCGCTAGGCGACCGGTGGCCGGCCGCGGCGCCCCTGCCTGCCCGCCGCCAGCAGGTCGGCTCGCGCTTTGGCAGGGACACGGGTGACCGGCTCCTCGCTCCCGATGGCACCTGGCTCAGCTTGGCTCGGCGACGTTCAGCGGCGCCGCCTCCAGCTCGTGCTGCTCGGGATACTCGATCCTCGGATGGTAGACCCCCTGCAGCTGGCGCGTGTAGGACCGCTTGATCACGTCCAGGTCCTTGAGCGTGAGATTGCAGTCGTCCAGCTGCCCTTCCAGGATGCGCTCGTTGATGGCCCGCTCCACGATCTGCTCCAGAGACTGCGTGGACCGGTTGGACGCGGCGCGCACCGTGGCCTCGATCACGTCGGCCAGCATCACCAGCGCCACCTCTTTGGTCTGCGGCTTCGGCCCTGGATAGCGGAACAAGGCCTCATCTACGGTCCCGTCGCCCCCGGCCGCCTTGACGGCCTTGCGGTAGAAGAAGCTGGCCAGGGTAGTCCCGTGGTGCTGGGCGATGAAGTCCTGCACCGCCCGCGGCAGGCCATACTGCTTGGCCAGCTCCAGCCCGTACGTCACGTGCTCGATCAGCGCGGCGGCGCTGGCCTCGGGGCGCAGCCGCTCATGGATGTTCTCCCCTTCAAACTGGTTCTCGGCGAAGTAGTACGGGCGGTGCAGCTTGCCGATGTCATGGTAGTAGGCGCCGACGCGCACCAGGAGCGAATCCACCCCGATCTGCTCGGCCGCTCGCTCCGCCAGGTTGCCGACGATGATCGAGTGATGGTAGGTCCCCGGCGCCTCGGTAAGCAGGCGCCGGAGCAGCGGCTGGCTGGGATGGGCCAGCTCCAGTAGCTGCAACATGGTGGTCAGGCCAAAGAGCGACCCGACCAGGCTAAAGGTGCCCATGGTCAGAATGGCCGAGAGCAGGCCGTTGCCCACGGCCCACAGGCCGAGGTTCGCCACCCCCAGCCAGTCGTAGTCCTGGTTGATCAGGCGGAAGGCCAGGCTCGCCGCCAGATTGGCCAGGGTCACCTGGAAGCCGGCGAGAAAGAAGGCGTTTAAGCGCTCAATGCGCCGCGCCGCCAGCGCGCCGACGATGCCCTGGATGGCCAGCAGGCTGAACAGCTCGAAGGAGTAGCCGACGATGGGCGCCGCCAGGAGGGCGAGGAAGACGGCCAGGATGACGGCCAGAGGCGTGGACAGGAGGTTCGAGATGAGCATCGTGGCGACGGCCACGGGGAAGGCGTAGCCGGCCCACGGCCGGCCGGGGATGACCAGCTTCATGGCGAGCAGGAAGCTGCCCAGCACCAGACCGACCAGGAGCAGGCTTCGGGGCCGCGCCAGGAGATCAGGGTGGAAGATGTACACGTAGACGCAGAGCAGGAGCACCATCAGGGCGCTATAGACCCCCACCCCAGCCGCGCTCTGCCAGTCGAAGGCGCGATGGGTCAGACCGAGCGCCTCCAGCTTCTCCACGTCCTCCTGGGTGATCACGTCGCCCTGGCGGATGATCGTGTCGCCCCGCTCCACCGTGACCTGCACCGGCGGCACGCGATCGCGCGCCTCCTTGCGCGCCTTCTCCGTCTCCGCCTGGTTCACCAGCACGTTCGGGCGCGTGTACAGCGTGACGAAGTCGGCTACGACGGCGCGTAGCTGCGGGGATAGCGCCGGCGTGATCTGCGCCACCATCGCGGCCCGCTTGTCGCCAAGCTCTTCGGCCCGAATGCGCTCCCGCACATTCTCGTCCAGGATGCGGAGCGTCTCGGCGCTGACGGCGAGCCATTCCGGATCGGACATCTCCAGCGCCGCGTCGATGGACGGCTGGGTCAGGCCGGGCTCCAGGCGGACGATCTGCTGCCGGCGCAGCTCAATGGGCGTGGCGGTGTCCGCGCGGATGGCGGTGATGCTGCGCAGCACGTCGGCCGCGCGGCCCCGAAGCTGGCGCAGGAGGTTGGAATCGTAGTCGAAGACTGGCGAGACCTGCGCTGCCGCCTGATCTCTGGCCGCGCGGGTACGCGTTTGGCTGACGAAGGTGACCCGCCGCGGCGCCTTCAGGGTCTCCGGCGCCGTGTCGCCCGCCTTGAGCGCCGGGCGCCCGGGCAGGGGCTGCCAGCTCAGCGCCAGGATGGCCGTCAGCAGCAGGCCCAGGCCAAACGCCACCAGCAGCCAGAGGCGGCGCCAGGGGGCCTGCACCATACGGCGCGGGGGCCGGAAATTGATGATCTTGGTCTCGGCCTGGTTCACGTGTGGAGTGCTCAGTGCGGTATCCCCTCTATGTCCGGAAAGGGCACGCGCCGGCTAGCCCGGCGGCCACTGCATCCGGCGCCCGCCGAGGACGTGCAGGTGCAGGTGGGGTACGGACATCCCCGCTTCCGCGCCGACGTTCAGCACCAGCCGGTAGCCCCGGTCTGCCACCCGGTCCTGCTGCGCCACGCGATTGGCCGCCGCCACCATCGCCTCCAGGATCGCGCCGCTGCCGGGGCCAAGCTCGGCGGCGGAGCCGATGTGCTCGTTGGGGATGACGAGCACGTGCACCGGCGCCTGCGGGTTGATGTCCCGAAAGGCGGTGACTTTCTCGTCCTTATGTACGATCTGCGCCGGGATCTCGCCCCGCGCGATCTTACAGAACAGGCAGTCTCCCGTCACGTGGCTACCTCTGCGTACGACCTCTACCCTCTACATTACCGTGACATGGCCGTGCCATGCCTGCCGGCCGTACCTGCTGCGCCTGGCGTGCGCGGGCGCCACCCGCCGCGCGCCAGGAACTCCTTCGCTCCCGGCCCGCACCCTGCTCGGGCCGGCCGGACCGTGGTGGAGAAAGCACGGCCGATAGATGCTACGGGGCGACTGAAAGCCCTTGGCGGCCCCGAGCCGCCGTCGTCGCCTTTCACGTCGCTGCATCGATGCAATTCTGGCGGACGAGCTCATCTCCTACTGCCCAGCGCCTGGTCGTTACGGTCGTCACGTCGTTGCATTGATGCTACGGCAAAAACGCGCCTCCGACTAGCTTGGACCATTCATGAGCGGCGCCCTCACCGCCGCCCGCTTCGCGGCCCCCCGCTTTCCCAAGGGGAGAGGGGACGCATCTCCCGCCATGAATACTCCAGGCGAGTGGGTCACTCCCGTACTTGGGTTGGATGTGGCCATCGGCGCCCCTGGCGGAATGGCAATCGGCATGGCATACGGCCCGCTAGGCCAGCAGGGCCAGCGCGGCGGCCGCGATGCCGGCCGTCTCACTCCGTAGGATGCGCTTGCCGAACGACGCCGGCAGCGCCCCTGCCGCCAGGGCGGCCTCCACTTCCTGGGGCGTGAAGCCACCCTCCGGACCGATGAGCACCTGCACCTGGTCGGGCGAGCGCTCCAGCGCCTGGGCCAGCGCCACCCGAAAGGGGTGCGACCCGCCTTCTGCCTCCCAGCAGAAGATGGTGGCGCGGCCGCTGGCGAGCACCGTGCGCAGCGTCTGCGGGTGGGACACCGCGGGGATGGCGGTCCGGCCGCTCTGCTCCGCCGCCTCGATGATGATGCGCCGCCACCGCTCCAGCTTGAGGATGCGCTCCGTCTCGCGCTGCGCCGCCGAGACCCGCCCCGCCCGCGCCTTGCCGCTCGCCCCCACCACCCGCCGCGTGAGCAGGGGCACGAACTCCGCCACCCCTAGCTCGGTACCCTTCTGCAGCACCCACTCGAAGCGATCGGCCTTGATCAGCGCCTGGCACAGGGTCAGCCGGAGCGGCGCCTCGCGGCTCAGGTCTACGTGCCGGATCAGTCTGGCGGTGGCGCGCCCCTTCGCCAGGGTGGCGATCTCCGCCTGCCATTCCCCTCCGGTCCCGTCGAAGAGCACAACGGGGTCACCCGGCTCCAGGCGCAGGACCGCCGCCATCTGGCGCGCAAGCTGCGCCGGCAACTCCACGATCCCGCCGGCCAGCGGGGGCTCAACGTAGAAGCGGTGGACCGTAGCCATAAGCGCGTCGTCGAAGCGATCGCCCACTACCAGAAGCACGCCCGAGCCCGCACTATTCGCCTGGGGCGCCCTCACCCTCCCTCTCTCCCGCAGGGAGAGGAAACGCGCTCGCCGTGGGAGCCGCGCGGAGTTGCGCCCCCTAACCTTCCCCTAAAGGGAGACTGAACTCCTCCCCGGCGATGAACCATCCAAGCGAGAAGCGACTGGCCGTGGCCATTGGCACGCCGCCCGCCCCATATCTCACCAATCACGCCTTCCCCACCTGAGGTTACGCTCTACGGATTACGCTTGACGCATCCTGCGACACTCCAGGGCCACCCAGTCGCCCCGCTGCCGGCGGCGCTCGATCGATAGGCCATGCGCTTCCAGCGCGGTGCTGGCCTCCGCCTCGCGGTCGGCGATGATGCCGCTGGCCACCAGCCAGCCCTGCGGCCGGAGCGCGGCGGCCAAAGGCGCTGCCCGTTCCGCAATGACGCGGGTGACGATGTTGGCCAGGATGCCGTCGAACGCCGCCTGGTAAGCCAGGCCCGGGACGGGCATCGCCCCCTCGACTGGCGCCCCGAGGGTCGCCTGCTGGACCGTCACCACGTCCGCGACGGCGTTCGCTGCCACGTTTCGCGTGGCGGCGGACGTAGCCACGCCGTCTACGTCCAGGGCCAGCACCGACGCTGCGCCCAGCCTGGCGGCGCCGATGGCGAGGATGCCTGATCCTGTGCCGAGGTCAAGCAGCGACTTGCCCGCCACCTCGCCCCGCTCCGCACGCTCCTCGAGAGCCTCCAGCACTAGCTGGGTGGTGGGATGAAGACCCGTGCCGAAGGCCATGCCTGGATCCAGCTCGATCACCAGGTCCCCCGGCCGGGGGGTGTACTCCTGCCACTGCGGTTTGATCACCCAGCGCCGGCCGATCCGCTGCACCGTGTAGTGGCGCTTCCAGGCGTTCGCCCAGTCGTCCTCGCTGAGCCAGCGGAACTGCAGCTCGTCCATCGGCGCCAGATTGAAGGCGCGCAGGACGCCGATGGCCCGCTCCAGCCTGGCCCGCTGCGCATCGAGCGCGGCCCCCTCCGGCAGGTACGTGCGCAGGACGGCGAAGCCCCCCGGAGCGGGGACGGCGTCGTCCTCGTCGTGCCCCTGCGCCAGTTCGGGCTCGATCACCACGCCACCGTGCCCCACCTGCTCGAAGAGCGCGGACACGGCTTCCGCCGCCTCCGCCGTGGCGCGAATGGAGACTTCCAGCCACCGTGCGGGCATGGACGGGCCTTCTCCTGGCCGAACCACCGTGCCGGACCACCGTGCGGGTGTGGAGGGAGACTACTCGTCGTCGAAGCCGAGGGCGTCCTTCATTCGATCCAGCAGGCCTTTCGGCCGCTCGCCCCGCTTGTCGCCCACCTGGCCGTCTGGGCTCGGCTCGGGGCCGCCGGTCTCATCCGTCTCAAAGGTCCGCGCCAGCTCCCGGAACAGCTCGCGCTGGCGGGGCGTCAGCTGGCGCGGGATCTCCACGTGCACGATGACGCGGAAGTCCCCGCGCCCGCTGCGCTGCAGGCGTGGGACGCCCCTCTCCTTGAGCCGGAACACGCGCCCGTGCTGGGTGCCGGGCGGAATGCGCAGGATCTCCGGCCCATCGAGGGTGGGGATCTCCACCTCCGTGCCCAGGGCGGCCTGGGCGACGTTCAGGGGCAGCTCATAGATCAGGTCGAAGCCCTCACGCCGCAGGAACGGATGCTTCTCCACCGCCAGCTGGACGTAGAGATTGCCCGGCGGCCCGCCCCGTTCCCCTCCTTCGCCCTGGCCGGCGAGGCGGATCTCGTTCCCTTCGTCCACGCCGGCCGGGATGGTGACCGTCAGGCGGCGCGTCCTTCGCACCATGCCTCGCCCGCCACAGTCCTGGCACTTGTACTGGATGACGGTCCCCGAGCCACGGCACCGCTCGCAGGTCATCACGTTCACGAACTGGCCGAAGATCGACTGCTGAATGCGCCGGATCTCCCCCGTCCCACCGCAGGTGGGGCAGCGCACCGGCGGCTTCCCCGGCTCTGCCCCCGAGCCGTTGCAGATCAGGCACGTCTCCCAGCGCGGGATCTCCAGCTCCTTTTCCGTTCCGAAGACGGCCTCCTCGAAGGTCAACTGCAGCCGCACACGCAGGTCGGCGCCCCGCTGCGGCCCGCGCCGCGTGGCCGCACCCGTCCCGAAGAAGCTCTCGAACAGGTCGGTGATGTCGCCGAACGGGAAGCCCCCGAAGCCGCCGACCCCGGCCCCGGCCTGCAGGCCGGCGTGCCCGAACTGGTCGTACAGCCGGCGCTTCTGGCTGTCGCTCAAGACCTCGTAGGCCTCGGTGATCTCCTTGAAGCGCGACTCGGCGTCCGGCTCCTTATTCACGTCCGGGTGATACTTGCGCGCCAGCTGCCGGTAGGCGCGCTTGATCTCCTCCGTCGTCGCATTACGGGAGACGCCCAGTACCTCGTAGTAGTCCCGTTTCTCGGTCATCACACGTCTTGCTCGCTCTTTCCGTGCACCGCAGCTGGAGCGCAGGCGCCGCTATGCTCGCTCCGCTCAGCGCGGGACCACTGCTGGTGATGCACCCAATCGTACCCCGGTCGCCCGTCGTTCGCCACCGGCCGGCGCAGCAGGAAGGGCGCGGGGCCAGCCACGCCTCCGTCGGCCTGGCTCGTCGATCGGCGGCTCCTATCTGACCCCGCTAGGAAACCGGCGCCTCCTCGGGCGTATCGGATGGCGGTGCCCCGTCCGCCGTGCCGGCGCGCCCCGACGTCCCGCTGGCGGGTCGCTCCGCCCCCGGGTTCAGCTCAAGGAGCAGGTCCCGCAGCGCGCCAGCCGCAGCGCGGATCACCGAGGGATCGGCGCCGTCCAGGACGTCGCGGGCGGCACCGATGCGGGCCTCCAGTTCATGGCGAAGCTCCGGCGGCAGGCCGTCGCCGGCGCGCGCCAGGAAGCGCTCCGCCTGGTAGATCAACGAGTCCGCCCAGTTGCGGGCCTCGATCCGTTCGCGCCGGTCGGCGTCCTCGGCGGCATGCTGCTCCGCCTCCTTGACCATGCGCTCGATCTCTTCCGGTGAGAGGCGGCTGGCCCCCGTGAGCCGGACGTGCTGCTCGCGCCCCGTTTCACGCTCGCGCGCCGTGACCGAAAGGATGCCGTTGGCGTCGATGTCGAACGTCACGTCGATCTGCGGGACGCCGCGGGGGGCCGGGGGGATGCCCTCCAGCTCGAACTTGCCGAGCAGCTGGTTGTGCTCGGCCAGATCCCGCTCTCCCTGGTAGACCTGGATCTCGACCCGCCGCTGGTTGTCCACCGCCGTGGTAAACGTCTGCGTGCGCGACGTAGGGATGGTGGTGTTGCGCTCGATCAGACGGGTGAAGACGCCCCCCAGGGTGCGGATGCCCAGCGAGAGCGGCGTTACGTCGAGCAGCAGCAGGTCGGTGACTTCCCCGCTGAGCACGCCGGCCTGGATCGCGGCGCCAATGGCCACTACCTCGTCTGGATTGACGCCCTGGTGCGGGTCGCGCCCGAAGACGCGGCGCACGAGCTGCTGAACGGCAGGCATCCGCGTCTGGCCGCCGACGAGGATCACGTCATCGATCTGCTCCACGCTGAGCCCGGCGTCTTTCAGCGCCCGCCGGCAGGGGTCGACCGTCCGCTCCAGCAGGTCCCAGACCAGCTGCTCCAGCTTGGCGCGCGTGAGCACCACCGCCAGATGCTTGGGGCCCCGTTCGTCGGCGGTGATGAAGGGGAGGTTGATCTCGGTCTCCAGCGCGGTCGACAGCTCGATCTTGGCCTTTTCCGCCGCCTCCTTCAGGCGCTGTAACGCCATGCGGTCGGCCCGCAGGTCCACGCCGTGCTCGGCACGGAAGCCTTCAGCCAGCCACTCGATGATGCGGGCGTCGAAGTCGTCCCCACCCAGGTGGGTATCGCCATTGGTGGCGCGGACCTCGAACACGCCGTCGCCGATCTCCAGGATGGAGATGTCGAAGGTCCCCCCGCCCAGGTCGTAGACGGCGATCCGGCGGTCCCCCTGCTTGTCCAGGCCATAGGCGAGGGCGGATGCGGTCGGCTCATTGATGATGCGCTTGACCTCCAGGCCGGCGATCAGGCCGGCGTCCTTGGTCGCCTGGCGCTGGCTATCGGAGAAGTAGGCCGGCACGGTGATCACGGCCTGGGTCACCGGCTCCCCCAGATACTTCTCCGCGTCGGCCTTGAGCTTTTGCAGGATCATGGCGGAGATCTCCGGTGGGGAGTACTCCTTGCCCTGCAGCACGACGCGCACGTCACCGTTGGGCGCCTCCGCAAGCTGATAGGGCACCAGCGTGCGGTCGCGGGCCACCTCTGGGTCGGCGAAGCGCCGCCCCATGAAGCGCTTGATCGAGAAGACCGTGTGCTCGGCATTGGTGATGGCCTGCCGCTTGGCGATGGAGCCCACCAGGCGTTCGCCACTGCGGGAGAAGGCCACCACGGACGGGGTCGTCCGCGCTCCCTCCGAGTTGGGGATGACGACCGGCTGGCCGCCCTCGAGCACGGCCATGCAGGAGTTCGTGGTGCCCAGGTCAATGCCGATGATCTTGGCCATGAGCAACGTCTCGCCTACGCCTGATCGGCCGGACCTCAGGGCCGCGTCTCCGAGCCGGCGCCAGGCGCGCCGCTGGCGCTCGGACCGGTCCCTGCGCCCGACGGCTCCGGAGCCGGCGCGGCCGGTGAGCCAGGACCCTGCCCCTCAGCGGCCGCGCCCTCCGCCCGCGGCGCCGGCTCCAGCGGCTTGGGTCCGACCTTGACCAGGGCCGGGCGCAGCACCCGCTCGTGGAGCTTGTACCCCGTCTGGAACACGGCCAGCACGTGCGGCGGGCCTTCCCCGTCCTCGCGATCGATGGCCTCGTGCAGCGTGGCGTCGTAGGCCTGGCCCGGCGACACCTCGATCTCGCTGAGACCGAAGCGTTCCAGGATGCCCCGTAGCTGGCTATTGATCATAGCCACGCCGGAGAGCCAGGTCAGGCGGCGGAGCTCGCCCGGCAGGGTCTGCCAGGCGCGATCGAAGCTATCCAGCACCGGCAGCAGGGACGCCACCAGCGTGGCCACCGCGTACTTCTCCAGCTCCTCCCGCTCGAACTGCGCCCGGCGCCGGAAGTTGGCCAGGTCGGCCTGCGCCCGCGCCCAGCGGTCGAAATTCTCCTGGGCGCGCTGCTCGGCCTCGCGCAGCTTCTGACGTGCCTCCTCCAGCTGGCGCTCAAGCTCGCGGGCCTCGGCGCTCCGCGCGCCGGCGGCCGGTCCGGCCGGCGTCTCTACTGCGGGAGACGGCCGGTCGCCGGCTTCGCCCCGGGTCTCCGCTGCTGGTTCCGGTGCGTCAGTTGCCACTCGTTGCCTCCCACGACGATCGAAGGGGCGGCGCCATGCCGGTTGCAGGCGGGGCGCCGGCCACCTCGCAGAGCAGCTCGGTCATGATGCTCGAGACGTAGCGGACGGCGGGCACCGCCACGCTGTACGGCAACCGGAGCGGTCCCAGCACGCCCACGATGCCGGTCATCGCGCCCGCCGGGCCGTAGCGGGTGAGCACAAAGGCGCACTCGCGCATCCACTCCCACCGGTTCTCGCTGCCGATGATGATCTGTACCCCCGCCGACGGCGGCACCGCCGGCAGCAGCTCCCGCAGGGCGTGGGGGCGCTCCAGCACCTCCACGATCACCCGCGCCCGCTCCACGCGGGCGAACTCCGGCTGGTCCAGGAGCACGCCCAACCCATCGTGGTAGAGCGTGACCGAATCTCGCACGTCGATCTGGGTCATCAGATCGACCAGCGCGTCCAGGACGAACTGCTCCGTGGCGTCCAGGGGCTCCATGAAGATGGCGCTGCTGATCTCGTGCCGGCTCTTGCCGTGCAGCAGCCCGTTCAGGCGCCGCGACGCCCGCGAGAGGTCGTCCTGGGTGGCGCCTTCGGGGAGCGTAACCAGCTGCTGCTTGACCGTGCCATCCTGGAGCACGAGCACCAGCAGGCCCACGCGCCCCTGCATGTGCAGCATCTCCAGGTGCTTGACGCGGCACTCGACCAGCTGGGGGGCGCTGACGATCGAGGCGGCCCGCACGGCGCGAGCGAGCACGGCCGCCGCCAGTTGCAGCCACTGCTCGCGGAAGAGCGCCACCTGGTGGAACTGGTGCCGGATGGTGAGCTGCTCCGACGGCGGCAGGTGCTGCTCCTGCATCAGGCGCTGCACGAAGTAGCGGTACCCCTGCTCCGTGGGAATGCGGCCCGCGGACGTGTGCGGCTGATAGATGTAGCCCTCCGCCTCCAGCTCGGCCATCTCGTTGCGCACCGTGGCCGGCGAGACCGGTAGCCCGTACTCGCGCACCAGCGTCTCCGACGCAACCGGCGTGGCGTTTCGGATGTAATCTTCGACGATCGCCTTGAGAATGCGCTCTTTGCGTTCAGAAAGGACACTAGCCTGCGGTTGCATCGTCGCTCACGCCACCCTATTAGCACTCACCCAACACGAGTGCTAAACCTGTTTCAGAATACCAAATGCGGTGCCGGCGCGAGAAGCACCTGACGCTGATGGCCCTTCCCTCGCCTGGTGTCTGCACGGCCAGCGGCAAGTTCCCTCTCCTCTGGGGAGAGAGTGAAGGTGAGGGCTCCGCTCGTGAACAATGCAGGCTAGCGAGGAAGTCCCCTTTCCCAGGGGGAGAGCGGGGGCCCGCGGAGCGGGCAACGGTGAGGGCGCCGCTCATGGATAATCCGTCATGCCCCTATCAGGCGCCAGCGCCGTATGAAGAGGCGCGCCATGTCCACCGGAGTAAGGCTAGGCACGCCGCCGGCTCCGTGACCATCGGCGGCGCGGCCGGCTCAGTAGGCGTTCTGGTCGCGGAAGAGCAGGGGGATGGTGCGGATGATGATCTTGAGATCGAGCCACAGCGACCAGTTGTCCACGTAGTACAGGTCGTACTTGGTGCGCTCCTCGATCGACGAGTCGCCCCGCAGGCCGTTGATCTGGGCCCAGCCGGTGATCCCCGCCTTCTCCCGCAGCCGGCGCAGGTAGCCCGGCATGGCCTCGCTAAACTGCGCGACGAACATCGGGCGCTCGGGGCGCGGCCCCACCACGCTCATGTCGCCCACCAGCACGTTGATGAACTGGGGTAGCTCATCCAGGGATAGGCGCCGCAGCCAGCGGCCCAGGCGCGTGCGGCGCGGGTCCTCGCGGACCGTCCAGAAGCGGCCGGTGACCGCCTCCGCCTCGTGGATCATGGAGCGGAACTTGATGACGTGGAACCGCTTGCCGTCTTGGCCAACGCGCTCCTGGGTGTAGAAGACCGGCCCAGGGGAATCCAGCTTGACCAGCAGGGCGATCAGCAGCATCAGCGGGGAGGCGAGGACCAGCAGGGTGGCGGAAAAGGCCACGTCGAACAGACGCTTCACCGTTCGCTGCCACGCCTCCAGCTCCACGGCGTGGATGCCCACCAGGGGCAGGCCACGCAGGTTGACCAGGGCCGCCTCGCTCACCAGCATCTGGAAGACGTCCGGAAAGATGCGGATCGCCACCGGGATCCCTTCACACCGATTGACGATGTCCAGCATCTCCTGGTTGGTGAGCGTCGGGTCAGCCAGGATGATCTCATTCGGCCGCAGCGCCGCCAGCACCGCGTCGAAGTCCTGCAGCCGCCCAACCACCGGCGGGGCGGGGAAGGCCGGCTCGCCCGCAGCCGGCGCGGGCGCCGGCCGCACGGCCTCGCTCCCGTCGTCGGCGCCCAGAGCCGGTACGCTACTGGCCTGGACCGGCGCCGGCAGGCCGCCGTCCAGGAAGCCGATCACCCGATAGCCGAGATGGGGCAGCTGCTGGAAGTGGTGCGCGACGCGCTCGGCGGCCGGGCCGGTCCCCACCACCAGCACCGTCCGCACCGCCACGCCCCGGCGCGCCAGCGCGTCACGCCAGCGCACCCAGGCAAAGCGGCCGGCGCCGGCCATCCCCGTACAGCCAACCCACAGGTAGCCCAGGAGCAGGCGTGAGTAGTCCGGCCAGCCCCGCACGACGAACGACGACACGGCCACGGTGATCACCAGGCCCACCAGCACCGCCGTGGCCAGGCGGAACCACTGGTCCACCGCGCTGATCAGGTGGCGCCGCTCGTACAGGCCATAGGCCAGGAACGCGACCAGGGTCACGGGCGTGGCCACGGCCATGAGCCCGGCATAGGCGCGGGCGCTGTGGATCTCGCTCGCCGCGGGGATCTCCAGCACGAAGCGCACGACGTAGGCCAGCACGAACCCCGCGCCGATGGCCAGCACGTCGACCAGCACCAGAAAGGCCGGCGCCAGGGTGAGCGCTTGCCAGCGCCGCAGCGGAGGGACGCCCGCTGGGTCGGCTCGCGCCGCGCCAGGCCGCGCGCGCTGCGCCGGCAGGGTGTCGTCGACGACGGGAAGGGCGCGATCCGCCACGCCGGTTACCTGCCCACTGGCGAATGGTGCCGCCCCGCGCGGCGCAGGCCTTGCGGCCTGGCGCGGTCAAAGAGCAGCGAGGCCAGGCCAGCCAGCACAATGCCGGCCATGACCAGCACGTTCAGGGCTGCGCTTGAACGGGGCGCGTAGTGCTTGCGGTAAAAGACGAGCATGGCGCGAAAGAACTCATAGGTGCAACGCCAGGACCGCCCGCGGCTGCTCTGGCCTTTGAGATGGCGCACCTGCACCGCGGGAAAGTAGCGCGTTCGCCAGCCCCGCGCCCTGCTCCGCCAGCACAGGTCCAGGTCCTCACCGTACATCCAGAACGTCTCGTCCAGCAGCCCGATCTGCTCCAGCACGCGGCGCCGGACCAGCAGGAACGCTCCCGTTACGGCGTCCACGTCGTACACCTGGTCAGGGTCGCGGTAGGTCAGATTGTAGGCGCCAAAGCGAGGGCTGCGGGGGAAGAGCCTGGCCAGCCCGAGGAAGTGGAACAGGGCGTTCTGAGGCGTCGGGAAGGAGCGGCGGCAGGCGCGGTCCAGCGAGCCGTCGGCCAGCACCAGCTTGGGACCCAGGATGCCGATGCTCGGATCGGCCTCCAGGGCCGCCACGGTCCGCGCCAGGGCGTGCGGGGGCAGGATCGTATCGGGATTGAGCAGCAGGCAGTAGGCGCCGCGGGCGCGGCGCAAGCCCAGGTTATTGGCCGCGGCGTACCCTGGGTTCTCCGGCGCCTCGATCACCAGCACGTTCCGGAATTCTTCCCGCACCATGGCGGCGCTGGCGTCGGTCCCCGTGTCCACGACGCAGACCTCGAACGGAAAGGGCGTCTGGCTGGCCAGGACCGACCGCAGGCAGTCCCGTAGCAACCCCTTCACGTTATGGGTCACGATCACGATCGAAAGCAACGGTTCCCTCACCGCCGGTCCAGCCGATCCAGCCGTGCCGACGGCCTCTACCACTGCCGGCGCCCCGTCCGCCAGCCACGCCCGCGCTAGCACCGGATCGCCCCCGCCTGCGTCACCGCCGCCTCGCCCTTATCCCCACGCTGGTCCGTGTCGTGTGCCGGGGCCCGCAGGCGCCGGCGAGCGTACTGTCTGAGCCGCCAGGACACGCCCACTGGATACCCGACCATCTTGGCCACATCTCCCAGCACGACGATGAACGGTACCAGCGGGACGGCGCGACAGAACTCCGCGCCTGAGCCGCTCAGGTGCGCTAATCGAACCAACGGGCGGCTCAGGTAGATGGCACCGCCGGCCAGGAGCGCGGCCAGGGCAGGCCAGCGCCGCACGGGCTGCGCCAGCGCCTGCCAGAGCAGGGCCGCGCCGGTGGCGTAGGCGCCGTAGCGGATGGCATGGCGCTTCCGCCACAGGTCCGCCTTGCCGTCGCCGCGGGCATAACGGTAGTACTGCAGGAAGAACGCCCGCGGTGACGGACGTGGCCGGAAGCGGACCACCGCTCGAGGCACGAAGCGTAAGGGCCCGCTCTGCGCGCGCAGCCGAAGATCGAAGACCAGGTCCTCACAGTAGTCCAGCCAGGCCGGATAGCCCCCGGCCCGCCGCCAGGCCTCGCGCCGGAAGGCCACCGAGCGGCTGGACGGGAGGAAGCGCGCCGGCCGGATCTCCTCCACCAGCGGCAGGGTGGCCGCCCCCAGGGCACGCTCCCAGGTCGTCTCCGGCGCCGCGACGAAGAAGCCGCTGGCTACCTGGAGCGCCGGCGAGCGCTCCAGCACGCCGGCCAGGCGCTCCAGCCACGCCGGATGGAGCACGACCCCGCCGTCGGTGGCGGCGATCAGGTCGTGGCTGGCCGCGCGGATGGCCGCATTGCGCCCCTGGGAGATATTGGCCCCGCGCACATCGATCAGCCGGAGCGGGAAGGGCGATCCTTCCCGTGACGGAGCGGCTGCGGCGCGGCGGGCCAGGACCTCCCGCGTGCCATCGACCGAGCCACCGTCGGCAACGACGACCTCGTCGGGCGGGCGGGACTGGGCCGCCAGCGAGTGCAGCAGGGCCGTCACACTCCCCCGCTCGTTCAGGAGGGTGGTGATCACGCTGACCCCGCCGCTGGCGGGCCGCAGATGACGGTAGGCGTCCAGCAGCCGGGGCGTCACCTGCCGCCAGTCGTGCCGCGCGGCCGCCAGCGCCCGCGCGGCCGCGGCCAGGCGAGCGCGGCGCTCGGGCTGCTCCAGCAGCGAGACCACGGCCCGCGCAAACGACGAGGCGTCGGCGGCCAGGAGCGCGTGCTCGCCGTCGACAATGCCCGTTCCCGCTGCCCCCAGCGGTGTAGTCACCAGGGGCACGCCGCCGGCCATCGCCTCCAGGACCTTGAAGCGAACGCCGCTGCCCATGCGCACCGGCACGACGCAGACCCAGGCCTCGGCCCGCCGGCGTGCCAGCGCCTCGTCGTCGAGGGCCCCCGTCACCTCCACCGCCGGCCCCGCCAGCCGGCGTACCGCTGGCGCGGGGTCGCGCCCCGCCAGCACCACGTGCGCGGCCGGCACGCGCGCCCGCACGGCGGGCAGGATGTGGCGCACCAGCCACTCGCAGGCATACACGTTGGGCCGGAAGACGAGCTTGCCGGCAAAGAAGAGCGACGCCACGGGGGCAGGCCACGGCGGCGGCACGGCGTCACAGGCCACGCCGTTGGGCACCACCACCGCGTCCAGGCCGGGCACTAGGCGCTCCAGGGCGGCCGCATCTTCCTGGGAGACGGCCAGGCACAGGTCCGCCGCTGCGCAGTACAGTGCCTCTCTAGCGCGTAGCCGGCGGGCCTGCACCGCCGAATAGGCCGCCCGTGGCCAGCGCGCAGGGATGCGCGCGTCGATGCGCGCCGCCGACGCCTGCAGCTCATATTCCGCATTGTGGTCGTCGAAGATCAGGCGCGGTCGGGGCGCGCAGCGCTGCGCGGCCTCCGCGCGCAGCGCGCCGGGGCCCAGCAGGTAGCCGGCCACCTCAAACCCCTCCAGCTGCACCGCGTCGTAGGCCCCGGTGCGCAGCATCGCCTCCAGCTGAGCCGCGAAGGAGGCGGACCACAGGCGGCGCTCCATGTCCGCATAGCCGAGCGCCAGGTCCAGCAGGCGCCGGGTCTGCGAGCGGGCGGGAGGGGGCACGACCTCGATGCGCTGGCAGAGGTCGCCAAGGGGGCCCAGGCCCCCGCTGGCGCCCGGCGGGTCGGATGGCCCGAAGGTGAGCAGGTCCACCTCGTGCTCGCCGGCGGCAGCGGCCAGCAGGTGGTAGTTACGCAGGGCGGTGCCCTGGGTCGGTGGCCACGGAGGCTGCGGGGTCACGAACAGGATGCGCATCGGACGTACCGCTCTCGGAACCAGCTAGCGCGGTGTCAGGCGGCCAGGGCCTCATGGAAGACGGCCAGCGTCTCGCGAGCCGCCCGCTCCCAGCTAAACTGGCGCGCGCGGGCGAAGCCCCGGCACCGCAGCGCCTCGCGGTACCGGCGGTCGCCCGCCAGGCGGGCGATGGCCGCGGCGATGGCGTCGTCGTCCCGTGGGTCGACCAGCTCGTCCGCCCCGCCGGCGACCTCGGCCATGCTCGAGCAGCCGGACGTGATCACCGGCGCCCCGGCGGCCATGGCCTCCAGGATGGGCAGGCCGAAGCCTTCCAGGAGCGAGGGATAGACCAGGGCCAGCGCGCCGCGGTACTGGGCCGCGATCTCGGCGGTGGGTAATGGCCCCAGGAAGCGCACGTCGCTGGCCAGGCCCAGCTCCTGCGCCAGCCGTCGTACCGCCTCCAGGCTCGGGCCACCGGCGCCGATGAGGCGCAGCTCCGGCCGCTCCGGCGCCGGCAGGCGGGCCAGCGCGCGGACGATCCCCGCCACGTTCTTGCGCGGCTCGACCGAGCCGACGAAGACGACGTACGGGCGCTCGCCCGCCACCGCGGGGCCGTCCGGCGTGTAGGCGGGGTCGGGCGCCTCGTAGACCACCCGCACCTTGCGCTCATCCACGCCGGTCTCCGCCAGCAGATCACGCCTGGTGGCATCAGAGACGCAGATGATGCGCGTGGCCTGCCGCACGCTCCGCTCCAGGGCCGCGTAGTAGGCGCGGCTCCCCGGCGCATGGCTCTCCGGCAGCTTGCGAAAGGCGAGATCGTGCACCGTGAGCACCGTCCTCCAGCCTAGGGGCTGGGGGCAGACATGGTCGGGGCAGTGCACCAGGCGGGGCCGGAGGCGGGCCAGTTCCACCGCCAGGGCCCAGCGCTCCAGCCGGTGGTGGGGGGGCGTCCAGGCCACCGCCTCGCGCGGCCACCAGCCCCGTAGCCGGCGCGCCCCGTCCGTCCGATGGTACAGCACGGTCACGTCCGGCACGGCGCCGGCGCCCGCCCTGAGAGCGCCCAGTGCGGCGTAGAGGTGGCGGAGATAGCGCCCGATCCCCGTGCGGTTGTAGGCCAGCAGGCGGGCATCGACGACGAGGGGCACGCGCCGGCTAGGGTCCGGCACCGGCGGCAGGCGTCGGCGCACGGCTCACTCCCTCCCGCTGAACGCGGTGCGGACGGCCAAGGCGGCGGTGATCCACAGCAGGCTGACCAGGTGCGGGAACCGGACGAAGTGGTGGTCGAGCATGCCGGCTACCAGGGCGGCGGCCAGGGCGGCCACCAGACCGAGCAGCACGCCGTCGTCCTCGGGCGCCCGCCGCTGGGCGCGCACGGCCGGCCACAGGACATAGGCCAGGGTGCCCAGCGCGCCCAGATAGACGGCCAGGGCGATCAGGCCAGAGCGCTCGGCTACCGTGAGGTAGATGTTGGAGACGCCGAGGGTATATTCCAGCTCAATCGAGCTCCCCTCCGCGCCCCAGCCGACGCCGAACCAGGGATAGCGCGAGATGATCTGGAAAGCATTCTGGAGCTCTCCCAGACGCATGGCGGCGGCGCGGTCCTGGGCCCGCAGCCCGGAGAGGAGATGGCCGGTAAACCGCTCTCCCTGGGGCATGACCAGCGCCAGGGCGGGCGCGAGCGCCAGGGCCGCCCACACCCGCCGGTACTTGAGCGCGCCAAGCAGCAGTACCCCCGCCGCCAGACCGAGCCATGCCCCGCGCGACTCCGTGAGCAACAGGCACCACGCCATCGGCGCCAGCAGGCCCGCGGCGACGGGCCGTGGCACTACCGGTCGCGCGGCCAGCAGCTGAGCCACCGCCAGCGCGCAGGCCACCATCAGGAGCGCCCCCAGCATGTTGGGATCGACCGACGTCCCCGTGGCGCGGAGGATGTCAGTGTCCGGCCGGTAGCGCAGCACCCCCTCACCGGTGGGATAGCCAATGGCGCCCAGGGAAGAGAGCAAGCGATAGGCCAGGTCCCGCGGCGCGGCGTAGAGGGCGATGCCCATGGTGGCCTCCAGCGCCGCCACGGCCATCAGCCAGGTCACGAGCCGGCCAGGCGCCGTCCCGTCCACCGCCGGAGCCACCGGCAGGAGTGGCGAGATGGTCGCAGCCGGCCAGCCGGGGCCGGCGGGTGGGAGCGATGAGGCCCGGAGCGGACCAACGGGATGTACGAGATTGACGACGGGGATGAAAAGAAGGTGGGCCGCCACGAGCTTGGCGAAGAGGCGGGCCGTCTCATCGAGACGAAGCGACTCCGCGGCCACGACGTAGGCCGCCACCATGGTGCCGGCAAAGAGGATCAGCGCCACCCCGGCCGGCGTCAGGTCTGCCCCGCACCGGCCGGTGGCCGCCCGTGCCATCCAGAGGAGGAAGACCGCCATCGTGGCCAGGTCGAGCAGCGTGGGGGCAGCCCCCAGACGCACCGGCACGACGGCGAACGGGAGCAGGGCAATGACGGCAAGTAGGCCGTAAAGGACCACCTCATGGCGGCGCAGGGCCAGCAGGCCGGCGAGCGTGCCCAGCACCACCGTGGCCGCCAGCAGGGGCGAGCGCGCTGCCGTCAGCCAGCCGGTGGCGGCGGCCATGCCGGCTCCCAGCACGATGGCCGTGGGGGCGCGCCAGCGTGCGAAGGCGGCGCCGGCCCTAAGGTCCACCGTTCGTTCCGGAGGGCGCCGGCGCAGACTCGTACTCCTCGCGGGTGATGAACCGGCCGCCGGTGATGCGCTGCTCGGTAGGGCGCTTCTGCCCATCGAAGTCCACGTCCACGTGGATGCGCCGGAAGCACTTCGTCCCGACGATCTCTTTGCTGAGGTGGTAGCTGGTCGGGTAGTCGGACTCGCCTTCGAACTCGGGCGAGAGATCATTGGCGCGGCTGATCCGCACGCGGATCTTCTCGCCGCAGGCGTTGCACTGGACGTACAGCCACAACGTATCGCCGCCGTCGCCACCGCCGGCACGGCCCCCGCCCAGGGCTGCGAGCAGCTTCCTGAAGATGGACACTACGGTGCCTCGCGCGTGAGTAGTCCCTCTAAGTATTCAATGGGAACGCGCCTGGTGCGCTGAATGCGCGCGCGGCGCCGTAATGCCGCTGGCAGGGCGACGACTCCCGCCAGGAAGCCCCGCAGGCGGGCGCGGGCCGCCGGCTGGCGTAAGTGCCTCGCCGCCTCCAGGAGCACCGCCGCCTGCTCGCGGACGATGGCCCGCCAGTACTTGCGCAGGAGGGGACCCGGCACGTCGCTAGCCAGGACCAGCACAAAGTTCCGTCCACAGTAATAGCTGGGGCGCACGCCCCCGCCGCTGGCGCTGACCCGATGATACACGCGCGCCTCAGGGACAAAGAGGCAGCGATAGCCCTGAAGCTGCGCGCGCCAGCTCAGATCCACGTCTTCCAGGTACGAGACCAGCCACTCGTCCAGGCCACCCAGGGCGCAGAGCATGGTGCGCCGGTAGGCCGCCGCCCCGGCGCAGGCGCCGAAGATGAGCTCTGGGCGGTCGTACCGTCCGTCGTCCGGGCGCCACGCGCCGCGGTTGACCGGCACGCCGCCCACGGTGTAGCCGTCTCCGGCGGAGTGAAGGTGGTCGCGCCGGTCGAAGAGCAGCAGCTTTGAGGCGGTGAAGTCGATGCTCTCGTCGCGCTCCAGCGGGGCGACCAGCGCCTGGAGCCAGCCGGGCTCAGGCTCGGTGTCGTTGTTCAGCAGCACGATCACGTCCCCGCCGGCCGCCTCGATCCCGCGGTTCACGGCAGCGGCGAACCCCCCGTTGCGCTCCAGGGGCAGGGGACGCACCCACGGATAGCGCGCCCGCAGGAGCGCCAGCGTCCCATCGGTGGAGCCATCATCGATGACGATCGTCTCGTCCGGCGGGCGGATCTGGCCGGCCACGGCGTCGAGGCAGGTGGGCAGGAGATGCACCCCATTGAAGGTGGGGATCAGCAGGGAGACGGCCAGCCGGCCGCCCGCACCGTGCCGTTCCGCGGCGGGCTGCAAGCCTGTTCCGGCCCTGCTCCAGGGACCTGCTTCGGCCACCGCGCGCGCCGGCAGGCTCTGGCTCGGCGCTGTTGCAGGCGACCGGTCTGGAAGTGTCCCCTGGCGCGCCAGGAACGCCGACCCCGTCGGGGTGGCCTGATCGAGCACGAGGGCCATCATTGCGCGTCCTGCCCATGCTCCAGGAAGACGATCCAGCTACAGAGACCGGCCAGGCCGACGGTCACGGCGCCGAGGATCGCCATCTGCCGCGCGCTGAGGCCGGCGGCGAGGCTGAAGGCCACCATCATGGCCACCATGCCGGCGCCGAGCACGGCCCACATCGCCAAGAACGGCCGTCGCCGGCGGGCAGCATCGAGCAGGCGCCAGACCGGCAGCCGGCACGACCAGGAGAGCAAGCGGGAGACGGGCCTGAGCAGCAGGTCAATCGTCGTCTGGGAGCCCTTTGCTTCTCTCACGGCGCTGATAGCACCCAGGATGGTATACTCTGGTGGCTTGCCGAGGTGGCGGAACTGGCAGACGCGCTAGCTTGAGGGGCTAGTGGGGTAACCAATCCCCGTATGGGTTCAAGTCCCATCCTCGGCACCGGTTCCAGCGAAGCATGCCACGGAAGGATGGTGCAGGGTGCTCCTGCCCGTGCTTCACGGTGCATGCTTCGTTTGCTATGGCCCGCGCGGGCGGTTAGCTCAGCTGGGAGAGCACGGCGTTTACACCGCCGGTGTCGGGGGTTCGAGCCCCTCACCGCCCACCGGACTCTTTGAGCGGCCCGCTGGAGCTGTCCGCGTGCGCCGGCTCGAACGGCCGTTCCAGCCTCTCCCTGCCCGCTGGCACGTCTTGCGATGCAGGCGTGCGCGCCGCCTCCGGTGACGCCGGACGTCCTTGTTCGCCCCTGTTCCCCGCCGCCGACCGCATCTCGCGGCGGGTCGGGTTAGCGCCCCTGCTGGCCGGTCCGGGGCTGGTCGGTCGGGGAGGGATGCTCTGGTAGAATTTCTCATACCAGCCGAGGTAGCTCAGTTGGTAGAGCATGCGACTGAAAATCGCAGGGTCCGCAGTTCGATTCTGCGCCTCGGCACCAGCACCGGCGTCAGGACCTTTGCTCATGGTCGTGCCCCAGAGAAGATGAGGGCGACGGTATCGGGTGGCCGGCCGGCGTCGGTGTACCGGGCGGGGGCGATGTGTGGGTGGCCAGCCCGGCGCAGCCCCGCCCGCGCGAGGTTCGGCCTGGCCGCCACGGCCTGACGCGCCGCTCGGGTAGCACCGCCTGGAGAGCGGCGAGTTCCTGCCCCCTGCCACCCGTGCGCCGTTGCGCCAGCACGGTCTGCGCCTTGACGGGCATAACGCCGCCACCAGGTGGGCGACCGGCAGAGCACGGCCGCGACCGTGACCTGCAGCCCCAGGGCCACCCGCAGCCCCAGCAGCATGCCCAGCCAGGCAGCAAGCCAGGCGAAGCCAGTGGCAGCCCCCAAGGCCCCAGGCAGCCCCAGCCAATAGCCACACCAGCAGCCGCCAGCCAAGCTCCCTATCCATCAAGCAGTAGCAGCCAGCAGGGGCTGCTGGAGGCCAGGAACACGGTAACAGGGGCTCCTTTGGGCGGCAGTGCGCGGGGGTGTCGGACCGTTCGCCCCTCTGGCGCCGCCGTGCCAGCCCCAGAGCCACCGATGCCAGGCCCCCAGGGAGAGACAGAGACGAAGAGATAAGGGGGTAAGGGGCAAAGGTGTGGGCTGATGGGGCCCCGGACCCGCGCCCAGCCTGCCCGCACATCCCCGAAGGTTCGTCTTCGCTCTTGCCATGGGATATGGGGTTTGATATGGATGTCGTGCCTCGCCGGACGTCCCCTCCGTGTGTGGCCCTAGCCTTTCCTGGGCAGCCACTGGCAGCGGATGGCAGGGGGTGGTAGGCTAAGGTCACCGCTGCCGTGGAGCTGAGGGTCCCATGTGGTAGGAGCCGTGGGGAGCCGCCCCGTTCCATGGCCTCGGCCTTGCTCCAGGGAGCGCGGGAGAAGTGCCGCAGGGCCCGCCACCGATGTATACGACGCGCAGCGATGCACATGTCCGTCCCTTGCACGTATCACCCGGTCACCCCTACAAGAGCATCTTCGCCGCCGGCGAGCCGATCAGCGCTGAGCCCCCAGGGAGCACCGCCGGGGGGCAGCAATTTGCCGATGAGGTCTACTCCCATCCACAGATGCAGGAATACTGGCGCAACCACGACGGGCACTGGGTCTATTCCGTCGCCGACCTGGGCCGCGTGACCGGCTGGCAGCAGCAGCGCGACGGCAGCAACCACCTCCACCGTGGCGGGAAGGTGATTGTCGATCAGAACGGCGAGGTGCAGTCCCTGTACCCCGATTGAGCGCAGGACGACGATGCCCCTTGACGTGTGGCTCATCGAACCGCAACCGGACCGGGTTCGCCTCGTGCAAGCACGGCCGGACCAGCCGATGGTGCCGCTGAGCGAGGCCATCTTTGACGAACTGCGCGGCGCCGCGCTGGCGCAGCGCCACCGCGTGCCCCGCCTGGCCAAGGCCCTGCGGGTCTACTACGGCCCCAATGGCCATTTTGAGTTTTCGCCCAAAGAGGCAGAAGCTGTGGCTGAGGAGCTGGAGCACTTGGCCACGAAGCCGTTGAGCCCTGAGGCCCGGCACGCGGCTGAGGAGCTCGCCCAACTGTGCCGTCGGGCGGCCCACACGGGCTTGGCCGTCCACGGCTACCCCGACTAGCCGGACGAAGCAGCCGCCACCTGCGCCACCCGCGCCACCGGGCTTGATCCAGTTTCGTGGACCGGTTGATGTTAGGCGATGACCACCTCCTGGGCAAGGGCTTCGTACTCGATCGGAGTGGTGTAGCCCAGGGTGGAGTGACATGGCTGGCGGTTGTACCAGACCTCGATGAACTCGAAGATCGCCAGGCGCGCGGCGGCCCGCGTGGGCCAGACCTGGCGGTGCAGGAGCTCGACCTTGAGCGTCGCGAAGAAGCTTTCTGCCACCGCGTGGTCGAAGCAGTCCCCGACCGAGCCCATGGAGGGAGTGATACCAGGTGCCCGCATCTGTTGCCCGAAGGCGAGGGAGGTGTATTGGCAGCCGTGGTCAGAATGATGGATCACCCCTGCCGCGGGTTGGCGGTGGCGAACCGCCAGCGTCAGGGCGTCAAGGACCAGCTCCGTCCGCAGGTGATCGGCCATGGCCCAGCCCACCACGCGTCGGCTGAGGGCATCGAGGATGACGGCGAGATACAGCCAGCCTTCCCCGGTCGAGACGAAGCTGCTATCGGCCACCCAGAGCCGATCGGGCGCACCCATGGTGCTGGGCGTGAAGGCGCGTCCCACCCGATCGGGGGCCAGGGTCGCCTGCCGATCCGGCGTCGTCGTCCGCATCCGACGGCGCTGCCCGTGGCAGCCGCGCAGCCCCGCCCGGCGCATCAGCCGGGCGACCCGGCGGCGCCCGCACCGCTCCGCGGTTGCTCGCAGCTCGGCATGCACGTGCGGACTGCCATAGGTACCACGGCTTGCCTGATGAATGGCAGCGATGCGCTCGCCCAGCCGGGCATCTCTGCGAGCCACGCCACGGAGGGATCGTAGCGGTGGGTCGCGCCGTATGCGTGCTTGACCCCCGCCTGCTGGACCATTGCGTCCTGTTCTTGATCCCCCAGTGCCCGCGCCCAGCGGTGAGCCGCCCTGCGGGCATCGGTGCGCGCGGTCGGCGGGTGAGGGCGGAGGCGACGTCCACCGCGCGGTGGACCTTCCCGCTTCCGCCACGTCATCCGGCGCGACGTCCCGCTCCTCTACTACTCCGATCTACTACTCCGACTTTCGAATGATGAAACGGCCCCGGCACCAGCGTGTAGACTATTGCGGTGTAGCGCCGTGACGCGCTAGAATATTGGCGCAGCGATAGTCCGCTCCACTGCAGGCGGAAGTGGCTCAGTTGGTAGAGCATCTCCTTGCCAAGGAGAAGGTCGCGGGTTCGAGTCCCGTCTTCCGCTCCAGTTCCTCCACGGCTCACCCCTTGCGCGGTGAGAGACACGTGGCGACGTGGCCAAGTGGTTAAGGCGGAGCTCTGCAAAAGCTCTATCGCCGGTTCGATTCCGGCCGTCGCCTCCCACTGATTACATCCCCTTCTCAGCCGTCCGAAGTTCCCGCACGTAACGTCTGACGCCATGGCTCGGCAAGGCCCTGCCATGGCGGAAGGTGCCGGACTTCGGACGTGTCATTCTTGTGCCGCGCAGCCGGTAGGGGACTGGCCTGGAATTCCTCACGCCCAGCGAGGCGCTCCCTCGCTCTTGAGGTGTTCCCTCTCCCTGTGGTCGTCCCGCCTCCGGCGGGGGCCCTGGGCCGGGGTGAGGGCGCTGCACGCGAATACTCCCGGCTGTGAGCGCCTCTAGCTCCAGAGCGTAGCCCGTCTCGATCGCCTCATTCCAGAGGCGGGAGGAGGAAGAGCCCGCCCCCAGCGCCGGGCGGCACTACCACCTTCAGGGCCTGAGGCACGGCCTGAAAGGTCATCGGGGTCTGCCCGATCGTCTCGCCATCCACCTGGACGGGCACGCGGGGGCGCGTGACGACCGTGACCCGCCGCGCGCGGTAGTACTCGACGCTGGGCGCCGACGTGTGCCGGCGAGTGATGATCCGTAGCAGGTGCGCCAGCTTCTCCCACGGGCCATCCGCGTCGAACATGCACACGTCCAGCAGCCCATCGTCGGCCACTGCGTGCTGGGTGATGTTGACCACGCCCCCGTAGAGGCGGGTGTTGCCGACCACCAGGAACAGGGCGTGGCGGCGCAGGACCCGGCCATCGAGCTGGATGCGCATGCGCTGGCGGGGCCAGCGTAGGGCCGTTCCCACCCCACGGCCGATGTAGGCCAGCGCGCCCCAGCGCCGCTTCTCCGAGTACGTGACCTGCGCCGCCACGTCGGCGTCAAAGCCGATACCAGCCATGAGCAGGAAGTACCGCTCACCGGCCTGCCCCAGGTCGATCCACCGGCGCTGGCCTTCCCAGAGCAACTGCAGCGCCCGCATCGGATCGAGCGGGATGCCCACCTCCCGTGCCCAGACGTTCACCGTCCCGCCGGGCAGGACCGCCAGCGCGGTCTGGCTCCTGGCCAGCCCGTTCACCGCCTCATTGACCGTGCCGTCGCCGCCACAGGTCAACAGCACGTCTGCCCCAGCCGCAGCGGCTTGGCGGGCAATGGTCGTGGCATCGCCGGGACGGGTGGTGAACGCCACCTCCACGGCTGTGCCGCGGGCGCGCAGCGCAGCCTCGATCGGCTCCAGCGGGACGCGGCGCATCCCCGCCACAGGATTGACCAGCAGGACGACGCGCAGCGGGGCCTGAACCGCAATCGGAGGGGAGTGCTGAGTCAACGGTGCTCCGGCCACGGCGCGAAACACGTCGCTCATCACTCGCCACTCGTCACGTGGTGCGGGGTGCCGGGAGCGGGACTCGAACCCGCAAAACCTTTCGGTTCGTGGATTTTAAGTCCACTGCGTTTGCCGATTTCGCCATCCCGGCCAGGGCAAGATCCGGGCCGCGCCTCGCCGGCGCCGTCGCTGGCGCCCACGAGATTCTACGCCACCCCTCGACCTCTATAATCGAGGACGACCCCGTCCCAAGGAGGAGCCATGCCGCAAGGAGCGCCGCCAAAGAGGGAAAAGAAAAAGCCAAAGAAAGAAGCCTTGGCCAAGGGAGTTCGCTCCCCATCGACCGCGCCCATCGCCAGCGCCGTCGAGGTCATTGGCAAGCGCCGTAAACCGCGCGAGGAGGCAAGCTAACGGCCAGCCGCAGTCGCCGCCACGGGGCCCCTGCGCGTCCAGGTCTGGGAGCGCGGCGTCCCGCGCCCACCGCCCCAGCGAGCGGGGACCGCGCTGACCGCTCTGACTTCGGGGCACAGCTGGCCACGCTGGCGCCGGAGACCGCCGCTGAGCGCCTGGAGGCAGTGCCGGCGGAGACGGCGGCGGCCGCTCTGCGGCGCTACGCCCGCGAGGCAGGGGCGGGCATCCTGCCATGGCTGGCGGCCCTGGCCCAACAGGAGAACCGCCCGCAGGCGCAGGCGGCGGCGCTGGAGGCGCTGGGGGAGATCCACACCCAGGAGGCGGCCGACCTGGCCGCGCGGTGGGCAGCCGGCGAGGCGCCTCGAGAAGTGCGACGCGCCGCGCGCCGCGCGCTGCACCGGCTCGGGGAGCGCGGCGTTCACCCCTCCACCCAGGCCGCCCCTCCTGCGCTGGCGGCTGCCGTCCGGCCCGCCGAGCGCATCCGGCGCGCGGTGATGGGCCCCGTGGATGCCGAGGGGTCACGCTTGCTGCTCCTGCTGGTCGACCTCCCCCTGGGCGGGGCCCACGCCGCCCTCGCCGTCGCGTCGCAGACGCACGGCCTCGTGCGCTTCCAGGCGATCGAGTCGACGTCACGCCAGTTCGAACGACTGCTTGAGGAGGAGCGGGGGCGCCACGGTGTGCCACTGGTGGAGATCCCGCCCCGCTACGCCCGCTGGCTGTTGAGCGAGGCGGTCGCCGCGTCGCGCGCCGCCCACAAGGGGCTGCCGCAGGAGTACTATCCGTTCAGCCAGATCCTGACGCCGCCGGGCGCGGAGGGGGAGGGGCCCGGTGAGCCGCTGGTCTACGCTGAGCTGGACCCGTCCACAGTGCGCTACCGGCCGGACCTGGTGGAACAGAGCATCGAACTGCTGGAGCGGCCGGAGTTCGCCGGCTGGTTCCCCGATCCTGAGCAGGTGCTGCCGCTGACCAGGGAGTGGCGTGCCGCGGAGCAGGGGCCGCTGGTGCTGCCGCCCTCCGTCGTGGCCCAGCGTCAGGAGCAGGTCATGCGCCGGCTGGTGGAGCTGGTGCTGGGGCCAGGGGGCGCGGCCGGCTTCCGCCGCCGGCTGGAAGACAACGCGCTGGTCCTGCTGCGCGCCGGCGCGGAACGCGAGGCGCGCCTGGCCCTGGCAGCCGCGCTGGCCCTGGAACCGCCGGACCTGGCCACAGCCAGGGCGCATCCCCTGGTGCGCCACATGGCCCAGCAGGCGCTGGAGCAGGCGCTGGAACGCCTGGGTACCGGCGCCGCGCCAGCCGCAGGGGAAGGTGGGGCTCCGGCGCGGGGCACCGTCACGCGCAGCGGCCTGATTATCCCGCGGTGACGCCATGTCCGCCTCCCGCGGCGGCGCCACCGCGTCCGACGCGCCATCCGGTGCGTTAGACCGGACAGGCGAGCAGGTGGACGTTCCAGCCCAACGAGGGGCGCCGGCCGGCTTTACGCCCCTGGTCCCGACCTTCAGTCCCTACACCGGAGACGCGCAGGCCGCGGTGCGCCTGGCCTGGCGCCTGACCCTCGCCGCCTTCGGCATTCTGGTGGCGCTGGCGGTCGGCGGTCCGGCGGCCTGGCGGTGGTACGTCGGCGCGGCCATCGAGCCCCGCCCGTCCACAGTGGCGACCATCGACGGCACGGTCTTCCTCCGGCGCCAGGGCGTGGGGGACTGGGTGATGGCCAAGCCGGACGAGCAGGTCCGCCCCGGAGACGTCGTCAGCACGGCGCCGAACTCCCGCGCCTTCCTCCAGCTGTTCGACCAGAGCACCGTCCTGCTCTATCCGGGCACGGTGGCGCGCGTGCGCCGCGCGGAGCAGGGGCGCTTCCGGCCGGAGCAGACCGCCATCGTCCTCGAGCTCGCGCAGGGCCTGGCGCGCATCGGCGTGGCGCCACCCGCCGACGCCTCCGGCGCCTTCTTCCAACTCCGCACGCCGCACGCCGAGATCCACCTCACGGAGGGCAGCTTCTCGGCCGACGTGGCCAGAGGCGTGAGCCAGGTCCGCGTGCGCCTGGGTACGGCCATCGCCCACACCGCCCACGGCTCGGCCGCTGCCGCGGCCGGCCAGCGCCTGATCATCCCCGCCGGCCGGCCGCCCCTGGGCAACCAGCCGGCGCGCCGTGATCTGGTCGAGAATGCCCTCTTCACCGAGAAGGCGGGAGACGCCCCGGCCGGCTGGACCCTGCGCGACCTCTCGGAGCAAGAGCCGCCGGGCGCCATCTCGCTCACCGCCAACCCCGGCGCCGTGACCTTCCTGCGCTCCGGCCGCGGGCACGGCGAGACGGTGTTGGCGCAGGTGGTGGACGCCGACCTGTGGGACTTCGAGAAGGTGACCCTCTCGGCCACGATCCGCGTGCTGGATCACACTCTCTCCGGCGGGGGCTGGCAGGGGACGGAGTACCCGCTCATGCTACGGGTCATCTACCGCGACATCACCGGCGGCATCACCATCTGGTATCACGGGTTCTACCTCCACAATCAGGAGGGCCTGCCTGTGCGTGACGCGCGCCAGCTACCATCCACGGACTGGCACCGCGTAGAGTTCGACCTGCTTTCGCTCGTCCCCAGGCCATGGCGCATCCAGCGGGTGGAAGTGGTAGCCTCCGGCTGGGACTACACCTCGGCGGTGGGCGAGGTCCATATCTGGGCCGAGTGACGCGGCTGACGATGGTCCCCAGCGTTGGCGTGGACATCATCGAGATAGAGCGCGTTGGGGCGGCGGTCCGGCGCTGGCAGGATAAGTTCCTGCGCCGCGTCTTCACCGACGCTGAGCTGCAATACTGCCGCGGGCGGATCCCCGAGCTGGCCGCTCGCTTCGCCGGTAAGGAGGCCATCACCAAGGCGCTCGGTACCGGCATCATGGGCCTGGCCTGGCAGGAGATGGAGATCCTGCCGGACGCGCTGGGCAAGCCACACGTCGTGCTGCACGGCCGCGCCAAGCAGCGAGCGGCGGCCATCGGCCTGCGCCACTTCGCCATCTCGCTCTCCCACTCCCGTGAGTACGCCGTGGCCATGGTCGTGGCCATGTAGTGCCGGAGTGACGCCATGCGGCTGGTGACCACTGCGGAGATGCGCGCGCTGGAGCGGGGCGTCTTCGCGCGGGGCATCACGGAGGCGCAGCTGATGCAGCGGGCCGGCACGGCCGTCGGCCGCGCCGCCGGCGAGTGGCTCGCCGCGCGGGGCGGCGAGCGGCTGCTGGTCCTGGTGGGCAAAGGCAACAACGGCGGAGATGCCCTGATCGCCGCCCGTGTCCTGGCGGACGAGTTTGGCCTCCAGCCGAAGCTCTACCTCGCCGCCGATCGTGGCGACGACCCGCTCCTGGCCTGGGCGCGCGAGCGCGGCGTCCCGGTGGCCATTCATCCGCCGGCGCCGGAGGCGGGAGCGCCCGCAGCCGACCAGGAGGCGCCGGAGGCCCAGCGACTGCAGACTTTGCGGGAGTGGCTGGCCGAGGCCGCTGTGGTGCTGGACGGCATCCTGGGGATCGGCGGCCGGCTGCCTCTCCAGGGTGCCCTGGCCGAGATCCTGGCCGTCTGTGCCGAGGTCTATCCCCGCGGCCAGCGCCGGATCGCCGTTGACGTGCCGACCGGCGTCCAGTCGGACACGGGACAGGCGGATGACCGCGCCTTCCGTGCCCATCTGACGCTGGCGACCGGCCCGGCCAAACCCGGCCTGTTCCTCTATCCGGGCGCCGCCTGCGCCGGCCGCGTGCAACCGCTGGACATTGGCTTGCACGAGGCCGACGCCCCTGCCACCTTGTGGCGGACGGAGGCGGCAGACGTCGCCCAGATGCTCCCGGCACGGCCGGACGATTCGCACAAGGGTACGTTCGGCAAGGTGCTGGTTGTGGGCGCCAGCGAGCGTTACATCGGCGCGGCCTACCTGGCAGGGGCGGCCGCCGTGCGGGCCGGCGCGGGGCTGGTGTCACTGGCCGTGCCGGTGCACGCGCAAGCCGCCCTAGCCAGCCGCAGCGCCGAGACGACCTTCCTGCCCCTGCCCGAGGATCCGGCAGCCCCGGCCTGCCTCACCCCCGGCCACCTGGGCGCGCTGCTCGACGCCGCCGCCCAGTACGACGCGCTGGCGATCGGCCCAGGACTGGGCGCCCACCCCTTAACCCGGCGCCTGGTCCTGCTGCTCCTGGAGCACCTCGCCCGCGCGCATGGGGGGCGCGAGGCGCCGCCGGTAGTGATCGATGCCGACGGCCTGAATGCCCTGGCCGGCGAGGAGCAATGGCCCCGTCCGGAGCAGGCGCGCTGGGTCCTCACGCCGCACCCTGGGGAGATGAGCCGGCTCACCGGTCGCGCTACGCCGGAGATCCAAGCCGATCGGATCGGCATCGCGCGCGCATATGCACGGCGCTGGTGACAGATCCTGTTGCTGAAGGGTGCGCCGAGCGAGGTGGCGGCGCCGGACGGCCGCGCCTCCCTCAGCGGGTTCCCGAACGCGGCGCTGGCCACTGCCGGGGCCGGCGACGTCCTGACCGGCACCATCGCCGCCTTGCTCGCGCAGGGCTGCTCGCCCCTGGACGCGGCGGTGGCCGGCTCCTTCGTGCACGGTCTGGCGGCCGAACTGTGGCGCCGGCAGCACGGGGCCGCCGGCCTGCCCGTCTCCTCCCTAGTGGAGTTACTGCCCCAAACCCTTAAACGCCTCCACGCCCTGCGCTAGCCCGGAATAGTCGCAAGCGGGGCCCTCACCCTAACCTGCTCCCTGCGGGAGCGGGAATTCTCACCGGCCGTAAAGCAGGTCAGGCCAGCCCCGGCTACCTGCCGCCGGCGACCTGTTCCTTCTCCCTCCGGTCGCCCCACCGCCGGCGAGGACCCTGGGCGAGGCGGACCCGCTACTCCCTACTCGCTCCACCAGTCCCGCCGCCGGTGCCCCCCATTCTGATGGGCCTGCGGCGGAAGTTTTCCACCTTTCTGGCACGTCTCTTACGCTCGTCTTGCGACGGTGGGGCACGATCCATGCCGGAAATCCGCCTCGATGCGGTAACTCAGATGGAAAGGAGGTGATGAGCGATGGCACTTGAGCTGATGCGTCGTCCATTGGCAGGCACGGAGCTCGGCCGCGGGTTCGTGCCCCTGCGCACGCTGATGGACCGCCTGCTCGAGACCGCGTTCACGCCGTCCTTCTGGTTCGACTGGCGGGGTGGCCCGGCGGCAGGCTGCCCGATGGACGTCTACGAGGACAATGAGCGCTACATCGTCCATTGCCTGCTGCCCGGCGTCGACCCGAACGCGGTGAACGTCTCGGTGCAGGACAACATCCTGATCATCAGCGGCGAGTGGAAGAGCCCGGCTCCGGAGGGCGCGCGGCCGGTCTTCCAGGAGATCGGCCAGGGCCAGTTCCGGCGCCAGGTGACGCTGGACTACGCGGTCGAGCCGGGTCAGGCTGAGGCCAGCTATCAGGACGGCATCCTGACCATCACCCTGCCGAAGGCGGAGTCGGCCAAGGCCAAGGCGATCAAGGTCCACACCGGTGGCCGGGCCGAGCACGCCAAGCAGGCCGCCTGATCCGGAGCCTCCGCCGCCTCGCCAGCGTATGCGGCGTGCGTGGCCCCCAGCCCGGGGGCCACGCTTGTTATTGATCTCTTGATCGCGTCCTGATCTGTGGCGTCCATTCGGTTGCTGGCCAGCCTCCATTACGCCCGGCGAACGAGAAGTCCCCGCACCCTATGGGAGAGGGGTAGGGTGAGGGCTCCATTCGTGTAAGAAAGTCGGCTTGGAGAAGGCGGGCGCCTCTCACGCACGGGATCGGCCACAATCCTGTATCGGGCTGGGAGCTGGCCGCGCCGGGCCGGACCGTCGGTTGATCAGGCAAGCAGGACGGCCACGAGGCCGGCGAAGAAGATGGCGTCATGCACGCCCGCGCCCCCGATGCTCAGGAGCTGGGCGTCGAACCGGCGCAGCTCAGGGAGATGGAGCAGATCGGCGCCGATAAGCGTGCCCAGCGTGCCGGCGATGTACGCCACCGGCGGGGCATGCTCCGGCGCCAGCAGCAACGCCAGGGCGGCGGCGGCCAGCGGCGGCACAAAGGTCGGGACGACGATCCCGAAGGGCCAGGCCGGCCGCGCCACGGCGTAGCACACCAGCGCCACCCCCGCCGTGGCCCCAATTACAGGCAGGAGCGGAGCGCGAGGGAGCAGGTAGATGCCCATCAGGAGGGGGACCACGGCGCCGCCCAGGTTGACGGCAATCACCTGCTCCCGCACCACCGGAGGCTCGTAAAAGAGCAGGCGCGCCAGCGGCGGCAGATCCCCCCACCAGGGCTCGGCCCGCGAGCCGCGCAGCTCCCACGGCCAGTGCACGCGCCAGGGATCAGGCCACGGCCGGCGCACGCGCCGCCGGCTGATGGGAATGTTGACGTAACCCCCGAACAGCGACAGGAGCAGCACGAGCAGGGCCGCCTCCGGCGAAAGACCCAGCTTGGCCAGCGAGACGCTCACCAGCTGGGTGAACCAGAAGGCCCACGCCAGCCCCACCAGGAGCAAGGCAAGGATCAGCAGCTGCGGGTAGGAGCGCATCTCTCCTCGGCCTCTCAAGCGGCGACCAGCGACGACGGACAATCTACGCGCCCCACCCGCTCGATTGGCGCTGCTGGGGCGACACAGGACGCGGCGCCGGTGTGGCTGGGCCGGCCGGCGCCCGCCGGTACGGCACAGGCACGTAGGTGACCGATGGCCGGCGCTGCCCCGGCTGCGGGTAGAGCTCCATCAGGGCATAGATCTCCGGCGGCAGTACCACCTCCACCGGTAGCCCAAGGCGCCGCGCCTCATCAAGCGTAATCGGGTAATCGTGGGTCCACTGGCCACAGGTTAGCGCCTGCGAAATCTCGGCCGCTTGCTTGGCCGGCATGCCGTTGCCCTGCAGGATCTCGCTCACCGTCTCCCCGACCTGGCGCAGGGCCTTGCGGGCGAGGTCGGCCAGGATCAGGGTCTCATCGTCAATCTCGGCTGCCGGCTTCTGCTCCGTGGCGGCCAGGATCGAGGCAGCAGGGAACTGGCCCAGCTGCGGATCGAGCGGCCCGAGCACGGCATGCTCGTCCATACGGATCTCGTCCCCCGCCAGCGCAATGAGGGTCCCGCCGGACATGGCGTAGTGGGGAACGAAGACGGTCACGCGCCCCTGATGCCGGATCAGGGCGCGGGCGATCTGCTCGGCGGCCAGCACGATCCCGCCCGGCGTGTGCACGATCAGGTCGATCGGCATCTCCGTGGGCGTGAGCCGGATCGCTCGCAGGATGGCCTCCGAGTCCTCGATGTCGATGAAGCGCGCGATGGGGAAGCCGAGCAAGGCCATGGCCTCCTGGCGGTGGATGAGGGTAATCACGCGGCTGCCCCGCTGGCGCTCCAGCTTCTGGATCAACCGCAGGCGCTGCCCCTCCAGCCAGCGCTGGCGGATCAGTGGCTGGAGCGCGGACAGGATGAAGAACAGCCAGAGCAGGTCGAGCGGGCTCATTGCGCTTCGGCCCTTCTCCCGCAGGTATCAGGCCAGCATCCGGATCTTTCGGGCACGCCCCCAGCCGGCACGGTTGCTGCCGGCACCGTTGCGAGCACGGTCCGGTCAATGGTACTCAGAAATGCGCGCCCACGTCGGCGCTCCCGCGCGCCGCTTCACAGTCCCTCCGCTACCTCCTACGCCGTTCTTACGCGCTCAGTTCATCCTGTAACCAGCAGCCCGGATCCACTTCCGGCGCGCCTGCCTTACTGTGGAACCTAGTCTTCTCCTTGAGACTGCATAGCACAACCCGCACTGAGGGAGGGAAGAGCGATGGCTACCCGCTTGCTCCCGCGGCTGGGGCCGTGGTCCCATCCAGCCGAACGCGTGCAGGCCGGCGCCGCCGAGCCTGCGCCCGCGCTATATGCCCCCGGCATGGCGGTCGTCGGATCGGACGGGCGACCGCTGGGCAAGCTGGAGGGCATCCGCTACGATCCTGCCACGCGGCAGCCGGCCTACCTGCTCGTTCGCTTCCCCGGCTTCTTCGGCCTGGGGGCAGTGACACGCCTGGTCCCCGCAGCCTGGGTGCGAGACGTCGCGCCCGACCAGATCCGCGTCGCGGCCACGCGTGATACGTTCGCCGGCTGCCCGCCCCTGCGCGCCGACGTGGACATTCGCGAGGACGTCCTGGCCGCGATCGAGCAGGTCAGCGTACTGCGGCCATTCCGCCTGGCCATCCAGGTGGACGTCAAGGATGGGATCGTCGAGCTCTCCGGCCACGTACGCAACAAAGAGCACCGGCGCCTGGCGGAAGCGGCCGCCCGCTCCGTGCCCGGCGTGCTGGACGTGCGCAACGCCCTCTATGACGATGACACCCTGACCTACCGGGTGGCCGACGCGCTAACGCGGGACGACGAGACTCGGCTGGCCCATCTGCGCGTCTCCTGCTATCTGGGGACCGTTCGCCTCGACGGAACGGTGCCGTCGGAGGCAGCGCGCCAGAAGGCCACCGAGCTGGCCCGCTCCGTGCCGGGCGTGCGCGCGGTGGACAACGGCGCCGTGGTCAGCGCGGAGGCTCCGGCGCCGGCCGCGACACGGGCCGTGCCGGAGCCTCCGCCGGTGGCGCCCGTCGCGCCCATGACGCCAGCGACGCCAGCGAAGGCGGCCTGATGCCGGCCCGACGCAGGCTTCTGACAGTTCAAACAGGCATCTTCCGCCGCTCTTATGCCGTTCTTACGCCGCAGGCGGACGCTGCAAGTGCGTGGATGTGGTGAGCGCGTGTCGGGCGCGGCATGGCGCTTGCCGGCGTCGGCCGGGCCCGCAGCGAACACCCCGTGAGACAGTCAGCAACAAGCGTCATCCGCGCTTTCAGGAAGGTCGTGTCAGGAAAGGAGGTTCCCTGCAATGGCACTGGAGGTCACACGGCGGCCAAGTCCCATGGCGGAGTTTGGGCGGGAGTTCGTTCCGCTCCGGCAGATGATGGACCGGCTCTTTGAGAGCGCGTTTACGCCGATGTTTGCCGGCTGGGAGACCCGCGCCCTTGCCTGGGACGTGTACGAGGACAACGACAACTTCTACGTCCACTGCTATCTCCCCGGCTGCGATCCCAACGCGCTCGACATCACCGTTCAGGACAGCGTGCTGACTATCAGCGGCCAGACGAAGCGTGCCGTGCCGGAGCACTGGCGGCCGCTGGTGCAGGAGCTGCCCTACGGTGAGTTCCGGCGCCAGCTGACCTTGAGCGCGCCGGTCGACACGAACAAGGCGTCCGCCGAATACACCGACGGCATCCTTCGCATCACCCTGCCAAAGGCGGAGGCCGCCAAGGCGCGCCAGATCAAGGTGATCCACGGCGGCGAGGCGGCGCAGGGGAGGGGGCGCAGGTAAGGCCGATCGTACCGCGAGCGGCCGGTCGTACCGGTTCCCACGCAGGGGAGAACGCCGGGCACAGCCGGGCGTGTATCGGCCCGGCTGTTGCTTTCTCCCCTGGCTGCCCTGGAGTATTCACGGCTGGGTGGCGTTCCCTCCGCCTTTGGGAGAGGGCGGGGGTAAGGGCACCGCTGGTGGAGAATGCAGGCCGGCGGCCCTTCGGCGCCTGGCTAATGGCCTGGCCTGCCGGCGCCTAACGGATGGGATGCTCCTACAGCCCGCCGGTGCGGTTCCTGTACGGTTCTTACACGGATACCGCACACTTGGGCCAAGAGATGAAATTGCCAGTGTGCGCCTTATGACCTGCACCTCGTTGAAGGGAGGCCCGCTGTGAACCAGATGAGACCGGCCACGTCATCGACCGCGGCCGGCGGGGCGCCTGCCGCCCCGACGGGGTCCCGCCGTATCCTGGTGGTGGACGACGAGCCCGACCTGCTGCGGGCCGTGCAGCTCTACCTGGAAGACCTCGGCTATACCGTCTTTATCGCCGAGAATGGGCGTGAAGCGCTGGAGGCGGTGCGCACCAAGCTGCCGGACCTGGTCGTCCTGGACGTGCGGATGCCGGAGATGGACGGGTTTGAGGTGCTGGAGCGCATCCGCGAGGCGTCGAACGTCCCCGTGATCATGCTCACGGTGCAGGGGGAGGAGCACGATAAGGTTCGCGGCCTGCGCTTGGGGGCCGATGACTACGTCACGAAGCCCTTCAGCCAGCGCGAGCTGGCCGCGCGCATCGCCGCCGTCCTGCGGCGCGCCGAGCAGCCGGCCCACCTGCCGAAGACCGAGCTGGTCGTGGATGACTACCTGCGCATCGACTTCGATCGGAATGAGGTCTGGGCCGGCGGCAAGAAGGTCTCCCTCACGCCGACGGAGCACCGGCTGCTCTACCACCTGGCCAGCAACCCCGGCCGGGTGATGACGTTCGAGAGCCTGCTCACCAAAGTGTGGGGCTGGGAGTACCGCGACGAGGATCATTACGTGCGGCTGTACGTGAGCTATCTGCGCCAGAAGATCGAGCCGGACCCGTCGCGCCCGCGCTACATCCTGACGGAGAAGGGCCTGGGGTATCGCTTCGTCGATTACCGGCGTAACCGGCTGCGCAACGCCGGGGCCGGAGGCGGCGCTGGCGGCGCCGACGAGTTCTCGTCCAACGGGCGCTCGTCAACCCCTGGCCCGCCGGCGGCCGAGCCAGGCAGCGGCGCCGCCATGCGCGATGCCGCGCCACAGCCATCCGGCCAGTCCTCGGCGCGTGCCTGACCCGGATCGTCCATGGCCGGCGTCAAAGGGGGAGGGATGGGGCGAGGGCTCCACTGGAGCGGTCGCGCCGCGCACGGTTACCTTATCCTCTGTCAACCACCAACTGCCGGATGGCGAGGAGAAGAGGCGAATTGGAGAACGCTGGGCGTGCGCCAAGGATCCGGATGGCGCCAGGCGGTGGCCGTCGTCCCCACGCTCCGACCCGGAGCGTGGGCGGTCGGGTCCAGCCTCCCGGCCGTGGCTCTTATTCCCCTTCTCCCGCGTGCTGGAGAGGGGCCAGGGGTGAGGGCTGCCCTCCCCCGGTGCGGCGCGGCCCCGGCCGAAGGGGGCGAGGTGCGCTGTGGTCGCTGCTTCGAACGTTCTATGCGCACCCGAGAACACTGTAGATGGCGATTGACCGAGCACTTGCCTGGCGTATTCAGGGCCAGCGATGCTTCCCTTTCTCTCTGGGCGCGAGCGATGGTCAGGGCTCCGCTCGTGAATTCTCCAAGACGGTGTCGCGGGACAGGTGGCGTGAGCGGAGCAGCGCCTCCTTCGCTGGCGCCACGGCGATCCGGCCGGACACACCAGTAGGTCATGGGGGGCCGCCGGCGCACAGTGGCGCTGCCAGCGCTGCATAAGCCTGTGCCGGCGGCCAGCGTCGCGCGGCCATGGTCGCACAATTGGGAGGGGACGCAGCACACTCGTGAGCATGTCAGCGCGTCGTGACAACCATCTTGAGGCGGCCGATCTGGCCAGCACCATCGAGGCGCTGTCGGCGCAGCTCGACGCGGAACGGCGGCGGGCGCTCCGGAATGAGCTGCTGCTGAACCTGGCGACGCTGCCGAACCTGGCCCTGGAGGCCCCGCCGCAGGTCCAGGGCCCGCCGGCCGCCGAACGAGGCCCAGGGCGGCAAGCCGTCTCACCGGACGACACCGGCGAGCCCGCCGGCCTGTGCGCCTCAATGCAGCACCTGGCCGAGATGATCAACAGCATTCTGGCCGGACTGGGTGTCAGCGTCACAGGGATCCTCCTGTTTGATCGAACCCGTAACCGGCTTTTGCGCTGCGGCCTGGCGCGCGCCGGCGGGAACGGTCCAGAGGCGCCGGAGACGCTGGTGGCCGGCGACCCGCTCGACGAGACGGTCTTTAGCCGCGTCTTCCATGAGAGCCAGCCCTACCGGCTGGATCGCTCGACCCTTGATCCGGATGGGCAGCGCCTGCTCGACCAGCTTGGCGCCACCTCCCTGATAGCGGCGCCGATCTTCGTCGAGAGCGAGGCGCGGGGGGTCTTGTTCATCGCCAGCAGCCGGCCCCGCCCGCTTGACGACGAGGACCTGGCCTTCCTCGTGATCCTGGCGGCGCGGATCGGCCTGCTGATCGAGCGCGCCGAACTGACGCAGCTCCAGCGGATCGTGGAGCGCCAGCGGGCCCAGGCCGCTGCCCGCCAGGAGCTGCTGGGCATCGTCACCCACGAGTTGAAGACGCCGGTGGCGGTGATGCGCGCCTACGCCGAGGTGCTGATGGAGCGCGCCCGCAAGGCGCAGCGCACCGACGAGGTGGCGCTGCTCCAGCGCATCGACGACCAGGCGGAGCGCCTGCTGAGCATGGTGGAGCAGCTCCTGGACCTGCAACGTCTGGACGCGGGCCTCTTCCCCCTGGAGATCAGCCGCGTGGACCTCACCGAGCTGGCCCTGCGGGTGGTGGAGGGCCTGCAGCTGACGGCCCGAGATGTGCGCCTGCGTGTCGAGGGAAGGCCGGGGGTCGTGGTGCGCGCCGACCGGCGACGCGTCGAGCAGGTGCTCATCAACCTGCTCCAGAACGCCATCCGCTTCTCTCCCCCTGGCGGTGAGGTGGTCGTCCGCGTTCAGGGGGCGGACCGCCTGCCGCCCGCGGCGGAGATGGACCGGCCGGCGCCCAGCGCGGGCGGCGCCACCGGCGCAGGCGCACTGGACGGCGTCGGCGGATGGGCGCTCGTTTCGGTCAGCGACCGCGGGCGAGGCGTCGCGGACGTGGACCGCAGCCGCATTTTCGAGCGCTTCTACCAGGGCCAGGGCTCACAGCAGCCCCACCGCGGCCATAGCGGCCTGGGGGTCGGGCTCTACATCGCCCGCGAGATTATCGCCCGCCATGGCGGGCGCCTGTGGCTGGAGGCCCGCACCCCTGGCAGTGTGGGGGCGACGTTCACCTTCGCCCTGCCCGTGCTCGGGCCAGAGATCCCTGAGAGCGACGGGGCGCCAGCGCTGAACGGCGCGGCCGTCTGACCCTCTGCCGGCCAGCGGCGGCGATCTGCTCCCTCTGCGCGTGGGAGAGGCGCAGGGTGAGGGCTCCGCTGGCGAACCCGGGCTAAACGATAGTCGACGTGCAGCCTGCCATCCGCCTCCGGGGAGCGCCTCAGGTCCATGCCGGCAAGCCGCGGCCGAACGGCGGTGCAGACGGCGCGCCGGTTCCGGCTATACTCCTTCCAGGATGACCGACGCCGCCTCGCCCCGCCGGCCGTCACCGCCCGCGGTGCGCACCGCCGCCGACCTGATGGACCCCAGCCCGCCAACGGTCTCCCCCGACACCCCGGTGGGCGAGGTGGCCCGGCTCCTGCTCGAGCGCCACCTGAGCGGCGTGCCGGTGGTCACCCCGACCGGCGAGCTGATCGGCGTGGTCACGCAGAGCGACCTGATCGAGCGTCACGCCCACATCCACCTCCCCTTTTATCTCAACCTCCTGGGAGGCATCATTCCGCTGCGGGGGGAGCGGCACTTCCGTGAGGACTTCCGGCGCATCACCGGCCGCACCGCGGCCGAAGTCATGACCACCGAGCCCTACACCGTGGACCCGGAGACGCCCCTCGAGGACGTTGCCACGCGGATGGCGGAGGACAACATCGATCCGGTCGTCGTCGTCCGTGGTGACAAGCTGGCCGGCCTGATTACCCGTGCTGATCTGGTGCGCCTCATTGCCCTCGAAGAAGGCGTTTCGCCGCCGGCTTAGGGAGCCTTTGCCGAAGGAACGCCGCGTCTCGCCTGCGCCTTGCATGGCCCTGCCAGTGTCAGATGGACTGCCGAGCACTCAATGGCTCCGGCCCCCGGCAGGCCGGCCCGGGCCAGGCGACGGGACGCGCCGGCCAATCCCTGAGCGTGGCTGCCGCAACGAGGGACCGATCGGATGCGTGCCGTGGACCTGATCGCCCGCAAACGTGACGACGGGCGCCATACGGAGGACGAGATCCGCTGGCTGATCGGCGGCTATCTGCGGGACGAGATCCCTGATTACCAGATCGCCGCCTGGCTGATGGCGGTCTGCTGGCGCGGGCTAGACGCCGACGAGACCCGCGCCCTCACCCTCACCCTGGCCGAGAGCGGGCGCATGCTCTCGTTCAAGGACTTCGACCGGCCGGTGGTGGATAAGCACAGCACGGGCGGGGTGGGAGATAAGACTACCCTCGTGCTGGCGCCGATGCTGGCGGCCGCCGGTCTGGCCGTCGCCAAGATGTCTGGGCGCGGCCTGGGCCATACCGGCGGCACGATCGACAAGCTGGAGTCCATTCCGGGCGTGGTGACCACGATCGACGCGGACCGGTTCGTGGCGGCGGTGCGCCAGCGCGGGATCGCCATCGCCGCCCAATCCCCGGACCTGGCCCCCGGCGACGGGCGGCTCTATGCCCTGCGGGACGTGACCGCAACCGTGGAGTCGATCCCGCTCATCGCCAGCTCCGTGATGAGCAAGAAGATCGCTACCGGTGCCGGCACGGTGGTCCTGGACGTCAAGGCCGGCGCGGGGGCCTTCATGAAGGACCTCACCGCCGCCCGCACTCTGGCTCGAGCCATGGTCGACCTGGGACGCAGCGTGGGCCTACGGACAGTGGCGGTCATCAGCCAGATGGACCAGCCCCTGGGCCGGGCCATTGGCAACGCGCTCGAGGTGGTGGAGGCGATCGAGACGCTTCGCGGTCGTGGCCCGCGCGACCTGCTCGAGCTGTGCCTCACGCTGGGCAGCGAGGTAATGGCCGCCGCCGGCGCAGCGTCGTCGCCGGCCGGGGCGCGCCAGCGCCTCACCCGCACCATCGACGATAGCACGGCCTTTCAGAAGCTGGCGGACCTCGTCGCCGGGCTCGGCGGCGATCCGGCCTGTCTCGATGACCTCAGTCGCCTGCCGCGGGCGCCCTACGTAGTCGATGTGCCGGCCCCGCGCTCCGGCTACGTCGCCGGGATTGATGCCCTGGCCTGCGGACTGGCCGCGATGCAGCTTGGCGCCGGGCGCGCGGCCAAGGGCGAGCCCATCGATCCCGCCGTCGGCCTAGTCCTCCACGCCAAGACCGGCGATTACGTCAACCGGGGCACGCCCCTGTTCACGCTCCACTCCCGAGAGCCGGTTGAGGTAGACTTTGAACCGGCGCCGGAGCAGGCTGGGGCCGTCCTCCCCGCTCAGGCGCCCCGCCTCCAGCGGGATGCCCTCCAGAAGGAGCGCGCCGGCGGCTCACCGGGGGCGATTGGCGCCAGCGTCCTCGCCGCCTTTCGATGGAGCGATGGGCCGGTAGACGTACCGCCGCTGATCCTGGATACCATTCGCTAACGACCCGAGCAAGCCGTTCCTCGTTCGCCTGCGCCTGGTTCGCGCGCTCTGCGGGTGCAGACGCGGGCCCCGAGCGCAGGCAAGGGGCTGGGGCGCGGCTCCACACTCATTCACACCCATGCAACTGGGCATCATCGGTCTGCCCTTTAGTGGCAAGACCACCGTCTTCAGGGCCCTGACCGGCGGCCAGGCGCCGCTGGCGGCGGGAGGCGGCCACGGCCAGGAGACGCACGTGGCGGTGGTCAAGGTCCCCGACACGCGAGTGGACCGGCTGGCGGCGATGTTCCGGCCCAGGAAGGTCACCCACGCCGAGGTAACGTACGTCGACTTCCCCGGAGCCGGCTTCGGCAGCCGCGACAAGGGCGAGGCGGCCTGGGTGGGCACCCTGCGCACGATGGACGCCCTGCTGCAGGTCGTGCGCGCCTTTGAGGACGCGACCGTGCCGCACGACGGCCCGATCGATCCGGTGGCGGACGCCGAGAAGGTGCAACTGGAGCTGATCCTGGCTGACCTGGGGATCGTGGAGCGCCGCCTGCAGCGCCTGGAGGCGGACCTGAAGCGCACCCGCGCCGGCGAGCGGGCGCCCCTTGAGGCCGAGATGGAGTTCTTCCACCGTCTTCAGGCGGCGCTGGAGGCGGGGACGCCCATTCGCGACCTGGAGCTGAGCGACGAACAGGAGCGCGCCATCCGCGGCTATCAGTTCCTCTCCCGAAAGCCGGTGCTGCTGGCCATCAACCTGGGTGAAGACCAGCTCGCGCAGGCGCCGCAGATCGAGGCCAGGGTGGCGGGCGCCTATCCCCACCGGCACACGGCCGTGGCCTCGCTGTGCGCCAAGCTGGAGATGGAGCTGGCCCAGCTCGAGCCGGATGACGCGCGGTCCTTCATGGCCGACCTGGGCATTACCGAGCTGGCCGCCGGCCGCGTAATCCGGCGCTCCTACGAGCTGACCGGGCTGATCTCATTCTTCACCGCCGGGGACGAGGAGGTGCGGGCCTGGGCGGTGCCACGCGGGACCAGGGCGCCTCAGGCCGCCGGCGTGGTCCACAGCGACATGGAGAAGGGCTTCATCCGCGCCGAGGTCGTGGCCTTCGACGACCTGATGGCCGCGGGGAGCATGGCCGAGGCTCGTAAGCGGGGCCTACTGCGCCAGGAAGGCCGGAATTACGTCGTCCAGGACGGGGACGTGCTCCACATCCTCTTCAGCCGCTAGCCTGGCCTAGCCTGGGTTATTCACGGCCGGCGATGCGTCCCCTCTCCCAGAGGGAGAGGGTGAGGGCTCCGCTCACGAAGGATCCAGCCAAGCAGGCATGGCCTCGCGGCTCGCTCCCTGCATCCCGTCGCGGTGGCGCGGACATGCTGGGACATTACCCGCTAGCAGGCATGGCCTGGCGGCTCGCCCCTGCATCTTCGCGCTCTTCGCCCGCGCGCGCCCTCGCGGAGAGGCGCACCTCCACGGCCCGCGCATGGGCCTCCAGGCCTTCGGCGCGGGCCAGGCGCGCCGCGACGGGGCCTAGCTCCGCCAGTCGCTGCCGGCTCAGCCCCACCACGCTGATGATCTTCATAAAGTCGGCCACTGAGAGCGGCGAGGAAAAGCGAGCGGTCTGGGCCGTCGGCATGATGTGGCTGGGGCCGGCCACGTAATCGCCTGCCGCCTCGGGTGAGCTGCTCCCCACGAACACCCCGCCGGCGTGCCGGACCCGACCGACGTACGACCACGGCTCGCGGACCAGCAGGCAGAGGTGCTCCGGCGCGTACTGATTGGCCAGCGCCAGCCCCTGCTCGATGGAACCCACGACCACGGCCCCGCCTCGGGTGGTGAGCGCGGCCCGCGCCGTGTCCGCCGTCGGCAGCGTCTCCAGGTGGCGCTCGATCGCCTGCCGGACGGCCTCTGCCAGGGCCTGGGACGTGGTGATCAGCAGCGGAGAGGCCAGGGGGTCGTGCTCCGCCTGAGCCAGCAGGTCGGCCGCCACCTCCTCCGCATCGGCCGAGTCATCCGCCAGGACCAGCGTCTCCGTCGGCCCCGGCAGCTGGTCGATGGCCACGGCGCCGAACACGCGCCGCTTGGCCAGGACGACGAAGATGTTGCCCGGGCCGAGGATCTTGTCCACCCGCGGCACACTCTCCGTGCCGTAGGCCATGGCCATGATCGCCTGCGCGCCACCCAGCTTGAAGATGCGGTCCACGCCAGCGACGTCCGCCGCCACCAGGATGGCCGGATGCTGGCGCCCATCGGCCTGCGGCGGCGTGCAGACGATGATCTCATCCACGCCAGCCACGCGAGCCGGCACGGCGGCCATCAGCAGCGAGGACGGGTAGGCGGCGCGGCCGGCCGGCGCGTACAGGCCAACCCGCTCCAGGGGAAGCACCATCTGGCCGAGGCCCTCGCCGTAGTCCAGCCAGCTCTGGCGCGGCTGCTGGCGATGGAAGGCCGCCACGCGGTCGGCCGCTCGGCGCAGGTCGGCCACCAGCTGCGCCGGCACGCGCCGGTAGGCCTCATCGATCTCCGCGCGGCTGGTCTCGAAGCGCTCGGGCACGACACCCTCCAGCTTCTGTGACAGCTCGCGCAGGGCCGCGTCACCCCGGGCCCGCACCTCGGCGCGCACCCGCTCGACGAACTGCTCCGGCGTCAGAGGCACGCCAAAGACCTCTGCCGTGCGCGCCGCCACGCGCGGATCGGTCGCCAGCTCATCCAACGGGATGCGCCTGAGCAGGGCGGCCGCCTCCGTCGTCCCCGCGCGGACGATGCGCAGGGCCGGGGCAGCAGCAGTGGCTGTCTGGGGAGCGTCTGGGGGCAGGCTCACGGTACCAGGCTGCCGGTCTTCCAACTTTGGCGTCCAGCGTTCACCTTACAGCACGGATGGCGTTCAGCTTGGGCAGCGGAAAAAGAGGTCGGGCATTCGGCCTTCACGGTGCAGTGCTTTCGGCGTCGGTGGCGTCACGAGGGCGCTAGGCGCTCAGCCGCGGACGTCGCCCCCGTGGCTCCCTTCCCCTCGCCGGCCGGCGGGGCGGGGGCGGGCCGGAGGCCAAGCTCCACCAGCATGGCCTCATACCGCTCCGAGCGCTGGTTGAAGAGGTAGCGCAGGGGGACCACCGAGATCCCCGACCCGCCGACGGCGCGCAGATGGTCCACCGCCGCCTGCAGATCGGCAGCGCCGACGATGATCGTGGCTGCGAACCAGCCCGGCTCACCGCTTCCTGCCCGCACCAGGTCCTCCTCTGTGTAGACGCGGGCCACCGTCGGGCCCCGCCGGCCATGCGTCGCCGGCGATTGCAGCAGCGCACGGGCCACGTCACGCTCCGAGGCGCCTTGCAGATTGGCGGTGATGGAGAAGTACTCCTGCGCCCGCAGGCGGGCCTCGATCAGCTCCAGGATGCGGCGGGTCAGCTCCCGCTTCTCGCGGTGCTCCGCCAGGGCCCGCCGGTTGCCGACCAGGCAGGCGTGCGACTGGAAGACGGTCCCATTGCGCAGCACCTTCAGGCGGTTCTCCTTGAGCGTGGTGCCAGTGGACGTGACGTCGACCACCACGTCGGCGAACCCCACCCCCGGCGCCGCCTCCACGCCCCCGGTCAGCTGCACGAACGAGAAATGGGTGATGCCGTGGGCATAGAAGAAGCGCCGCGCCAGGTTGGGGAAGCTGGTGGCCACGCGCAGCTCATCGCCCCGCTCTCGCATCTCAATGGCCACGTCCGCCAGGTCGGCGACGGTGGACACGTCGATCCAGCTATCGGGCACGGCCACTACCAGCTCGGAGGCGGAGAAGCCCAGGTTGTCGTGGAGGACCACCACGTCGCCGCGCTCGCCCAGCACCTCGTGGACGATGTCCATGCCGGTGATGCCAATGTCGGCCTTGCCGTCGGCCACCTGGCGCAGGATGTCCTCTGCTCGCTGCAGGATCACCGTCACGCCGGGCAGGCCATCGATGCCGGCCGTCAGCTGGCGCTCGCTCTCCTTCCGTACTCTGAGCCCGCAAGATTCCAGGAACGGCAAGGCCTGCTCGCCGATGCGCCCGCGCTGGGGCACGCCAAAACGCAGGACTTCGGCGTCCAGACGCCCGCGCGCGGGCAGGCTCAGGGCGCCGCGCCGCACCGGTCCGTTACCCGCCATCGCCGCGTCCCGCAACTGCTCTCACCGGCCCGTTAGGCGCCATGGGCGCCTCCTGCCTGCTGCTCCAGGCGCAGGGCCGCGCCATCCCGAACCACCCCTTCTGACCCGTTACGCGCCATGGGTGCCTCCTGCGGCCGGCCGCAGGGCCGGCGTCCGCGCTGCGGCCGGTGGCACCTGGTGCTGGATGGCCGGCGCCGCACGGCCCGCCTCGGGGTGGAGGATGGGCTGCGCCATCAGCCAGGCCGCGGCGTCGGCCAGCGGAAGCACCCGCTCCTCGCCCCCGGCCATCTCGCGCAATCGGACCGTACCGTCGCGCGCCTCTAGCTCGCCGACGATGGCGACGTATGGGAACCCCTCCTTATCAGCGTAGGCCAGGCTGGCCCGCAGCGGCCGGCGGCTCACTTCCAGGTCGGCAGCGACACCGGCCTCGCGGAAGGCCAGGGCTGCCCGCCCCGCGGCCGCGCTCTGGGTCGGCGAGGCGGCCACGACGAAGACGAACGGCGCCGGCGGCACGGCCAGCGTCTTGGCCTCCGCCTCCAGCGCCAGCTTGACCCGCTCCACACCGAAGGCGAACCCCAGCGCCGGTACCGATTGGCGCCCGCCCAGCGCGCGCACCAGATCGTCGTACCGCCCGCCGCCGCACAGCTGGCTCTCGCTTCCCAGTCCGGCGTGGTGGATCTCAAAGACCATGCCCGTGTAGTACTGCAGGCCTCGGCTCAGCCCCAGGTCAAGGTGCACGCGAGCGGGATCCACGCCCAGGTCCACCAGTAGCTCGACGGTCCTGGCCAGCTGCTGCAAGGGGGCGTCGTCCAGGCCATACTCCGCCAGGAGCGCGCGGCCGTCCTGGAGCACCGCCTCCGGCCCGCCGTGGAGCGCCCCCAGGCGCTCGATGAAGCCAAAGGCCCGCTCCACGGCCCGCGCGTTGGCGCCAGCGGCAAAGCGCTTGCGGAGCATGCGCTCCACCACGTCCGCCTCACTGCGCCGGCCCAGGGCCTCCGTGCCCAGCTCGGAAAAGAAGCCGGCGATCGCTGCCCGCACCTGCCCCTCGTCGGTCGCGTCGCTCCCCAGAGCCGCGGCCGCATCCGCCCGCTCAAACAGCTCCGGATCCAGCTCCTGCAGACGGGCGCGCACGCTGGCCAGCCCGTGGCGGCGCACGTCCTCCAGGCTCTCCAGCAGGAAGCTGCGCAGCCGCCCTGTCAATCCCAGCCGCGCCAGCAGGTCGGCCAGGATCCCCACGTGCCCAATGGTCACCGTGTAGTGGCTCACGCCGGCCGCCTGGAGCGCGCGCGTAGCCAGGACGATGATCTCCGCGTCGGCCAGGGGCCCGGCGGCGCCGATCAGCTCGGCGTCGGCGTGGGTGAACTGCCGGTAGCGCCCCTTGGACGGGCGCTCGTACCGGAAGACGGGGCCGCTGCTGAACACCTTGAGCGGCAGGCGAGGCGCCGGCTGGGCGACGTAGGCGCGCACAATGGAGGCGGTCAGCTCCGGCCGCAGGCACAGGTGGCGCCCCGCCTGATCCTCGAAGGCATAGAGCTTGGAGATGATCTCCAGCCCGGACTTCCGCAGGTGGAGCTCCGTCGGCTCCAGCACGGGTACCTCGATCCGGCGGTAGCCGAAGGATTCGAAGGTCGCCTCCAGCCGGCGCCGGATGGCATCCAGCTGCCGCGCATCATGCGGCCAGCAATCCTGCGTGCCACGCACGCGCTCGACCGGACGCCGTTCCACCGTTGCTCCCAGGTAGGAGCAAGCGCAGGGCGCGCCAGGGCGCCTCGCTGCCCGCGCCGGCTCGCTACCGATAACCCGCTACGATTTGGCCGATGATGCCGTCGCGCTCTCGGACGTGCTCTCCGCCTTCTCTGACGAGCTCTTGCTGAGGCTCGACGACGAGTCGGTCTCGCTAGGGGCCGGCTTCCGGCTATCCGTGATGTACCAGCCCGACCCCTTGAACACAATCCCGGCGGGGAACAACACGCGCCGCACCGCACTGCCGCATTCCGGGCACTCGGTCACCGGCGGATCGGAAAACCGCTGCATCCGTTCGAAGCGGCTTTTGCAGGCCGAACACTCGTACTCGTAGATCGGCATAGCTGTCGCTCACTCTCCTTCGGTGACTCGTGAACGGTTAAGTGTAGCAACTGTGCTCTCCGGCAGATCGAGGAGCAGGGCCTCCACAGCCAGGCGCACGTTGACGTTGGCGTCGAGCTGCTGGCGCGCCTCTTGCACCCGTGCGAGGGCGCGCCACAGCACGTGCGGCGGGTGGCACGCGCCCAGCCGGCGCAGCGCTTCGATGCGATCCACGTTCGTCACCAGGTCCCCGCAGCCCTGCTGGACGAGGAGGGCGTCACGCCACCAGCCCAGCCACACCTCCAGTGCGGCCTTGGCCGACGACGCGTCGCCGAAGGCGGCGGCCTCTGGCAGCCGGCCCACGCGTGGCCGCGCCAGGAGCCGCTCCAGCCGCTCGATCTGCTCGGTACGGTTCTCCAGCCAGGCCGGCTCATCGAGCGCGGTCAGCGCCCATCCCGGCCGGCCGCCGGCCAGGCGCGCCAGGAGCACCGCCCGCTCCGCCTCCACCCCCCGTGCCGCCAGCGCGGCCTCGATGTCCGCCGCCGGCACGGGGCGGAGCGCCACTTCGCGGCAGCGCGAGGCGATGGTGGGCAGCACCTGGGAGATGTCGCTGGCTGTGAGCAGCAGGATGGTGTCGTCGGGAGGCTCCTCCAGCGTCTTGAGCAGGGCGTTGGCGGCGGCCTCCGGCATGGCCTCCACGTTTGTGAGGATGAGGACCTTTCGATCCATCTGATAGGGACGCAGGCCGGCCGCGTGCTCCAGCTGGCGGACCTGCTCGATGGTGACGCCCCGCCGGCCGGGCTCCGGCTCGACCAACCGCACGTCCGGGTGCGTATGCTTAGTGATCTGGAGACACGCCTTGCACCGGCCGCACGGTCTCCCCGCCTTCCAGGGCGCCGCGCAGAGCAGTGCGGCGGCAAAGGTCAGCGCCAGGGTGCGCTTGCCAACGTGGTCGGGTCCCGTAAAGAGATACGCGTGCGCCACCCGCCCGCGGTCCAGCGAGGCACGGAGGAACCCTATGGCGGCGTTATTGCCAATGAAGTCGTCCCACAGACTGCGCTCTGGGGATAGGTCAGAGAGCCCCACCTTGCCGGTCACGCCACCGCTCCTATCGAATCCTACTGGCTGACGTTATGCCTAATGAACGCGCCGTGGCCGCGCCGGCCGAGCCGCACCGGTCACGAGAGCTCGTAACAGAGCCGGGCCCAATTGGCGCCGCGGCGAGCACGGCGCGCGATGCGGACCTGGTCCGCGCTGCCCAGGCGGGCGATGTGGCGTGCTTCGGGCAGCTCTACGAACGATACTTCGACAAGGTGTATAGCTATCTCTCCTTCAAGCTGGGAAATGCGGCCGAGGCGGAGGACCTGGCGGAGCAGGTCTTCCTCAAGGCCCTGGAATCGCTCGGCGGGTACCGCTGGACCGGCGTGCCGTTTCAGGCGTGGCTCTTTCGGATCGCCCACAACCTGCTGGTGGATTACCTGCGCCGGCGCAGCAAGCGGGCCAGCGAGCCCCTGGACGAGGCCCTGCCGGACCGGCGTCGCGAGGCCGATCCCGAGGCGCTCCTGGCGGAGAAGCTGACCAGGCAAGGACTGATCGAGGCCGTGGAGCGGTTGACGGAGCTGCAGCGCCAGGTGATTGCGCTCAAGTTCGCCGGCGGATTGTCGAACGCCGAGGTGGCGGCCATACTTGGGAAGACGGAGGGGGCGGTGAAGGCCCTGCAGCACGCGGCCTTGCAGGCCCTGCAGCGCCAGTTTGCCAGGCGAGGTGGAGTGCCGTGAGCACCATTCCGCTCCCGCAGCCCCTGCCGGACAGGGCAGCCGACGGGTACCTCGCCGCGCTCCCGGCCGCCCTTGATGAGGCCATCGCCAGGCTGCGCGCCGGCGTCTCCGTGGACGACTGCCTGGCCGCCGCCCCGCAGTACGCGGACGTGCTGCGGCCGCTGCTGCAGATGGCCGAGCTGGCCCTGCGCCGGCACGGGCGCCAGGCGC